>CAYMTT010000008.1:0-33403 GCA_964393465.1 uncultured Candidatus Saccharibacteria bacterium | reverse complement strand
ATAAACATATTCGTATCCGTTATGGCATTGGGAAGGGCAATCGGAATCGTCAAGGCATTCGGCCAGAGCCGCGCCTCCCGGCAAAAGAAAAAATGCTGAAAGGAATAAAGAAAGAAAGAAAACCTTTTTCATATATATATGTTATTATTTCTCAAAAACCAAAAGATAATGGTATTTTCCCGCCTCCGATTCCTGTTGCAGTTTCAATCCTATCTCTTCTGCCATTTTTTTTACATCCTCTGAGGAAATCCTTCCTTCTTCCGGCCCCAGACGGGAAGAAACCTTCCAATCGACCACCAGTATTCTGCCGCCTTCCTTTAAAACCCTCTGGCCCTCCTGTAAAACCTTTTTCTTGTCATCACACTCGAACAAAAGATTGGTCATCAATACCAAGTCGCAGAATCCCGGAGGGATCTTTACTCCCGTTTCCACGTCGGTCTGCAATGTCTCTATATTCCAAATCTTTTCCATTTTGGCCCGGCTGGCCAAAGCAGACAGGGGTTCTTGAAGCGCGTCCACGGCGAAAATCTTGCCCTCTTCCAGTCTTCTGGCCAAAGGAAAAACCCAGCCGCCAGAGCCCGAGCCGAAATCGGCGGCCACCATATCTTCTTTAAGATTCAAACTTGCCAGTATTGAAGATGGATTTAGAAAATCCTCCATATATTTTACAAACACACGGCCGAAGCCACCTTGTCTCCCTGCTCCAGCTTCATTATCCTCACTCCCTGGGTTGACCTATTCAGCTTGCTGATGGAATTGACCTTGGTCCTGATGACGTGCCCTTTCCTGGAAATGACTATCAGGTCTTCTTCGTCTCCCACCAAAATCGTGCTGGAAACAAGTTCTCCGGTCTTTGGCGTTATCTTTGCTGTAATTATTCCCGAGCCTCCCCTTCCCTGGACTTTGTATTCTTTAAGATCGGTCCTCTTTCCGAATCCGTTCTCTGTCACCACCAAAAGGTGTTTTTTTTCTATTCCTTCCTTGACCACGTCCATTCCGACAACTTCATCTCCCTTTTTCAGCCTAATACCCTTATTACCCGAAGCTGTCCTGCCCATGGGCCTTAATTCTTTTTCCTTGAACCTGATAGACTGGCCCTTCTTGGTAATAATCATTATTTCTTCCTGGCCTGTGGTTTTTCTCACGCTTCTCAGCCAATCTCCTTTTTTGAGGGAAATGGCTATCAAACCGGATCTCCTGACGTTCTTGAAGTCCTCGAGAGGCGTCTTTTTTATTATACCATTTTTGGTAACCATCACTAAATTCTTTATCCCCTGTTCTGCATCCTCTTTCCCCAAAGGATGCAAAGAAAGCACCTTATCCTGAGGGGAAAGCTCCAAAAAATTGAGCAGGCCCCGGCCTTTGGCCACTCGGGCGCCTTCGGGTATTTCGTAAACCGGGCTGCGGAAAACCTTACCGGAATCGGTAAAGAACAACAGGCTGTCGTGGGTCATGGCAGAAAGAAAGTGCTCCACAATGTCTTCTCCGACCGTCTTCATTCCGACCATTCCCCTGCCTCCCCTCTTTTGCTTGCGGTAAAAGGAAGGATTGATTCTTTTTATATATCCTCCCTGGGTGAGGGTGATGATTGTCTCTTCCTGGGGAATCAAATCTTCTTCTGCTATTTCTCCCATCTTTTGAACTTGAACCTTGGTCCGCCTTTCGTCTCCGAACTCTTCTTTGGCTCTCTTTAATTCTTTTTTGACCACTTCCTTTATCTTTGCCGGGCTTTTAAGGAGAGCTGTAAGTTCTTTTATCCTGGCCTGCATTTCTTTCAGCTCGTCTTCTATTTTCTTCCTTTCCAGCTTGGCCAGGGCCGAAAGCTTGGTTTCCAGAATGGCGTTGGCCTGGACCTGGGTGAGACGGAACCTTTTCATTAAGTTTTTCAAAGCGTCCTCGCGGCTGGCGGAATTCTTTATGGTTTTTATAACCGCGTCTATCTTTGCCAAGCATTTATGCAAGCCTTCCAATATATGAGCCCTGTCTTTGGCTTTCTGAAGATCGTGTTCGGCCCTTCTCCTGACCACGACCTTTCGATGGTCGAGATAATATCCGAGAACCTCGCTCAAAGACAAAACCCTGGGCTGGATGCCGTCCACCAGGGCCAGCATGTTCAAATGGAAGGTTTTCTGCAGGTCGGTAAACTTGTAAAGGCGGTTGAGAACCTTCTGGGGATAGGCGTCTCTCTGCAGCTCCAGAACTATTCTCATTCCTTCTTTGTCCGATTCGTCCCTGATATCCCTTACTCCTTCTATCTTTTTTTCCTGCACAAAGCGGGCGAACTGCTCAATCAAAGTGCTTTTTAAAACCTGATAGGGAATCTCGGTGATTATAATCTGGGTTTTTCCGCTTTTTTCCCCCTCTGACACTTCGGCTTTTCCCCGGGCGACAATGGCTCCCTTCCCTTGGGAATAGGCTTCTATTATGGCTTTCTTGTCGAAAATAGTTCCTCCGGTCGGAAAATCCGGGCCCTGGATGAATTTGAACAGATCTTCGGTGTCGGCTTTCGGATCGTCCAAAAGATGAATACAGGCGTCGGTAACCTCGCTCAGATTGTGGGAGGGAATGTTAGTGGCCATTCCCACGGCGATCCCCAAGGTTCCGTTCAAAAGAAGCTGAGGAAAGGGGGAAGGAAGGATTAAAGGCTCCTTTCTGGTGCCGTCGAAATTATCGATGAAATCCACGGTGTTTTTCTGGATGTCCTCGAGCATTTTTTCTCCAACTTTGGACATCCGAGCTTCTGTATAGCGCATGGCGGCGTACTCTGAAGGGTCGTCAATCGAGCCCCAGTTTCCCTGGCCGTCTATCAAAGGATACCTCAAAGAAAAGTCCTGAGCCATTCTGGCCATGGTGTCGTAGACCGCCTGATCCCCGTGGGGATGATATCTTCCCAGGGTGCTTCCCACCACGGTGGCAGACTTTCTGTATTTGGCTCCGTGGCTCAAGCCGTCTTCCCACATGGCATAAAGAATCCTGCGGTGGACAGGTTTTAACCCGTCCCTGACGTCGGGAAGGGCCCGGGAAACTATTACCGACATCGCGTAGTCGATGTAGCTATCTCTCATTTCCTCGGTTATCTCTCTGGGTTTTATATACCCCACTTCGGCTTGGTTTTTTTGTTTTTCTTTTTTATTCATAAGAAGGAGGGTTCCATTTTTCCAAAAAGTTTTCTTTTTCGAATTTTTGCAGCTCTTTTTGAGAATTTTTAGCCCAGGCGAACCCCAAGGCAATCGCACAAAGGGCTATTACCGCCCAAAAGATTATTTTTCTCTTCCACAAAGGAAGATTTCTCATCTTCTCCAAAAGTTTCATGGCTTCAAAACCACCACCTTAGTTTCCTCGGTGGGCAGATCTTTCTTTTTGACCAAAAGTTTGGGCAGGGATTCTGCTGACTTTCTGCCCATGGCTTTCAAAAAATCGTCCACTCCCTCCAGTTTTACCTTCATTTTGGGAAGGCGATAATGCATGGGAATGACTATCCTCGGCTCTATCTGGGAAATGACTTTGACCGCTCCCTTGGCTTCCAACGTATAAGTTCCTCCGACCGGGACCATCAAAATATCCACTTGGCCTATCCGGTCGAGCTGCTCGGGGGTCAACTCTTTCTGGCCCAAATCGCCGAGATGGCATATCCGCATGCCTTCCGCCTCTACGGTGTAAATGATGTTGCTTCCCCTCTTTTCTCCCTGGACTTCGTCGTGGAAAGAATCGATCCCCTGGATGAAATTCTCCTTTATTTCGTATTCTCCGGGGGAATCGATCACAAAAGGGTTGCCGGAAACGCCCTTGATGTAGTTGTGGTCGAAATGCCCGTGGGTCACCAAAACAACGTCGGCTTCCGTTTTGGGAAGCTTGAGTCCGATCTCCGGGGAAAAAGGATCAATGAGAATGGAAAATTTCTCTCCTTTTGCCCGAGCCATAATCAAACGAAAGCATGATTGGCCGTGCCAAATAATATGCATTCCTTAATTCTATCACAGCTTGACTAGCCGCTCAAGGACTGATATATTCTATAATATATGAAAACAGCTACCGAAAACCAAAACAATCTTTTGAAGCCTCCCCGCGTCGGGGAAATAGTCAGCGGGAAGGTGATCGGAGTCGGAAAATCGGCAGTCTATATAGACCTGGGCCCCTGGGGCACGGGGATTGTCTTTGGCCGGGAATTCTACAACGCCAAAGAAAAACTGAAAAAGCTCGAAAAGGGAGAGCAGATTTTCACCAAAATCGTAGACCTGGAAAACGACGAGGGATACATTGAGCTTTCGCTTTCTGAAGCCGGAAAAGAAATGGGGTGGGAAAAACTGATGTACAAAAAAGAGAACGACCAGACCATAACCGTAAAAGTGCTGGGGGCCAACAAAGGAGGACTGCTCGGAGAAACAGAAGGAATCCAGGGTTTTTTGCCCGTTTCCCAGCTTTCTTCGGAACACTATCCGAGAGTGGAAGGGGCGGA
Organism: uncultured Candidatus Saccharibacteria bacterium; assembly: GCA_964393465.1. GTDB lineage: Bacteria > Patescibacteriota > Minisyncoccia > Minisyncoccales > MHMH01 > CAYMTT01. Next base: position 28,947 of record CAYMTT010000008.1, on the reverse strand, counting down.
CAAGACCAAAATCCTCCAAAAGCTCCAGGAATTGGTAGGCCAAGAAATAGAAGTGAAAATATTCGACCTCAACCCCAAAGAAGACAAGCTTATATTCTCGGAAAGGGCCACTGAAACTAAAAAGATAAAAGAAATATTGGAAAAATACAAAGTCGGAGACACGGTTGAAGGAGAGATAACCGGAATAGTGGACTTTGGAGCTTTCATGAAATTCGGACAGGAAAACCTGGAAGGATTAATACACATTTCCGAACTGGACTGGCAATTGATAGAAGACCCTTCGGAAATAGTCAAAGTGGGCCAAAAAATGAAAGCTAAAATAATAGAGATTGCCGAGGACGGCAGAATATCATTGTCGCTCAAAGTACTGAAAAAAGACCCTTGGGAAAATATAGAAGAAACCTACAAGAAGGGAGATATAATCAAGGGGGAAGTGACAAAACTGAATCCTTTCGGAGCTTTCGTCAAAGTAGCTCCCAAAATACAAGGGCTTTGCCACATTTCCGAATTCGGAACCCGGGAGAAAATGGAAGAAAAACTGCAGCCGGGCAAAGAACACAAATTCCAAATAATCCAAATAGACCCCGAAGAGCACCGAATAACCCTGAAGCTGGAGATCTCTTGACAAAAATACTCATTTGATATATAATTTAAAGTCAAGCTGAAAAGGAGGGCTTGGCTTTATCAGTACGCAAAAAACCGAATAAGGAGGAAGAAAAGGATGCTGAATGTAGAATACCTGAGAGAAGGGCAGACCATTTTCGGCCGGCCCGAGAGAAACGTGGAAGGCAAATTCTTCAGGCCCGAATACAAAGTGGTTCGGGTCGACGCACAAGAGGATCTGGTCCACGTCAACAACCGCCGCGGAGAAACGAGAGCCTTTTCTCCGCGGGACTTGTTCACCGTCGGCGGGATCGAAGCCTACTACAGGAGAAACCACAAAGGTCTTATCCAGTTGCTGGGCAAAATGATCGCCGCCTCCCTGGTAGAACACCCCGAATACAAAGAGGAACTGAGGGAATTCATGCCCAGGAAGCGAAGGGCGGCAAGCTAACCCAAGAAAACGAGGAGGATTAGAAAATGCAAGATGTCTACATCGGAGTGACCGCGGTCTACAAGACCGCAGAGCTCAGAGAAAAATGCGCCGAGCTCGAAAACCTGAAGGGGGTGCGGATAAAGGAAGATAAAACCTTTGTCCCGTACCTTGTCCAGGGCGACATTCTGGTTCTGCCAGAGCCCCTTCAGGGGACCAAACCTACCTACTACACCACTTCCGTCCAGGTTACCAAACCCTGGATAGGAGTAATTCCGGTTTCGCCCTCCGGCATCGTGCTCAATCCTCTGTTCCGCAATAATGAGCGGGGCAGAATGGGCTTTTCCTTCAAAGGAGCGGTGACTCTCTATATGGTCACTACCAAGGGGTATGCGGAAATCGAATACGTTTCGGCCCACCCCGAGAAAGAAGGAATGAAGCTCAACAGGCACCGCCTGCTCGGAGTGGAAAACCTGCCCTTCCAGGTAGGAGCCCCCTCGGGACTCTTGAAGAAAGCCATCATCCACGCCTTGGAAGATGAAGCTTCCCCGGACGAAGCCGCGCAGACCGCGGACCGCTTCTTGGAAGCTTTTGCCCAGGGCCAGGAAAGGATGAAGTGCTATCGCGAGGCTGAATCCCGTCAAGGTCCCAGAGAGACGACCATGCAGAAATCCTTCAGGAAAGCTGTGGAGGAATCCACCCGAAAAGCCCAGGAGAAATCCGCCGACAAGCGCCGCGACAGTAAAGAAAGCGGCGGCAAAAAGACCGGCGGCAAGTCCTCCCGGCAAAAACGGAAAGAAGAAATTCAAAAAGAGGAGGCTCAACAAGAAGAAGCCCAAGAGGCTTAAAAGAAAGGCCCCGCAGAAGCTTTTGCGGGGCTTTTTCCTTGGAATTGATTTTAAAGGCTTTTATGGTAGAATTAAAAATATGAAAAACTTGGCAAAATATATAATAATCGTCCTTTTGATAATGTTGACGGTTTCGGCCGTTTTCACTTTATTCTCCAATCCTTTTGAAAAAACCGAAGAAATACCCCTGACAAGGCTGGTAAAAGACATAAACGAAGGAAAAGTGGAAAAGATATCCGTTTCCGGAAACGAAGTGTCCGCTTCCTATTTCGACGGAGAAAAAGCTTCAACCGAAAAAGAGCCCGAAGCCGCCTTTTCTCAATCGCTGATCAATTACGGAGTAAATCGGGAACAATTGGATAAAGTCCAAGTTGAAGTCAATGAAAACCGGGGACTGAGCTTCTGGATAGGACCCATAACCCTGCTTATATTCCCTCTCCTGATCTTCGGACTGTTTTTCTGGATGATTTTCCGCCAGGCAAAAGGAGGAGCCACTCAAGCTTTCAATTTCTCCAAAGCCAAAGCCCGGCTTTTCGGAGCCGAGGGGCATCCCAAAGAAAAAATAGTCTTCAAGGACGTAGCCGGACTGAAAGAAGCCAAAGAAGAACTCAAGGAAATCGTCGATTTTCTAAAGCATTCGCAGAAATTCCTGAATATGGGAGCCAGAATCCCCAGAGGGGTCATCTTGATGGGACCCCCGGGAACCGGAAAGACCATGCTTGCCAGAGCGGTGGCCGGTGAAGCCAAAGCTCCGTTTTTCCATATTTCAGGATCGGAATTCGTGGAAATGTTCGTGGGAGTCGGAGCCAGCCGGGTAAGAGATCTTTTTTCCACTGCCAAAAAAGCGGCTCCCTCAATAATCTTTATCGACGAATTGGACGCAGTCGGGCGCCACAGGGGAGCCGGAATCGGCGGAGGTCACGACGAAAGAGAGCAAACCTTGAACCAAATTCTGGTGGAAATGGACGGCTTTGAAAGGGACACCAACGTAATCGTCATGGCCGCCACCAACAGGCCCGACGTTCTGGACCCCGCCCTGCTGAGGCCGGGAAGGTTCGACAGAAGGATAGTTTTGGACCTGCCCGACATAAACGACAGAGAAAATATACTGCAGATCCACGCCAAAGGAAAACCTCTGGTTATAAAATCCGACCTGAGAGAAATTGCCGAAAGAACGCCCGGGTTTTCGGGAGCCGATCTTGCCAACTTGATGAACGAAGCCACCATACTGGCTGCCAGAAAAGACAAAGAGCAAATAGGCCAGGAAGAACTCCTGGAATCCATAGACAAAGTGCTTCTGGGGCCGGAAAGAAAAAGCCACATACTTTCTGAAAAAGAAAAGAAGGTGGCCGCCTATCACGAAGCCGGACACGCAATCGTCGCCAGCTTTCTTCCTTACACGGAGCCGGTCAGAAAAATATCCATAGTGGCCAGAGGCAGAGCGGCAGGCTACACCTTAAAGCTTCCCAGTAGGGAAAAGCATTTGAAAACAAAAAGAGAGTTTTTGAGCGAAATAGCCGCACTTCTGGGAGGCTACTGCGCCGAAAAAACCATATTTAAGGAAATTACCACCGGGGCCGCTTCCGACCTGCAAACCGCTTCACAAATCACCAGAAAACTGGTAAAAGAATACGGGATGTCCGAAAAGCTGGGGCCGGTGGCCTACGGAGAAAAAGAAGAACTGGTTTTCTTGGGGAAAGAGCTGGGAGAGCAGAAAAACTATTCGGAAAAGACGGCAGCCCAAATAGACCAGGAAATTTTAAAGATAATCAGAAACGCACAATCGGAAGCCCAAAAAGTGATCAAAAAGAAAAAGAAATCCCTGGAAAAAGTGGCCCAGGCTTTAATGAAAAAAGAAACCCTTGAAAGAGAAGAATTCGAAAAACTGGCCGGGGTAAAAAAAAGCGATAAAAAGTTCAAAGTAAAGGCCGTAAAATAAAAAGGCGGCTCAAGGAAAAATGATAAAATTGATAATATTCGATTTTGACGGACCGATTCTCGATTCTTTCCAATCGGCTATCGATTCGATATCGGCCTGCCGGGAAAAAATGGCCGGGATTCTTCCCGAAGAAAAACTGCCGGAACCCACAAAAGAGACAATCACCACCTGCTGGGGTTATCCCGGGCTGATAACCCTGAGCAAAATATTCCCCCTGCTGGAAGAAAGAGAAATTCGGGAATTCGCAGACGAATGGATAAAGACAGAAAAAGGAAAGAACATGAAATTCATTGAAGGAGCCCTGAAAACCCTTGAAAATCTGAAGAAAAACGGCTATCATACAGGATTGCTCACTTCAAGATCCAACAGCATAAAAAAACACCTGAAAGACGTGGACTTGGAAAAAGTGTTCGATTTCATCCAGACCTGGAGCAACCCCGAAGAAAAATCCAAAACCATCTGCCAAAACCATTTCCTTTCTTCCCATTACAAGCCGAGCGGACAAGTTTTTAAAAACATTTTCCGCTGGACGGAACAGAAAGGCATTTCCGAAAAAGAAATGGTTCTCATAGACGACAGCCTGGTAGGATTGAAAGCTGCCAAGGAAGTGGGAATATCCTTTCTGGGAGTCTGCACTGGGCCTTTAAAAAACAAAGAAAGCTGGAAAAAATACGGCGGCTTGGAAGAAGAGAACGTTTTAAATTCGATAATAGAGCTGCCTCGGTGGCTCGAAAAACATTCGTGCGCGTAGCCTAGCATTTGCGGGCATGTAGCTCAGTGGTTAGAGCACAGCTCTTATAAAGCTGGGGTCGATGGTTCAAATCCATCCATGCCCACACGAGAACCGCAGGTTCAATCCCTTCCGCGCGCACGAAACAAGGGCACTTGGCGCAGTGGTTAGCGCGCATGCTTGACATGCATGAGGTCACAGGTTCAAATCCTGTAGTGCCCACAAATGAGAACGATATACAGGGACAAAAACGTCAGAGTGCTGGAGAAGCCCGCCGGAATCAATTCCGACGACATTGAAGGAAGGGCCCATCGCCTGGATAAAGAAACCTCCGGCCTTCTAATAGCCGCCAAAAACCCGGAATCTTTGGAATTCCTTCAAAAACAATTCAAAGAAAGGAAAGTCGAAAAAAGATATCTGGCTTTGACGGTCGGACATCTCCCCCAAAAAAAGGGAAGGATAGAAACTCTGCTGGGCCGCTCCCCCAAAGACCGGAGGAAACAGAAAGTTTTTCTGGCTACCGAACCCAAAACCGAAGGAAAAAGAGAAGCTGTCACCGAATACGAAATCTTGCAAAAATTTGAAAATTATGATTTAATTGAAGCTGAACCCAAAACCGGAAGGAAACACCAGATAAGAGCCCACTTGGCCCACCTGGGTCATCCCCTGGCGGGAGACAAGCTTTACGGATTCAAAGGCCAGCCCTGCCCTCCCGATTTGAAAAGACACTTTTTGCACGCCAATTACCTGAAATTGACCTTGCCGGGAGGGAAAACCGGAGAATTCCGGTCCAAACTGCCCAAAGACTTGAAACCAATATTAGAAAAATTATGAATACCAAAACAAAACAATTTCTGCAGCCTTTTCTGAAAAAAGACCTCCCGGACATCAGACCGGGAGATATCGTCAAGGTCCACCAGAAAATAAAAGAAAAAGACAAGGAGAGAATACAGGTTTTCGAAGGCAGGGTTTTGGCCAGAAAACACGGAAAGGAGCCGGGGGCGACCATTACCGTCAGAAAAACCGCTTCGGGAATAGGAGTGGAAAGGATTTTTCCCGTCCATTCCCCAAGCGTTGAAAAAATAGAAGTGGTTAAAAAGGGCAGGCCGAGAAGGGCCAAACTCTATTATCTGAGGGGAGCTACCGGAAAGCGAGCCAAAATCAAGGAAAAATAAGCCCAGGTGGTGTAACTGGCAACCACAACGGTTTGAGGTGCCGTGCCGGAAACGGCGTGCGGGTTCGAATCCCGCCCTGGGCACATGGCAAAAATAAGGCAAATGCAGCTTACAGACCTGGACAAGGTTATGAAAATAAACTTGGATTCTTTTGCCTATCCCTGGCCGAAAAAGGAATTCAAAAAATGGCTCTCGGAGTCTTTGGTGGCCCAGGAAAAAGAAATTGAAGGCTTCGTCGTCGGAAACGCTTCCAAAGACAGAGGCATTCTGAGATTGATAGCCGTGGATAAAGCCAGCCGGCAAAAAGGATTGGGTAAAGATTTGGTGAACGCCCTGGAAAAGCGCCTCAAGCAAAAGGGAGCGAAAGAAATTTCGGCCCACTCCAGACTTTCCAATCCAAAAGCTATCTCTTTTTTGGAAAGCTGCGGATTCAAAGAAGCGAAAACGGAAAACGACTATTACAAGAACGGGGAAAGCGCCCGCCTGATGAAAAAGAAAATTTAGGGCACTTGGCGCAGTGGTAGCGCGACTGCTTTACACGCAGTAGGTCGGGGGTCCGAATCCCTCAGTGCCCACCATGGTAAAAGTAGGCGTCGGAGTAATAATCAAAAAAGAAGGGAAGATTCTGCTGATAAAGAGAAAAGGCTCCCACGCTGCAGGCCAATGGGCGCCGCCGGGCGGCCACATAGATTACGGAGAATCCGTTCTCGAGTGTGCCAGAAGGGAGGTTAAAGAAGAGACCGGACTGGAAATAAAGAATCTGGAAGTGAAAGGATTCACCCAAGACCTTTTCAAAAAGGAAAAAAAGCATTATATTACAATATGGGTGGAAAGCTCCTGGAAAAAAGGGCAAACAAAAAAGAGTTACAGGGAATTCTCGAAAATCGGCTGGTTTCCCGAAAATCGCCTTCCCGAACCCACCGCCCTGTTCCTGAAAAACTATATTGAAGGAAAAATCCTTCCTTAAATGAGCCGGAGTAGCTCATGGAGTAGAGCGCAGCTCTGAAAAAGCTGAGGTAGCCAGTGCAAGTCTGGCCTCCGGCACAAATTTATGCACATTGACATTATTATCGAACGAACGATACAATAAAATAATGGGAGCACCATCCGTTCAATTAATTCCAACCTACAGAAAAAATAAGCAACAAGCAATCAAATTGCGCCAAAAAGGTTGGAGCTATAAAGAAATCGCTGATAAATTTGAGATCTCTAAGGGTACGGCTTATCTTTGGACCCGTAAAGTTAAATTATCAAAATCTGCTCAGCAACGCATTGAAAGAAAAATCAAAAGAGGTATAGCAAAAGGACTGATTGCTTACAATAAATTGTACGGCCCAATCCGCTCTCAAGAAGCAAATAAATTAAGGGAAAAATATAAAAACAAATCTTGTCGAGAAATAAAAAATTTATCCCCGAAAGACCTAAAATTAATTGGCGCTGCTCTTTATTGGGCAGAGGGGGATAAAAAAAATCGTAATATGTTTAGATTTAGTAATTCCGACTCATCCATGATTAAAATTATGATGAAATTCCTGGAAGAAACAGCTAAAATTCCTAAAGAAAAAATAACTGCTAGAATGCATCTTTACCCACAAATTAATCCTAAAACGGCTCTATCTTATTGGTCAAAAATTACAAACTTGCCTAAAAAAAGATTTTCAAAACCATTCTTCCAAATAAGCAAAGCGAGCAAACACAAAAGATCTTCCAATACTCTTCCCTATGGTACGTTGCATCTGGAAGTATATAATACAGAACTTACTTGGAAAACAAGAGGGTGGATCCAAGGTATAATACAAAAAATTTCATAAGCGGGCGTAGTTCAGCAGCTAGAACGTTTCCTTGCCAAGGAAAAGGTCGTGGGTGCGAATCCCATCGCCCGCTCCAAACTATTGACTTTTCTTTAAAAACAAGGTAATATGGTATAACCCCTGCCAAAGGGGTTTTAAAATGCCAAAATTACTGGAATCGATCTTAATAACGCTTCTGGCTTCGTTCCTCACCCTGGCAACTTTTTTCGCAGGGCCCGAAGCCGGAAAAGAAAATCCGGAAAAACCGATTTCCGGTCTTTCCGTTATCCAGAAAAACAGCCTTTTGCCAACTTCCCCTCTGCCCGAACCGAAAGTGGCAAGAACCATCAATATGATAATCACCGCCTACTCTTCCAGACCCGAAGAAACAGATGACGATCCCTTTATTACGGCCGCGGGCACCTGGGTGAGAGAAGGGATAGCTGCCAACAACCTCCTGCCTTTCGGAACGAAAATTCGGCTGCCGGAAATCTACGGAGACGAAATATTCGTAATCGAAGACCGGATGCACCGAAGAAAGGGATACTACCATTTGGACATCTGGTTCCCCTCTTACTATCAGGCCAAAGAGTTCGGAGCCAAAAAGGCCCTGGTCGAAGTTCTGGAAAATTAAAAGCCCCTTCAAAGAAGGGGTTTTTAATTTGTGCCCGGGGAGAGACTTGCACTCTCACGGAGATAAAATCTCCAATGGGTTTTAAGCCCATACTGTCTTCTAATTCCAGCACCCGGGCAAAACAAGGAGGCCAGGACGGGATTTGCACCCGTGTATATCGGTTTTGCAGACCGATGCCTTAGCTGCTTGGCTACCTGGCCTTAGCTTAATTATTCTACCAAATTCAGAACTTTTTTCAATATTTGCCCGAATTCCGCCTCCTGCTGAAAGCCGGCCGCATACGGATGCCCTCCCCCGCCCAGAGCCTTGGCTATTCTGACCACGTTTACTCCTCCGTGGGGCTCGGAGCGCAGACTTCCCTTCACTTTTCCTTTTTCGTACTCTACCAGGAAAAGCCCGAAGTTTCTGGGGGAAGCTGAAGAAATCAAATTGGCCACTCCGTCAAAATCCGCCAGATTTATACCAAAATCCCGGCATTCTTCAAGAGAAATCGAAGAATAAGCCAAGCCGGTAGCTCCATCCACTTCGATTCCGGAAAGCACTTTCCCCCAGGCTTTGAAAAAATCCAGAGGCCTTTGAAAAGCCAGGGTCTGTCCGGCGGTTTTGTTCAGGGAAATTCCTTTGGAAATGAGCTCTGAAACTATTCTCATGGTTCTGGCTCCGGTGCAAACATGCTTAAGGCCTCCGCTGTCTGAAATAATTCCGGCCAAAAGGCAGGAAGCCAACTCTCTGTCTATTTCGATATTCTCGTGTTTCAGCCAATAATAGACGATTTCGGCCGCAGAAGAAAATTCCGGCTCCACTATCTTTACCTCCCCCCTCTGGTCGCTTTGGACATGATGATCCAAGGTGATTATCTTCAAGGAGGGGTTTTCAGTAATTTCAGAAGGAAGACGCAGCCTTTTGAAATCTCCGTAGTCCAGACAGAACAAGAGATCGGGCCGAAAGCTGCCGATTTCCTGCTTTATTTCGAAAAAGCCGGGGAGATAGCTGAGATTTCTGGGAGCGGGATCGGGCAAGAAGGGAAAACTTTCTTTGTTTTTTTCGATCAAAACCCGATGGACGGCCAAAACCGAAGAAACGGCGTCGGGATCCGGATTTTCGTGGGCGGCCACCAAAACTCTGCGGGAATCCTTCAGTAAATCGGAAATATCACGGAATTGCCGGTAAAAAGAATCTTCCATATCAAGAGTTCTTTTTTATCTTTTCCAAAAGCTCTTCAATCCTTCCCGCTTCTCCCGTTTTTTCCTCTTTCTTGAAAACTATCCGGGGCAAAGGCCTCATCTGCAGGCGTTTGTTCAATTTCTGCTGCAAGAGATAAAGAAAGCTATCCAGGGTCTGCAAAACATCTTTTCCTTTTCCGGCGGGCAGAACGCTTACGTAAACTTTGGCTTCTCTCAAGTCAGAAGAAACTTCCACCCGGGTTAAAGTAACCAAAAGGTCTCGGGGGAAATTGAGCTCTTTCAAGATAATCCCGGAAAGCTCCTTTTTTATAAGTTGGTCGACTTTTTCGATCCTTCTGCTCATAACTCCCCTTTCTTGCTTTCTTCTGTGTAAGCGACCAGGATGTCGCCTTTTTCGACCTTGGCCTCCCCTTCGTAGAGAATCCCGCACTCTTCCCCTCTCAAAGCTTTGTCAGCGTCTTTTTTGTTCTTCTGCAGGTTTATCGCCTTTCCTTTGCCGAGGAAATCCTCTCCCCGGAACAATTCCAGAAAAGATCCCTTTCTCATTTCTCCCTCGGAAACCCTGCCCCCGACTATCTGGCGCTTTTTGTCGCTCAAAAATACCGCCAGCACTTTCATTCTGCCGGTTTCCACTTTGATTCTTTCTGTCCCCAGAGATTTTTCCATTCTCTGGCGGACTTCCTGAATCAGTTCATAGATGACGTCAAAACTCCTTATCTTTACATCCTCTCTTTCTGCCAGAATTTCGGCGGCTGGCGACACCTTGACCCTGAATCCCAAAATTAAAGCCCGGCTGGAAAGAGCCAGCTTGACGTCCCCTTCATTAATATCTCCCACCTCTCCCGTTAACACTCTCAAAAGGACTTTTTCCTGCGGCAAAGATTTCAAAGACTCTGTAATGGCTTCAACAGATCCTCTGACGTCGGCCTTTAAAATCAAGTTCAGGACTTTTTTGCCGTTTTCCACGAAAACCACTTCCCTTTCTTCAGACTTCTTCTCTTTTTTGGCAATATGGGCCCGGGCCGATTCCAAATCGGGATAAACCTCGAACTTCTCTCCCACTTGGGGAACTTGGTCCAGGCCGATGGCCACCACCGGAGTCGAAGGAAAAGCTTTTTGAAGGCTTTCTCCTTGAAAATTCTCCAGAATCCTGATTTTCCCCAGAGCGGAGGCGGCAGCTACCACCTCTCCCTTATTCAACACTCCATCTCTGACCAAGAGCGTGGCCGTAACCCCTCTCTTGCTGTCCATATAGGATTCGATGACCACTCCTTCTGCGGGCTTGGAAAAATCTCCCCGGAAATCTTCCATTTCGGCCACCAGCAAAATAACCTCCAAAAGATCTTCTATGCCTTTTTTGGTTGTGGCGGACATTTCCACCGAAGGGATATTTCCCCCGGAAGATTCCACCTGAACTTCCTGCTGGAAAAGCTCTCTTTTCACCCTTTCAGGATCGGCTTCGAGCTTATCCATCTTGTTTATGGCGACTATCAGGGGAATTCCCGCTTTTTTAATATGGGCTATGGCTTCTTTGGTCTGAGGTTTTATCCCCTCTTCGGCGGCAACCACCAGTATGGCAATATCTGCCACTCTGGCTCCCCGGGAGCGCATGGCAGAGAACGCCTCGTGCCCGGGAGTGTCGATGAAAGTTATCTTTTTCCCTTTGTGCTCGATTTCGTAAGCTCCTATGTGCTGGGTGATTCCTCCCGATTCCTTGCTGGTTATCTTTAAATCCTTGACCGCCTCCAAAATGCTGGTTTTCCCATGGTCGACATGCCCTAAAACGACCACTATGGGTGGCCGGGAATTAAGACCTTTTTTTTGAACGTTTTTCTCAGTCATTTTCAATTGCTTTTGCTATGGCTTTTTTTTCTTCTTGGGAAAGCGGATATTTAGACTCCCCCTGTTTTATCGGCTTGGCATAAACCCTGTTGCTGTCTCTGCCGTAATGGGAAGTGAGCACGAATCCGTCTTTTCTGCCGTCCAGCACGGCTATGGAAAAGCTCTGGTCGCTTCCGATTTCCTTGAAGGGGTTGAATCTCACCACTCCGACTCGGTCCAGGCTTTTTTGTGCCTCTTTTTTCATTTTTTCCATTTCCGAAGAAATCTCCTCTTGTTTTTCACTAACCTTTTTAAGGCAATCCAAAACTTCTTTTAAATCTTTTGGCTTTTCTTTTTCTTTTTTGAATATTTGAAACATGAAAAGGGAGGCGGCGGGGGTGAGACTCGAACTCACACGGGTATTTCTACCCTCTGCTTTTCGAGAGCAGCGCCTTAGCCGATTCGGCACACCCCGCCACGTTTTAACTTTTATTCTTATCATTTTACCCTTTAAAAGTCAAAGGCGCAAACCCCTTGTTGACCGAAAACCCCTTAATTGATATAATTTCAATGAGATGGGCCCGTAGCTCAGTTGGTAGAGCGTCTGATCGGCATTCAGGAGGTCGCGGGTTCGAGTCCCGCCGGGTCCACCAAATTTCAGACGGCAGTAAGGCCGTCTTTTTGTATGGGGACATTTAAGATAAAATGAGCTAATGGTTCCCATTGGGAAAAAATCGAAAATAATCTTGCTGGCGGCCTTTTTGCTGGCGGTTTTTCTGGGAGTTCTTCCCGGCGAAGAAAAACCGAAAGAAAATAATTCAGCCCCGGAAGTTTTGCTCCAAAAAAAGACCGTCTTTTTGTTCCTGGGAGACATTATGCTGGACAGAGGAGTGGAATATCTGACAGAAAAAGAAAGCTACCTCTATCCTCTGGAAGAAATAAAAGGCTTTCTGGAAAAAGCCGACTTTGTTTTTGCCAATCTGGAAGGACCGATAGTAAAAGACCCTCCCCATTTTTCCGACGAATCGATGAAATTCGCCTTCTCTGAAAAATCCCTGGAAACCATTTCTTACGGAAACTTCGACCTGCTCTCCCTGGCCAACAACCACACCTTAAATATGCAAAGGAAAGGTTTAAAAGAGACCAAAGAGCTTCTGGAAAAAGAAAAAATCGGATTCGTGGGAGATCCGATTTACTGCGGCCCGGAATACGCCTTCGAAAAAGAAGACGCGTCTTTCCTGGCTTTCAACAGAACATATCCTTCGGGCTGTCCGGAATCGGTATTACTGGAAACCGTCGAGGAAAAATCAAAATCGGAAAAATTCCTGATAGTTTACTTCCATTGGGGCCAAGAATACCAGTTGGAAAGTTCCCCTTCCCAATCGGAACTGGCCCGAAAAACAATCGATCTCGGAGCCGACTTGATAATCGGATCCCATCCCCACGTGGTCCAGGAAATAGATATTTACGAAGGAAAGCTAATTTTCTATTCTCTGGGAAACTTCATTTTCGACCAGTATTTTTCAAAAGAGACCCAGGAAAGCCTGGCCCTGTCCCTGGAAATCCTGCCGGAAAAAACTGCCTACAAGCTCTATCCCCTGCAGGGCAGGTCCAGCCGGCTTTTTTTAATGGAACAGAAAAAAGCGGAGGAATTTCTTTCCGAGCTGGCTAGAAGATCCAGTCCGGAATTGAAAAGCCAGATCGAAGAAGGAATCATAACGATAAAATAAAAAGGGCGCTTTTCAAACGCCCTTTAATTCTCTTATATTCTCGTACAACTCCCGCCAAGAGGCTATTCTTTTGGCTATTTCTCCTTCTTTTTGGTGGAAATTGTAATCCCAGGAAAAAAGGAACAGATTGGGAACGATTCCGGACAAAGGCTGGAGTATTTTCAAATCGTCATCCACATACAAATCCAGCCCTTTTACGTCCTCGGCCTTGTTTTTTCCGAATCCCACTCCCGTGAATTCCAGTTGCAGCCCCTGGGACAAGGACCATTCCTCGGCAATCTGCAAACCGATTCCGGTTCTGCCGGTAATGACCCGCAAGCTGTGATTTTCCGAAACCAGCCTGGAAATGAAAAAAAGAACCTCCGGAACAAGGCTCATTATCGGAAAAGCCCTGCGGTCCTCGTAAACGAATTTCTGCAGATTTCTGTACTGGCTCTCGGTCAGGCGTTTCCGGTCCACCAGAAGCCGCTCCCTGAAATCGGCCGAACAAGCGTCGATTCCGTAAAGAATCTTTGCGCATTCGGATTTAAGCCTGCCGCAGTCGCAGATAACTCCGTCAAAATCCAACCCTATTCTCATAATCGCCTCCTTTTAAAAGAACTTGAAATGTGCCCCCACTAGGAATCGAACCTAGATCTAGAGCTTAGGAGTCTCTTGTTCTATCCATTGAACTACGGGGGCGGAAAATCATTTCCAATATACCAGAATTTTTGTGCTTAATCAAGGTTATGGTATAATATTCTCGTATGCACAGATACAATAAAAACTCTCCCATACCGAAAATAGTCAAAAAAACTCTGCCCGGCGTCGTAAGCGTCACGGTATCCAAAATGCTGCCGGTTTTCGAAACCCCGTTCAATAATCCCGGCTCCCCTTTCGGGTTCGACGGCTTTTTTATGGTTCCCAAAGGAAAAAAGAAAATCCAAGTGGGCGGAGGCTCGGGATTCATAATTGAATCTTCGGGAATAATTCTCACCAACAGGCACGTGGTAGCCGACCCCAAGGCAGAATATGTAGCGGTTCTCAATGAAGAAAAAAAATGCCCGGCAAAAGTCCTGGCCAGAGATCCCATCAACGACATTGCCATATTAAAAATAGAGGGAAAAGGATTGCCGACGGTCAAATTGGGAGATTCTTCCAAACTGGAGCTGGGCCAAACGGTTATTGCCATTGGCAACACACTGGGCAGTTTCAGAAACACGGTTACCACCGGGGTTGTATCCGGACTCTCCAGGCAGATTACCGCCGGAAACGCGGCAACCAAACAAAGCACCAAGCTCAGGGGGCTGATTCAAACGGACGCTGCCATCAATCCGGGAAATTCCGGCGGCCCTTTGATCGACATGGAAGGAAAAGCCATAGGAATTAACGCTGCCATGGTTTTTATGGCAGAAAACATAGGATTCGCCCTGCCCATAAACAATGCCAAAAAAGACTTAAAAGACCTGAAAAAATACGGCAAACTTAAGCTTCCCTTTCTGGGAGTGAGATACGTAATATTGAACAAGGAAATGAAAGAAAGATTCCAACTCCCCTTGGACAGGGGGGCTTTAATCATTTCCGAACCTACGCCCGGAGGAGAAGGAATAGTTCCCGGAGGAGCTGCAGAAAAAGCGGGAGTGAAGGAAGGGGATGTCATTTTGAGCATCGGCCAAGAAAAAATAACAGAGAAAAAACCAATAGAAGACATTCTACAGAAATGCAAAGTCGGTCAAGAATTAAATTTGGAAGTTTCCAGAAAAGGAAAAATCCTGAACCTAAGGGCGTCTTTAAACGAAAGGGAGCAATAAAAAACGGCTCGGAAGAAGCCGTTTTTAGTTTGGATCAGCGACCAGGGATTATTATAACTGATATTTTGATAATTTTTGAGGATTACGAGATATTGAAAAACTGAGCCAGACATTCAGCTTAATCAAGAATATACACAGGGGAATTCGCCCTCTGGAGTCCAAAAGGAGTTATCCACAATAGTTTCTTGACAACGACGTTATAATTTGTTATATTATAAGTAGCAAGTAATTCCTCGTGTGTGGGCTTCCGGATGGTTGCTCATAAATAGCGCACGGGGTTTTGTATTTTTTAGGAAACGGCTTTAGGGAAATAGTGGGTTCTCTTCCACTATTTTATTTTTGATTACATTGTAATAACTATCATCGCCAGATTCGTATTTTCGAAAAATTGCCCAACTGGCAAAATCAACCGCCTGCAATGATTTTTCTTCGGATGGCGTTTTAATATGGATTTTAATTTCAATCTTGTGGCGATTTTTCATTTGATTATTAAGATAGTTTCTGAAATTTTCATTTAAGAATTTGTTCGTTTCCCTCTTTGAAGCGATGAGTTCCACACCTTTATCAACGGGAACCAGCTTTTTTGAATAAATTCTATCAAGTAGAATGTTGGTCACATAATTGTATAGCACGGCTTTCTCTTCTCGAAGTTTTGTATAAACCCTCTCCTTGTTTAAATAAATTGTCATAATCGAACAATCTTTACTGTTTAATCTTTTCAATAGCCGTTGGCGGGTAACCGGCTTTTCTTTAACGGCATGTAATAACCCGAATCTTCTTTTATATTTTTTCTTTAATTCCGAATGTGTTTTCTTGACGATTTTCTCAATCGGTCTTTTATCAACTACAGACAAACAGGTGATAATAAAAAATTTGGAAGTCTTCTTCCTCTCAAAATTAAATCCTAAATCTCCCGATTCATCTAAAAATATATGGGCCATATAATTTTATTCTATCATATCGAGAACAAAAAACCGCCTAAAGGGCGATTCTTTGAATTCTGTAATGAAATTATAGATTGGGGTGGCTAAGCGGATTCGAACCGCCTCTAGCAGTGCCACAGACTGCTGTGCTGCCTTTACACCATAGCCACCGCGCTTGCGTCCCCGGTGCGACTCGAACGCACAACCCCCAGCTTAGAAGGCTAGTGCTCTATCCTGTTGAGCTACGGGGACCGGAAACCACCACTTATTATACCCTCTTTTTAAGATTCTGGCAATATCAAAAGAGATCGAGATAGATTTTTTCTTGGACTCCTTCGAACTCGGCTCGGCGCTCTCGCCACTCTTCCAAAATATCCAGATAAAGCTGCTCCTGAAAATAGACGGGGTCTGAAGAAACGTCTTTCGATTTTTCCGAATGCAGAAAATAGCTTTTGTAGAAAATCAGCCCGCCGAGAAAAGCGGCCAGAATGACAATGAACAAAAAGGACAAAAAGGGGCGCTCGGCCGCTTTCCGGGCCAGATCGGCGAAAATATTTTTCAAATGCCGGAAATCGATCTTATTCATTGAGAATAGACTTTAATGGATAAATTAACCACTACGTTATCGTTTTCTTCTTGCACGTCCTCCCTGACGTTCAATGACAGAATCTCCACCAGATAGGGGCCGGATTCCAGTTTTTCCAGGAATTTGGCGAAGTCGGAAAATGCGCCCGACAAGGAAAGCTGAAAATTCATCGAAGGCCATAAATCCTCTTTGATTTCCCGACGGGGGCTCGGAGTGATTTCCAAAGAAAGAGAAAACGTTTGAGTCTGCTCTTCTAGAAATTCTATGAAATCTATGGGCTCTGTCGGATCTATAAGCAAGCCGTCGATTTTCTGCAAATCTGCATGGTAAACCTGGTATTTTTCTTCGAATTCGTCAAGATAGCTGGTCTTAACCCTCAAGGTTTCCAGGCGCTTTTCCTGGAAAAAAAAGTTCTCCGATTCAGCGCCTATCTGGGAAATCAGGGGACGAACCACAAAAACCACCGAAAACAGGATTAAAATTCCGCAAAAGATTAAAAATATCTTGGTTTTTTCAGAAGCCGTCATAATTCAAATTAAAAGTTGTTCGAAAATCTATGTTTTCCGGTTTGGCCCAGCTCGAGGGAGGGAAATATGCTTGGCTGACATCTGGTTCGGCTTCCAGCCGCTGCTTGAATTCGTAAAGTATATCCCTGGTGGAACAACGGCCGTTTAAAGAAACCTCAAAAAGATTTTCCGTGGGTTCGGCCATCAGAGAAAGGCTGTTTAAAGATATGCCTTGGGGAACGGTCCGGGCGATCTTTTCCATTTTTTCGGTAACGTCTGGCTGTTCATCGTAAAAAGAGGCCAGTTTGGAAAGCTTGGAATTGGCTTCTTTGATTTCCTGTTCCAGATCCTGAGCTTTGGAAGATTCGAATCTTTTTTCTTCCAAATCGGCCAGAATTTTCTGCTTCTGTACTTGCCCGGATATGTAAATTTTGGCAGAAAGCAGAATCATCGAAAAAGACAAAAGGAAAAGCATCGCCAGGGATCCCAAAATGAAAACCAGCCTGAATGTCCGCTCCTCTTGCAATTTCTTTTTTTGTTCCTGAGGAAGAAGATTAATCATATTTTTTGATTGCCCAAGGCCAATCCCAAGGCCGTAGCGTATTTCAAAGATTCCCGGTAAGAAAGCTCGGGAACTTCCTTTAACGGTTTGGGCAAGATATTAACCCAGGGATTGCCAAGTTCGGCCGAAAGCTTCAACTCGAAGGAAAAATATTCTTCCAATCCTTTTAAGTTGGCTCCTCCCCCGCAAAAAAGAATCTTTTTTATCTCCTTGCTGTCGGAAGGAAAGTTTTCTGAATGGGTTTTATGATAATCTATGCATTTTTCAATTTCGTCTTTCAAACTATTCAAAAAAGGCTTTAAAGCTTCAAAATTGCTCCTGCCTTCTTTGGTTTTCCCGATTCCATGTTCGATTTTAACGCTTTCCGCTTCCTTTTCTCCTATCTTCATTTTTTCAGCTATAGCCCGCGTGAACTGCCTTCCGGAAACGGAAACCGAAGAAGTAAACCTCAAAGACTGGCCGGAAAAAAGAGCCAAGCCGGTCCTGCTTGCCCCCAAATCGACCAGCAAAAGCGGCTCCTGGGAGGTTTCATTTTCCACCAAGGCCCTGGCTACCGCCTGTGATTCTATCTCAAAAGACAGAGGCTTCAATTCCGATTTCTGGAAAACTTCCAGATATGCATCGACAGTCTTTTTGGGCAGGGCGGCGATCAAAACTTCCAAATGGTCGGGAGAAGGGTTAAAAGAAGGGATCGCCTGGCAATCGAAATACACTTTTTCCATAGGCATGGGAATATAGTTTTCCGCCTCGAAATACACCGCTTTTTCCACTTCCTTTTTTTTCATCAAAGGCATTTGGATCACTTGAAGAAAAGCTTTTTCTTCCGGCAAAGAAGCTACCACGTATTTAGTGCCCAATTTCTCCCCTTTGACCTCTCTTGCGGCTTGGGAGATGCTCTTTGCCAAAGCCGTTTTGTCTTTTATCTCTCCTTTGTCTATTATCCCCGGCTTTAAGGGGAACTCTCCGAAAGAAAACAATTTGAAAAAACCGTTCTCTTTGCCGAGCTTCATGATTTTCAGCGAAAAGTCGGAAACGTCTATGCTGAAAGCTTTGGGTTGTAAATTGAAATAATCCAACATAAAATTAAAGTTCTTCCCATTCCTTGAATTCGAATATTTCCGAAGTGTAGGGAAGAAAAGGGGGCGGATCGTAGCTTTGATCGGGATCGTAAATGTTTTCTCTGACTTCAAACCCCGAGGCTATCCCTCCGTAAGTGTAGGTCCATTTGGTCCCCACTCTGCCGTTGCTGACAACTGTTCCGTACATTTCCAAATAGTCCTTTATGCAGTCCGAAGGGTAATCGGAACAATCGTAATGGTTCCTTCCGAAATGCCCGGTCTGGGCGATGAATATCCCGTGGATTTCCATTCTTTCTGGAACTTCCAAGGGTATCAAAACGTCGTGCTGGCCCAGCAGAACCAGGCCGTCGGTACCGTATTTCTGGGTGTAGGTTATATTCTCTGTCAGCCAGACGTCGGTTTCCTTTCCGGAATCTTCCAGGTCGGCCGAAACCACGGTCACTTTCCCTTCCACTTCCCCTTCTATCCAAAGGCTGTCTTCGACGAATATCAATCCGCAGTTGGAAGGGACGGAATAAGTCTGCGGATCTTCCAGTCCCGCAATCTGAGAATATTCCCAATGCCAATCGTCTTCGTGATTGTAGGCGTAAACCGGATCCAAATCGGTTATTTTGTAAATATCAACTGCCTCTTTTTTCAATATAGCATAATATCCTTCTTCTTCAGAGGGGGGAAGATATATTCCCTGGCCTTGGTTTTTGGTCAATTCCTTTATGGCCGCCAAATCCATGCTTATGCCGTCAAAATCGAAAGGCAAAACCGGAGAATCGAACAATTCCGTGTTTCCGTTGGCCGTAGTAAAAACGCCGGGGCACTTGCAGTCCCCGTCATCCAAATAGCAAGAGGAAGGACAGCTGTCGCAGCCGAAAGAATCGGTGCAGACCCATTCTTTTTTGGCGGAAGTCACCAAAGCGTTGTTTTCTCCGTCCATCCTTATCCCTCCGTTGGAATGATAGGGGCCTTTAATTTCTCTATCGGAGCCCGCCCAGACGTTATCGTTCAAAAGATAGGCGTAGTCCGCGACAGAAGACCGAATGTACTTAACCTTAACCTGCCTTTCCATACTCGGGAATTTTTCCGTTCTGCCGGTGGAGATTATGGTGACCGCAGTTAACTCTCCGCACTGCATTTTGGCTTCAACCTCCAAGTCGAACTCCCCCACCACTTCGTTCAGGGGATCCGAATAAGGGCAGGAAGAACAGGGGGGGGAATCGCAACAATGGTCCTTCCAAGCCTGAGGGTCGTCGGGGAAATGCCGCAAATACCACCTGTATTGATCGATCCCGGCTTCTGCCACATGCAGGGCTTCGTTCCAGGCCACTTCCTGGGAAGACTGCCTGATTTGCAAAAGTATAAATCCCAAAAGACCGGAAAGCAGGAGCATCAGTATGGCTCCGAAAACCAAAACATAGGTTGTGATTATTCCCGGCTTTGCCATTTTAAAGATTTTGTTTCAAATTCCTTATCTGGGTTCCAGATTGCAGAATGAAGTCGTCGGGAGGCCGGTTGGGATCGACATTAATCATCAGCTTCAGGTCGATCAAGCGGGTTTTTTCCATCCTTTCTCCCTCCTCAACGATATTATGCTCCCCGTCGTAATAAATGAACACCGGCTCTTCCCGGTTTTCATTCCAAATATTCTCCGAGATTATGAAAACTTCTTCGTTTTCGGGAAGGTAGGCAAGAGGCCAGCCCGTGGGCTTGGTGACTCCTTTTTTGAAAACCGCGCTGGCGTCGGTGAGAGCTTCCTTCTGCCAGCTGAATTCGAATTTAACCTTGATAGAATGGTCTTCTTGCTGCCAGTCGCAGAAAGGATCCACCGAATAGGTGCCGTCTGCCGTAAACTGAACGGACCCGTCCTGGGCGTAACTGAAAACGTCAAAAGACGTCAAATCCTCAAAAGTGCCCGCGCACTGCCCGCATTCAAAGCCCGTGCAGAGATCCCCCAGATAATTGCCGTCTGCGTAAATGCTGGCCCTCTCGCTGCTTGAATTCAAATCCCCTTCCAGGCTGACTCGCAATTCTGCCGAAGAAAGCTCGTCTTCTCCCAGAAATCCGGAAAAAGAGCGGCTGCAGCTCCCGCCCTTGCTGAAGCTCTGGCATTCTTTGGTTTCCGATCCATACCCCCCGCCTGCGGGTTTTATAAAATACCTGACTCTTTCGACCACTTCGTCTTTGTCCACGTCGGAATAAAAAATAAATTCGTAATCGCCCGTCTTTTCGATAATATATGCTCCGTCGTCCCCCAGCCTAGCTTCCCTTATCTCTTTGACCATGTCTTTTACGCCTTTTCTGGCCTCGTTGATGGCCACCGCCTGCTTCAAAGCGTAACCGTGGGTCCTGTAGCCCCAGACGGTCAAACCGGAAATCGCCCCAAAAGACAGCGCCAAAACGGCTATTGCCACTATTGTTTCTATTATGGTAAATCCTTTTATTCTCATTGGGGATCCAGGTTTAAATAAGTGGTCGTGGAATTGGCTCCGGAAACGAAAATTTGGCCTCCGAGGTAAGAATATCCCTCCGCGGTAACTTCAATGTTATAGAGGTCTTCTTCCAAAGGAATGAAAAAAGTCTGGCCGTCGGAATTGGTCTGCTGGGTCTTATTATATCCCAAAACGGAATTGTAAATTCTAACGTCGGCCCCGAAAACCGGCAAAAGGCTTTCTGCGTCCTTGACCGAAACCAAAAGGGTGTTTTCGGCAGCAAGATAAAGGGTCAAGGACTGGGTTATATCCGGAGATAAATTCAAAAGCAGGGAGCCGTCGGGCTGCATTTGGCCGGGAACTGCCTCTTCCAGCTCCAAGCTCACGTCGGAAACCTCAAAATCCGAAAACTTATATGTATCCCATTCCAAATCGTGAATGGTTCCAGACTGATTAATGATATGGCGAGTCGAAGAATATTTGTAGATCGGATCTTCCGAAGAATCCGTACCGACAATCTTCTCACCTCTGAGATTAAAAGAAGCTCCGTCAACCGGATAAGCTTCACGGGTAAAATGGGAAATCTGCCATTCGGAAAGCTCGGGGGTTACCGTAAGATCGGTCGTGGAAAATTCGGCCTTAGCCCTCAGGGCCAGATAACGGTCGGGATCCAATCCCGAAAGATCCACGGGGGATGGGCCCAAGCCGGAGGAATTTCCCGACAAATCGGAATCTGGAATCAACAGCCAATCGGTTCCGGAAGCATAAAAAAGATGATATTTAATATCAGTGCCTTCGGGAAACGAATCTATCCATTGGAATCTCTGCCAGCCCTTAAGTTCGGATGAAGACTGAATGTCGTTTGAAATTAAAAATCCGGAGGGAAAATAATCCCCGTTTGACTTGGCAAGCTTGGCCTCTCCGTCTGAAATCTGAACGCTGGCAGAACTCGAAATCTTGTCGTCATTGTCGAATTCGTCCTCGAAAACTTTCCTGCCCCGGGAAGAATAAACTTCCACGGCGAAAGCTCCCAACCGGTCTATGGAAAAGCTGGCCTCCGTAATCTGACCGTTAAAAATGGTGGCATTGGGATTTTCGGGGTTGGCGATAGTCGTTGAGTCGTAAACATCTCCGGACCTGAAAGTCTGCTGAGCGCTGTACTCAAGGGAGGTTCCGGGAGAAGGCACGGTCACTTTGTAGTCTTCGGGTTCGGTGGAACTTGCCAGGAAAATTCCCTTTTCCCCGTGGCAAAGGCCTCCGGCATCCGTGACGCAGTAGTCTTGGTTTCCCGTGTTGACGTTCTCGACTTCCACCTCGATGCTCCCCACTCCCAATCCTTGGGCGTCGAAAACGTTCACCTCAAGCACTCCCCCCGCCTTTTCGCACTCCTGAATGTCGTTTTTGGGGGCCACATCCGTAGCTAGATTAATTTCTCCCGGAAAAGAAAAGCTCCAGGAAACCGAAACCGCCACGGTCTTGTAATCGCAAAGGCAAGCGTCTTGAGATCCGTCGGCGGGGTTGTTGCGGCAAAAAACTTCAGTTTCAATCAAGTATTCTTGGCTTTCTTCCGGATAATATTCGAATCCGGAAATCCCTCCTCCCTCGTCTATACCCTCTATGCCTATTTCCGCATAAGGAAGATTCCTGACTTCCTCCAGCTTCTGGTTTGCCAGAGAGGTGGCCGTAATCTTGGCTTTGGTCAGTCCGACGGTTTTCAGCCCCAGCTGAAAGGCGCCGAAAATCCCCAAAAACAAAATCAGCATGAGTGAAATTCCGACCAAAACGTCAACGAGAGTGAATCCTTTGCGCATCATATTATTTTATTCCACCGAGCATCGAGTACATGGGCTGAACCATGGAAATGGCGAAAAAACCGACCACTCCCCCGATAATCAGCATCAGGACCGGCTCTACTACGGCAGCCAGGTTCTTTGTGGCGGCGGTTACCTCTTCTTCGAAAAATTGGCTGAGCTTTTCCAGAACTTCGGCGGTTTCTCCGGTTTCCTCCCCCACTTCTATCATCTGAAGCACGGTAACAGGATAAATGCTGCTGTAAGGCTTCAAGGCTTCGGAAAGCTTTTTGCCCTGCTTTATCTTATCTATGGAATCGACAATGGCCCTTTTAAAATAGAAGTTTTCCAGGGTATTGCCCAGAATTTCCAAGGATCTGACCAAGGGGACGCCGGCCGAAATCAAGGAAGAAAGCGTTCTTACCGTATAGGCGGCGTTGGTCTTTTTCACTATAGGGGAGACTATCGGCATTCTCAAGGAAACAGCCCCTACCAGCTTTTTGCCCCTTTGCGTTCCCAAGGCGGTCTTTACCGCAAAAACCAGGGCGGCAACGATAAGAATGAGAAAATACCACTTTTCAACCATGAAATTGCCCAAACCTATAATTACCCTGGTGGTCAGGGGAAGCTCTATCTGCAGATCTTCAAAGGTTTTGGCAAGCTGCGGCACCACCATCACCAGCATCATTACTCCGATTCCGACCATGGCCGCTATTATGACAGAGGGATACATTAAGGCCCCTTTTATCTTCGATTTCAATTCGTATTCCCTTTCCATCTGCCTTATCAAAATACCCAAGTTCTCCTCCAAGGTTCCGGCCTCTTCCCCCACCTTCACCATGTGGCAGAAAAGCTGGGAGAAAACTTCCGGGAATCCGAACAGGGCTTCGGAAAAACTTTTTCCTTTTATAATCTCTTCGGAAATTTGATTGAGAGCCTTGCTGAGCTTGCGGTTTTTGGCCTGAGAAGCCAGAGTTTTTAAGGCCTTGGGCAGAGATACGCCCGCCGAAATCATCACCTTAAGGTTTCTCACCAACATGAGCTTGTCTTTCAAGGAAACCCTTCCAAAAAAAGAAAAGGATATTCTGGGCCTTGTTCTTTCTTTCGCGATTCTGGCGGAAATTAAAAGATAACCTTCCTGACGAAGGCTTCTGGCCAATTCATATTGATCGCGGGCTTCCCGAGTGCCCGAATGCGGCCTCCCATCTTGGGATTTGGCGGTAAAATTATATGCAGGCATTATTCGGTTATAACTCTAAGTACTTCTTCTATAGAAGTTATTCCCTGGGCCGCTTTTAAGAATCCGTCTTCGACCATGGTCATCATTCCCTCCTTTTGGGCTTGTTTTTGTATCTGGTCCGAAGACGACTTTTTAACTATCATTTCCTTTATAGTTTCGGTGATAGGCAAAACCTCGTAAATCCCTATTCTGCCTTTGTAGCCTTCCGAACATTCCTTGCTGCGCTTGGGCCGGTAAAAAGGAATGTCTTTGAAAGTTTGATTTTCTTTGACCAATTTTTCTTTTTTAAGAATATCCAGAATCCTTTCCAGGTCGCAGTATTTGGCAATGTTTTTAAGATCGGCTTCTTTCAAAAAATATTTTTCTTTTTCTTTGCAGAGGCGCTTGACCAATCTCTGGGCTAAAACCAAATTCAAAGTGGAAGAAAGCAAAAAGGGCTCCGCTTTCATATCCATCAGCCTGGGAATGGCTCCGGCAGCATCGGTGGTGTGCAGCGTCGACAAAACCAAGTGACCGGTCAAGGCAGCGTTTATGGCCAGGCCGGCGGTTTCATTATCCCTGATCTCTCCCACCATGATTATATCGGGATCCTGCCTTACCAGAGAACGAAGGCCGGCAGCGAAAGTCAAACCTATTTTCGGCTTTACCTGGGTCTGATTTATCCTTGGCATTCTGTATTCCACCGGATCTTCGACCGTGGAAATATTCACTCCCGGCTGGTTTAAAATTTCCATCATCGAATAGAGAGTGGTGGTTTTCCCCGAGCCCGTCGGGCCGGTAACCAGCACCATGCCGATGGGTTTTTTCAAATTATCCTGGACCAATTCCAGAGCTTCCCCTTTGAGGCCCAATTCTTCCAAGGTGAGAGCCTCGGTGGTTTCGGGCAGCAAACGCATGACTATTTTTTCTCCGTCGAAAACCGGTAGTATGGAAACCCTGATGGAATATTTGTATTCGTCGGTCTTTATTCTGAATCTCCCGTCCTGAGGCAGGCGGTGCTCATCGAGCTTGAGATGGGCCAACACTTTTATCCGGGCCACTATCCCGGAGCTGACTTGTTTTGGCAATACCATTGTGTCGTGCAAAACCCCGTCTATTCTGTATCTCACTATCACTTCTTTTTCTGTCGGCTCTATGTGAATATCGGAAGCTCTCTGCAGAATGGCGTGCTTGGTGAGAATATCCACTATTTTTATAACCGGCAATTCCTGGGCTATCTTTTCCAACTCGGTTTTTTCTTCGGCCGGTTTTTTCTCCTTGATGGGCTCTATGGTTCCGGCTTCCTTTTTTATAATATCCTCGAATTCCGCCTCCAGGGTTTTTCTGTACTGTTTTAAGGCGTTCTTGATGCTTTCGGAAGTGGTGGCCCGCCGAAGGACTTTCAAGCCGGTCTTTTTCTTGATGAATTCGACCGTCTGCAGGTCTCCCGGGTCGAGCATGGCCACTTCCAAATTATCGCCTTTTTGGTTGAAAGCGACTATATTGTGGCGCCTGGCGATGGGCTCGGGAATTATTTTCAGCACCTCGGAAGGTATCTTCTTTTTTTCCAGATCGACAAAGGGAACTCCCAGAATGTAGGCTTTTATCCTGTCAATTTCCTTTTCTTCTATTATTCCTTCTTCAATTAAAACTTCGTCCACCTTTCTGCCGGTTTTTTTCGCTTTTTTCAAGGCTTTGTCAAACTGGGATTTGGAAACTGCGCCTTCGTCCAGTAGGAAAGCCCTGAGTTGTTGAGACTCGACCTGCATTTTAATCTCCCAGAGCGTTTTTAATCTTATGGAGGACGTCCTCGAGGCTGTAATTTGCCTTGACCAAATAGGTGGTAGCTCCCAGCTCCAGGGCCTTTTCCACGTCTCCGGTTCCCTCCAGATTGGTCAAAACTATGACGGAAATATCCTTGGTGGCCGGATCCGCTTTCAGCTTCTGTAAAACCTCGAATCCGTGCATTTTGGGCAAAATGAGATCGAGCAGGATTAAGTCGGGTTTTTCAGACTTGGCCAGAGCCAGCCCTTTTTCACCGTCCATGGCGTTGGCAATGTCGTAACCCTCCTGCTTGAGAATATCGGTAAAGGTTTTTTGAAGAGCCTCTTCATCTTCGACCAAAAGAATTTTTTTTGGCATATTTTGCTATTTTTAAGTTTAATTTTCGACCGTTTATTTTTTTGCGGGAAGAGTGAAATAAAAAGTGGTTCCCTTGTTTTCTTGGGAACGGAACCACATCCTTCCTCCCGATTTTTCAATAATTGATTTTACAATATTCAAGCCCAGCCCGGAACCTTGGGTCTGATGCTTTAAAACGTTGCCCGAACGGAAAAACTTCTTGAATATGTATTTCTGATCTTTTTTGGGAATACCTATTCCGTCGTCTTGGATTGAAAAAAGCACGAGTTTGCTGTTTTGAGGGGCGATTCTGACTTTAACCTTCCCTCCTCTGCCTCCGTTCTGGCTGTATTTAATGGCATTGTCTATGAGATTCTCGACCACAACTTTTATTTTGGAGGGGTCTGCTTCCACCTGAGGGACGGATTTTGAAGCCTCCATTTTCAATTCCACTTTTGAGGCTTCGGAAAACGGCTTGTAATCGGCTATCATTTTCTTAACGATTTCCTCCAGAAAAAACGCACTCTTGTTCAAAGGAAGCCTCCCCTGCTCTATTCTGGAGACCATCAGCAGGTCGGAAACCAGCTCCCCCATTCTCTTTGTGTTATCCTGCAGAATATGCAGATATTCTTTCTGCTTGCCCTCTAACTTTCCGAATCTTTCGGAAACCAAAACCTCCAGGGACCATTTCAAATTGGAAAGGGGCGAGCGCAGCTGGTGGGAAACCACGCTGATAAACTCGCTTTTCAGACGGTTGGCCTCGGCCAGCCCTTCCATGCTCCTGATAATGCTGAAAGTTATAACAAACAGCACCACGGCTATTCCCAAGACCACCATGGCCACCAGAATGGGATCTCCCACGTACCTGGTGCCCAAAAAATACGTAATCAGAGAAGTGCCAGAAATAACTACGCCCATTATCAGAAAAAGAAACTGCGGGCAGTGCCAAATGGGAAGCTTGTATTGCTTGCATATTTGCCTGATGTCTAATTTCTTCCTGATAGTTTGATCCATACGGTTTAATTGTAGCATATTTGAAAAATAAGCAAATATATGATAAAATGTACTCGCCCGGAGAGTGGTGTAATGGTAGCACGATTGCTTTGGGAGCATTTAGCCCGGGTTCGAATCCCGGCTCTCCGATAAAACTTAACCGGCGGGCGTAGTATAGCGGCTATTATTTCTCCCTTCCAAGGAGAAGATGGCGGTTCGAATCCGCTCGCCCGCTCCAAGATTTGACTTTCGGATTTTTGACCAGCCATTTCGTGGGCGGCAGCGATTGCCGCCCATTGATTTTGGGGGTTTCCGCGCGCTTCGCACGCGGCCAAGCGGAGGTTCGAGCCGAACACTTGTTCGGCAACAACCTTTTTATGAAAAAGGTTGTTATCCCTTGCGATTTTTTCAAGATTTGAAGCGACTTTTATCCAGTTTTTCATCGGTTCGAGCCAATCATTCTGCTTTTGTTCAAGTTTGATATTTTGTTCCTCCAGCGACTTTTTTTCGGAAAGCAGTTTTGCTTTTTCTCCGCGATAAACTTCGCGTTCAATATCTTGCTCTAAATATCCGTCCAAAAGCCGCTGGAGTTTAGCGGTAATGATTTTAATTTTTTCTCTGGCTTCTTGAACAAAAGCAGAAACGGATTGGGCGGATTTTGTTTTGTCTTTTTCTAATCTTGAGTCCAGTTTTTCCGCCCAATCCGTAGGCAAAGAAACTTTTTGAAGCAGAGAGGAAATTTGTTCGTCTAATTTTTCTTGGCGAATACAGGGTTCGGGACACTTGAAACCTTTTCGCTTTTTGGTGCAATGGTAATAAGTGTAATAATGCTCGTTGCCGTTTTTCTGTTTCTTAATTCTGTATTCGCCAGTAATCATCATGCCGCAAGTGCCGCAACGGAGAAGCCCGCAGAAAACTTGCGGCTCAATTTTTGTTTTATGCCTTGGTCGGCCTCTCTGCTTCAAAACTTCTTGGACTTTATCAAAAAGTTTCTTTGCGATGATTGGTTCGTATTTTCCCTCGTGGATTTCTCCGGCATAGCGAAACAATCCGCAATAAAAAGGATTTGAAAGGATAAAAGTCGTCCTTGTGATGTGGATTTTCTTTCCGCTTTTTGAAACGATTTTTTGTTGCGCCAAAAAGTCGGAAATATCTTCAAGGCGATGACTTCCCTCGGCATACATTTCAAACGCTTGGCGGATAATCGGGGCGCGCTTTTTGTCCACCGCGATTGATTTGGTTCGCGAATCATTGAGATAACCAACCGGGGCAAGCGAGGGATATTCTCCACGCCTCACTTTTTGGCGCAAACCACGCTTCGTGTTTTCGGAAAGAGAATCCACATAGTATTTGCTTTGCCCAAAAGCGATGTTCAACATAAATTTTCCTTGCGGCGTTGGCTCAAACCAGAATTGAGGGAATTTCAACACCACAATACGCCCGCAATCAACCAAGTAAATTATTCTCCCGCCATCAACAGAATTGCGCGCTAATCTATCAGGGTGCCAAGCCAAAATTCCGTCCGCTTCGCCTTTTTCTATTCTCGCCAACATTTCGTTAAAAATAGGACGGCCCGGAATTTTAGCACTCTGTTTTTCAATAAAAGTATCAATAACATTTAGATCGTTTTGCTTGCCAAAGGTGCGCAATTCTGTGATCTGGGCTTCAATAGATAAAATTTGCTTGTCTTCCACATCGGTTGATTTGCGGGCGTATAAAAAGAATTTTTGCATATTTTTTTGGTTAGGTTATTAAAACTTAAATGGCCGCCCTTGGTGCGCTCAACTCGATTGCTCAAGCTGAATCCAAAGACGGCCATTAAAATAAGCAATCGAATCGTTGAGCGCAATTACATTATAGCAAAAATTCTTTTTTGGGCAAAGCAAATACAAAAATCGCAAGGGATTTCGAACCTCCGCTTGGCCGCGTGCGAAGCGCGCGGAAACCCCCAAAATCAATGGGCGGCAATCGCTGCCGCCCACGAAATGGCTGGTCAAAAATCCGAAAGTCAAATCTTGGAGTATATTTATGATTCCGCTCGAACTCATTTTATCAAAAATTCTTAAATTTT
>CAYMTT010000007.1:0-34255 GCA_964393465.1 uncultured Candidatus Saccharibacteria bacterium | reverse complement strand
CCAGCACTACCATAGGGGAGGCCAACGGCGACTATTTCACGGGCAAGATAGACGAGTTGAGGATATATGACAGGGCTTTGGCTGAAAAAGAAGTGCGCTATCACTACAACAAAGGAAAGCCCGTCGTCCATTGGAAGCTTGATGAGGGTTCGGGCAGCACTATCTACGATGAGAGCGCCAATTCGAATAATGCCGTTAATGTCGGAGATTATCTAAAAGCCTCTTTTTCAATGGTTTCTTCTGCGAATTCCTATATCTACGAAGACTTAACCAGCGTTTCCGATTATACCATTCAGTCGGGCGATTACGTTGAATACGACGTCTATTGGACCGGTTCCGACGATAGGATCGCTTTTGACTTTACGTCTTCCGGCGGTACTCTTAGAGATTCGGGAGCTACAGATCAGAACGGATTAAGCGCTCATCCGGCTACCGATCTGTCCGGCTATGCGGTTGATCAATGGTATTACAGAAAGATTTCCGTTCCCGCCGGACTTGTCGGGGAAACGATTTCCAATTATGATATTGTCTGCGAGGACGACGATACCGCGACCAGAACGGCTTACCTGGATAATATATACATTACCGACGGATCGGGAACGATAAGGAAAATAATTTACACGGGAGGTTCTTTTACCCATAGTAATCATATGGCATCTGACGGTTCTCTTTCTTCTTTTATTACAGAAAGCGATAATCTTACTTGGTTTGCCGGCAAACACGGGACAGCATTGGATTTTGACGGAATAGACGACCACGTGGGCATAGGAGATACCGACCAAAAAATAAAGACGGTTTCTTTCTGGATAAAACCGGAAGCTTCCGATAAGAAGGTGCTCAACCTGGACGGCGGCACGCACTACATAGAGATAGATTCCAACGAAGAAATACAAGCTCAGGGTTTTTCAAGACCTCGGATATACGTTGACGGAGTTCGAACAAGCTCCATAAAACTCGATTCCTGGAATCATGTGGTAGTTATCACGGATACTTCTATAGACGCCAGCAATGTTTATTTGGGCAAGGTTGGAGATTCTTACTATAAGGGTTTGATGGACGATGTCAGGCTTTATAACTATCGGAGAGACAGGGAAGAAATTCGATTGGATTACAACGCAGGGTTTGCCGCCCATTTTGGCCCAAAGAGCACTTGCGAGGAAGATCCGGGATCCTGCGTCATCCAGGGGCTTGTCGGATACTGGAATTTTGAGGAAGGATCCGGAGGTGGCAGAAAAGTCTATGATGCTTCGGGAGAGAACAAAAGCGGTGACATTATTAGGGGAGATTTTGATAAAGAAGTGGACTTGGCCACCACTACCGACAGTTTCGAAAGCGTATCCGATTTTTCCAATGATTTGAGTTCTTCGAATTGGGAGAATAATACTTCAGATGATGACGATTGGTACGGAGAAACCGAAGACACTCCTTCTGGCAGTACTGGGGCTACGGACGGTTCCGACGGAACGGTTTATATATATGTTGAAACCTCAGACGGTTACTGTTATACGGACGGGGAAACCGCTATTTTGGATATAGGTTCTTTTCCATCGGATTTAAATGCGGTTTCTTTCGATTACAACGCTTACGGTTCAGATATAGGAACTCTGAGATTTCAAAGATACGTTGATTGGTTCTATGGCTGGCAGAGCGAATGGTCGATTACCGGGCAGCAGCACTCAGACGGCACCACATGGAGCCATGTTTATTTGGACCTTACAGAAGTAACCGTCAATGACATCAGGTTCCATTACACTTGCGCAGGCGGTTGGGCGGGAGATATTTCATTGGATAATATAAAGTTTGCTACGGGTACGGGAGAAGTTTTTATACAAGAAAGTTATGAAAGAACTACTGGAGTTTTGCCTTCCTCCGGAGGGAAAAAGGGGGGCAGCAGCTTAAAACTATATGACGGCAGCTACCTGGACATTAGAGGTCTTTCTGATCTTGATAATATCCAGACAATGGAATTCTGGATGAAAACATCCAGCTCTACCCAGGAGATATTGCAGCTGAGCGATTTAGCTTATATCAATTCTTCTTCCAGCGTCAGCTTGTCTTCCAACACCATAACTACCACAGGCTGGAATTCCCCGACAATATACGTGGATGGAGAAGAATCTTCCAGTATAACTTCCGGCAATTGGCACCACGTGGTTATTACTACTAATACCGAAATCAACGATTTTCCTGATTCTACAGAAACAGATGTTGAACTTGAGGTCGGCTGGAATCTTTTTTCTCCCTCGATAGAAGAAGGAATAGACATATCGGATATGGAAGATGCCGGATGCTCGATAGGCGCCGTCTATTCTTGGAATCCTATAACAAAGAGTTACGTAACAGAAAGCGGCCATCTCGATGCGGGGGAAGGCTATCAAGTTTCAGAAGACGGAACGGGCTGTTCTTTTACTATGTCCGGGACTCCCTGGTATTTGACTCCAACTTGGTATGATGGAACATATTTGATAGGTGCTCCCTTTACTCCGGCATTAGTCTCGAGTCTGGAGGGTGATTGTTCTGTGACAACTACAGACATAGACGATGAAGAAGTCGATACTTTAATGCCTGGTGAAGGTTATTGGCTGCAGAGCAGTGATTGTACGTTTCCAGAATCGAGATCCAGGGATTATTCCCTTGATATAAGCAGCGATGCGATAATAGATGAGATTAAAATTTACAATCGTTTGCTTTCAGAAAAAGAAGTCCTCTATCACTACAACAAAGGAAACCCCGCAGCCTACTGGAATATTGACGAAGGTTCGGGCACTGTAGCTTATGATTCTTCGGGAGGCGGAAACAGCGGCACAATAACCGGAGCTTCCTGGACGGCGGGCAAATACGGCTCTGCTTTGAGCTTTGACGGTTCTGACGATTATGTTGACATCGGAGATACCAGCAAAAACGTAAAAACTGTCTCTTCTTGGATAAACCCTAAGGCTTCCAACAGGAAAGTTCTGGACTTAGACGGTGGCACACACTACATAGAGATAGACTCCAACTCCCAAATACAGGCCCAGGGCTTCTCTAATCCTAAGATATATGTAAACGGAACCATTGCAAATTCAATACAACTTAATACCTGGAATCACATTGTCGTTACCACGGATACTGCTATAGACGCCAACAATACTGATTTGGGCAGGGTGAGCTCTGGCTACTACAAAGGCTTGATGGACGATGTCAGATTCTATTCTTATCCCCGGGATTTGAATCAGGTTCAATTGGATTACAATAGAGGATTGGGTTCTTATTTCAGATAAAGTTTTTCACAGTTTGTCATTTGGAATTACAGTTTAAAAGTTGTATAATAATAAGTAGTAATTAATATTAAAAAAATATGTCCAACATATTAAATCGTTTCACAAAATACGGCATATACTTATTGGTGTTTTTAGTTCCTTTGTTCTTTTTGCCTTTCAGTTTCGAGGCCTTTGAATACAGCAAGCAGTATTTGCTGTTTTTCCTGGCTTCTTTGATTTCTTTTGCCTGCCTGGCAAAACAGGTTTTTTATGACAAAGAACTGAGGATAAGAAAGTCCATTCTGGACTATTTCGTTCTCGGATTTTTATTGATAGCTGTGCTTTCTGTCGTCTTTTCGGTGGACAAGATCAGCGGTCTTTTTGGATTCTATGGAAGATTTTCCGACGGCCTGGTGAGTTTGATCGCCCTGGCAATGCTCTATTTTTTGATAGTCAACAATACGGATTCTTATACCGAAAACTCCGAAGAAAAGAAAGCCGGAAAGGGCGCAGGGAGACTGGTTTCCGTGGACGGCTTGCTGCAGGCATTTTTGTATTCTCTGTCGGTGATAGCTGTAGCGACTTACTTTTCCGTTTTCGGAATATGGGAAAAGCTAAACGCTCTTTTGCCTTTCAACCTGCCCCAGTTAATGCTGCAGGAAACCTTCAATCCCGTTTCCGGTTCCCTTGAAGGATTGAGCGTGTTTTTGGCAGTCTCTGTTGTTCTTCTGGCAGGCCTTGCGGCTTTAAAAAAGAGCGTTTTCAGGATTGTGTTGCTGGGAGCTTTGGTTCTTTTGATGGCCGTAATTGATTTTACTCCCGCTTGGCTGATATTGCTGGTGAGTTCCTTTGTGATGGTGGCAGCCAGCATGGTAAAGAGAGTGTTCAGGGAGAATGTAAACAAGTTATTGATTCCCATATCCTTGGTAATCATTTCCGGAATCCTCATTCCCTTGAGCCTTTTTGACAACCTGGAGCTTTCCCAAGAGCAGTTCCTGGACCAGGAAACTTCCTGGCAGGTGGGGCTGCAGTCTGCCACACAGGGAGCAAAGAGCGGAATCATCGGAACGGGACTGGGAACTTACTATTACGACTTTACCACCCAAAAGCCCGCAGAAATCAACCAGGACTGGAAGTGGCAGATAAGGTTCGACAGGCCGGGTTCCCATTTTGCCGAGGTTTTGGGGACAATGGGCTTTTTGGGACTGCTTTCCTATCTGGCTTTGATCGGAGTGTTTCTGTTTATTTCCCTCCTGCTGCTTACCAACAAGAAAATGCTGCCCTTGTTCTCGGCTTTTCTGGCCTTAGTTTTTGCCCAGTTCTTGTATTACCAGAACATGTCCCTCGGGTTTTTATTCTGGACTTTAATGGCCCTTTCGGTGGTCGTCTGGAACGGCAGGGTTTTGAAAGAAAAAGTGTATTCTTTCAAGAGCTTTCCCGAGTTGTCGCTGGTTTTTTCTACGGTTATGATAGTTCTGGGGATCGGCCTTTTGGCCCTGTACTTTTACGGAGTCAAGTTTTATATGGCAGACGCCCAGTACGCCAAAGCCTTGCCAAAACTCGGAGAAAAGAGAGTTCAATTTATGGAAAAAGCCGTCAAATTGAATCCTTACATGCCCCGCTATAGAATGGATCTCGCCAAAGGCTATATTTATTTAACTCTGCAGGAAACGGCCAAGGCTTCCGAAGAAAGGGATACTGC
Organism: uncultured Candidatus Saccharibacteria bacterium; assembly: GCA_964393465.1. Taxonomy (GTDB): domain Bacteria; phylum Patescibacteriota; class Minisyncoccia; order Minisyncoccales; family MHMH01; genus CAYMTT01. The sequence goes on along the minus strand of CAYMTT010000007.1, from coordinate 29,314 downwards.
CAAAATCCAGAATTTGGTGTCCAATGCCATAGATCAGGCAAAAACGGCCACCACCTTACAGCCCAACAACGTCATAGTCTGGGAAACCCTGGGAGTGGTATACCGCGAGATACGGAACATAGCCCAAGGAGCTTTAGAATGGGGGGTTACCTCTTTTGAAGAAGCGATAAAGCTGGAACCCACAAATCCCGTTCTTTACACGGAAATGGGAAAGCTGCAATTAAGCGCGGGAGAAATTCAAAAGGCCAAAGAAAGCTTTAATAAGGCTGTGGAACTGAAATCCAATTACGCCGATGCCTTAATTCAGCAGGCTCTTTTAAGAGAGCAGGAGGGCGCCGCTTTGGATGATGCCATAAACACTATCGAGCAGGTGGTTAGGGGAGCTCCCCTGAATGTGGAAGCCAGATTCCAGCTGGGCAGGCTTTATTTCAATAACGACCAGGTCCAGGAAGCCATAACCATGTTCCAGGATGTAATATTCCTGGTGCCCGACCACGCCAACGCCCACTATTCTCTCGGGGTGGCCTATTCCTACCAGGGAAAGACAGACAAGGCTCTTGAAGAATTCCAGAAAGTGCTGGAGATCAATCCCGGCAACCAGGACGTCATTCAGAAAATCCAGAATCTGGAGAACATGGAAAAACAGCAGGAAGAAGAGCAGCAAGAGGAAGAGCCGGAGCCGGAAGAAGAGCAAGCGGAATAAAAGCTTGACAATATTTCAAGAGGGAGTATAATAGTTTTTGTGTACGCCTATTTCGGGTTGTAATTGTTTTATATATTTTTGATTCCCGCTTTTCGTTAAACAATCAAATAATTTAGCTGACCCTAAGAAAACTTTTCCATTAGGGCAGTTTTTATTCTAAATGCAGGAAACAACCATCAAGAGTTTCAATAAGTCCAAGGTTCACCTGCCCCTTTCCTACCTGCTGCAGGTCCAGCACGAGAGCTGGAAAAGGTTTTGGGACCAAGATTTAAAAGAGCTTTTTTCGGAAATCTCGCCCATAAGGGACTATACCGGAAAAGAGTTCGAGCTTTGGTTCCAGGACTACAAGATGGATGAGCCCAAGCACAAAACCGACCTGGAAGCCAAGATAAACAACGATTCTTTTGAGGCTTCCTTGAGGGTAAAGCTGAAGCTGGTCAACCTGAAAACCAAAGAGATAAAAGAGCAGGAAGTGTTCTTGACGGATTTCCCCTTGATGACAGAGAGGGGAACTTTTATTGTCAACGGAGTTGAAAGAGTGGCCATCTGCCAGCTCATTCGGTCTCCGGGAGCCTTTTTCACCGCCAGAACTCTGGGCGGTTTCAATCATTTCGGAGCAAAGATAATTCCCAACAGGGGAGCCTGGCTGGAGTTTGAAACGGAGCCCTCGGGCTTTATAGGAGTGAAAATAGACAGAAAAAGAAAGGTGGCCGCCACCACTTTACTCAAGGCCTTCGGGAACTATGGGTCCGACGAGGAGATAAAAAAGGTTTTTTCCGATCTGGACAAGGGTAAGGTTAAATATATTGAAGAAACCCTGAAAAAGGATTCTGCCAAAGACCAGGGAGAAGCGGTAGTGGAAATATACAGGCGTTTGAGGCCGGGAGACTTTGCCACCCCGGACACCGCAAAAGAGCTGGTCTACAACATGTTTTTCAACTTTGAAAGATACGACCTTTCCAAAGTGGGAAGGTGGAAGACTTGGCAAAGGCTCGCAGAGCTTCAAGAGAAAAGGAAAAAATCTTCCAGAAAGGAAGACGATATCAGGGTTGAAGACAGGGTCTTGAAATTGGAAGATGTGATAGCCGTAATCAGAGAGGTGATAAGGCTGAACAACACTCCCGACAGCGAGCCGGACCAAATAGACCATTTGGGAAATCGAAGAGTGAGGACATTGGCGGAATTTTTGCAGAACAGAATGAGAGTGGGCTTCATGAGAATGGAAAGGAACATCAAAGACAGAATGTCCACTCTGGACACATATACCATGACCCCTTCCCAGCTGGTCAATCCCAGGCCGGTTATGGCCGTGGTCAAGGAATTTTTTACCTCTTCCCAGATGTCCCAGTTCATGGACAACCAGAATCCTTTGGCAGAGCTAGAGCACAAAAGAAGGCTGTCCGCTACCGGCCCCGGAGGTTTGACAAGGGAAAGGGCCGGATTCGAGGTCAGGGACGTTCAGCCCAGCCACTACGGGAGAATTTGCCCGATACAGACCCCGGAAGGCCCGAACATCGGCTTGGTGGGGCATTTGGCAGCTTACGCCAGGATAAACCCCTATGGCTTTATAGAGACTCCGTATTTCAAAGTTGAAAAAGGGAGGGTGACTCCAAAGATCGAATATTTAAACGCCTATCAAGAAGAAAAAGCCAATATCGCCCACAGCGGGATCCCGGTGGATCAAAAAGGAAGAATTTTGCACGAAAAAATGGAAGCCAGGGTAAAAGGGGAGCCTGCCATAGTCGCAAGAGAAAAGATAGACTATTTCGACGTGGCTTCCGAGCAATGCATTTCAATGGCCACTTCCCTGATTCCTTTCTTGCAGAGCGACGACGCAAACAGGGCTTTAATGGGTTCCAATATGCAGCGGCAGGCAGTGCCCATCATAAAACCCCAAAAGCCTTTGACCTGCACCGGCTGGGAAGAGAAAGTGGCTCTGGACTCGGGCCAGGAAGTGGTTTCCGACATAGACGGCAGAGTGGCCGATGTCGATTCACAGCACGTAAAGGTGGCGGGCAGCAAGGGCTCCAAAACATATATTTTAAAGACTTTTGTCAGGACCAACCAGTACACCTGCTTTCACCAGAGGCCTTTGGTAAAAAAAGGCCAGAAGGTCAAAAAAGGCCAGGTTTTGGCAGACGGGGGAGCGACAGAAGGCGGTTTTCTGGCCTTGGGCAGCAACGTGTCGGTGGCTTTCATGTCCTGGAGGGGAGCCAACTTTGAAGACGCAATCGTCATTTCAGAAAAACTGGTCAAGGACGACGTTTACACTTCCATACATATAGAGGACTTTACCTGCGACATCAGGGAAACCAAGCTGGGTCCGGAAATCACGACAGGGGACATTCCCAACGTCGGAGAAGAAAAACTAAAAGATCTGGATGAAGAAGGAGTGGTCAGGATAGGGGCGGAGGTCGGTCCCAACGACATTCTAGTGGGAAAGATATCTCCCAAAGGGGAAGCCGATTTGACGGCAGAAGAAAGGCTTTTAAGGGCCATTTTCGGGGAAAAAGCCAGGGAAGTCAAAGACACTTCCCTGATGATGGAGCACGGAAAGAGGGGAAGAGTGGTCGGAGTCAAGGTTTTCTCCAGGGAGCTGGAGCACAAGCTTGAGCCCGGGATTATAAAAAGAATAAAAGTGGAAGTGGCCCAGATGAGAAGAGTGAAGGCCGGAGACAAGCTGGCCGGGCGCCACGGAAACAAAGGAGTCATTTCCAGAATAGTTCCGGAAGAGGAAATGCCTTTCATGGAAGACGGCACCCCGGTGGATATTATAGTCAATCCTTTGAGCGTGGCTTCCCGTATGAATATCGGCCAGATCCTTGAAACCCATTTGGGTTGGGCGGCCAAAAAACTTGGCTACACGGCCGTTACCCCTGCCCTGTCCGGAGCCAACGAGCAGGAGATAAAACAAGAGCTGGAAAAAGCCGGGCTTCCCCGAGACGGAAAAGTTTTGCTTTACGACGGCAGGACGGGCTTGCCCCTGCCAGAAAAAATTACGGTCGGCTACATGTATATGATGAAGCTGATCCATATGGTGGAAGATAAAATCCACATGAGGTCCATAGGCCCTTATTCTTTGATTACCCAGCAGCCTCTGGGAGGGAAGGCCCAATTCGGGGGCCAGAGATTCGGGGAAATGGAAGTCTGGGCTTTGGAAGGTTACGGTGCCGCCTACACCCTGCAGGAAATGCTGACCATAAAATCGGATGACGTGCCGGGCAGGGCGTCCGCTTACGAAGCCATATTGAAGGGGGACAGGATTAAAAACCCGGGGGTTCCGGCTTCCTTCAACCTTTTGGTGGCCGAACTCAAATCCCTGGGCTTGTCAGTAGAAGTTAAAGAGAAAAAACATGAGAGTAATTGATCTTGAATCAATAAGAATAAAGATGGCTTCCGCCGAGGATATCCTGAGCTGGTCCCACGGGGAGGTGACAAAACCGGAAACCATCAATTACAGGACTCAGAAGCCCGAAAAAGACGGCCTCTTTTGCGAGAGGATTTTCGGTCCGGAAAAAGATTACGAATGCTACTGCGGAAAGTACAAAAAGATAAGATTCAAAGGAGTGGTCTGCGACAAGTGCGGAGTGGAAGTGACCAAATCCTCTGTCAGGAGGGAAAGAATGGGCCATATCAAACTGGCTGTTCCCTGTTCTCACATCTGGTTTTTGAGAGGGGTTCCTTCCAGAATGGGCATGGTAATAGATATTCCCATGCAGCAGCTGGAGAAAATCATATACTTTGCCAGCTATATCATAATCAAAGTGGATGAGGGGGCCAAAAAGAACGTTTTGGAAGAAATAGAAAAAGAGTACAAGGGCAAGATCAAGAAAACTTCAGCTACCAAAGAATTGAAAGAGGCCAGAGACAAGGCCAAAGACGAGGTCAACAGCTTGAAGCCCTTGAAAGTGCTTTCGGAATTGGAATACCACAATTATTCTCTGAAATACGGCGAGATTTTCGAAGCGGGTACCGGGGCCGAAACCTTGAAAAAGATATTCCGCGAACTGGACTTCAAGAAAATTTCAAAAGAACTGGAAAAAGATCTGGAAAAGGCCTCTCCCTTGGCCAAAAAGAAGATCATCCGAAGAATAAGGATAATCAAGACCATGACCAACGCCGGCATCAATCCCGAGTGGATGTTCTTGAGTGTTCTTCCCGTGCTTCCTCCCGATTTGCGCCCAATGGTCCAGCTGGACGGGGGAAGATACGCTTCTTCTGATTTGAACGATCTCTACAGGAGGGTTATAAACAGGAACAACAGGTTAAAATACCTGCTGGAGATAAACGCTCCCGACGTCATTGTCAGGAACGAAAAAAGAATGCTTCAGGAAGCCGTCGACGCTCTTATAGACAACAGCATGAGAAAAGGGCAGACAACCACGGCTACCACCGGGGGAAAGAGGCTTTTGAAGTCTTTGGCCGACATGCTCAAGGGAAAACAGGGAAGGTTTAGGCAGAACCTTTTGGGGAAAAGAGTGGATTATTCGGGAAGATCGGTGATCGTGGTGGGTCCCGAATTGAGGCTGCACCAGTGCGGATTGCCCAAAATAATGGCCCTGGAGCTTTTCAAGCCCTTTGTCATCAGAAGAATACTGGAGCAGGAATTGGCTTATAACGTCAGGGGGGCTTCCCGCTTGATAGAAGAAGCTCCGGCCGAGGTTTGGGCCATACTGGAAGAGATAGTCAAGGACAAAAAGGTTCTCTTGAACAGGGCGCCCACCCTGCACCGCCTCGGAATACAGGCTTTTCAGCCGGTTCTGGTAGAAGGTGAATCCATCAGGCTGCATCCTTTGGTCTGCAAGGCGTTCAATGCCGACTTTGACGGAGATCAGATGGCAGTTCATCTTCCGCTTTCTGACGAGGCCCAAAAGGAAGCCAGAGAGATAATGCTTTCCACTTACAACATGATGAAACCCGCCACCGGGACTCCGGTGATAAGCCCGGTAAGGGACATGGTCTTGGGCTGCTACTGGCTTTCCAAGATAAAGCCGGGAGCCAAAGGGGAGGGCAAGATTTTCGGTTCAAAGAACGAGGCCATTCTGGCTTCAGACACGGGAGCGGCAGATTTGAGAGCTTCCATAAAAGTGAGGATTGACGGAGAACTGGTGGAAACTTCGGTGGGCAGAATACTTTTCAACAATACCTTGCCCGATAAATTCCCTTTCCAGAACCATGAGCTTAATTCCAAAAATCTGGAAAAATTAATAGGCAAAGTTATCCATTTCCACGACGTGGACACGGTCGAAGAAACGCTGGACAAGATAAAAAAACTGGGATTCGAATATTCCACCGTTTCCGGGATAACCTGGGGCATGGATGATCTGGTGGTGCCCCCCGAAAAAGAAAGAATAATCAAGGAATCGGACAAGGCGGTAGAAACCATAGACAAGCACTACAAGCAGGGGCTTTTGTCCAGAGAAGAAAAAGCTTCCCAGACCATAGAAATCTGGCAAAAGACCAAAGCGGAGATAGAAAAGAGAGTCACCCAGACTTTGCCCGCTTTCGGATCGGTGAGGGCCATTATTGAATCGGGAGCCAGGGGAACTTGGTCCCAGGTGGTCCAGATGACCGGAATGAAAGGATTGGTGACAAATCCCGCAGGAGAAATACTGGAGCTGCCCGTCAAGAGCTCTTTCAAGGAAGGGTTCAACGTTCTGGAATACTTCATTTCCACTCACGGAGCCAGAAAGGGAACTGCCGACACCGCCTTGAGAACGTCGGCTGCCGGCTACCTGACCAGGAGACTGATCGACGTTTCCCACGACGTCATAGTGAAAGAACAAGATTGCAACGATCAAGACGGCATTACCGTTTACAAAAAGGATGCCGACGAGGTCAGTCAGAATTTCGTCAACAAAATAGCCGGAAGAGTCTCTTTGAACAGAATACAGCATCCCAAGACCAAAAAACAGATAGTCAAAAAAGGCGAGATGATCGATTATCAAAAAGCGGAAGAAATAGTCGAGGCCGGCATAGAGCAAATGCAGATCCGCTCTCCCTTGAGCTGCAAAACCCTTTACGGGGTTTGCCAGAAATGCTACGGCTGGAATCTTGGAAACAACCAGTTGGTGAACATAGGGGAAGCTGTCGGGATAGTGGCCGCCCAGGCCATAGGAGAGCCCGGCACCCAGCTTACCATGAGGACTTTCCATACGGGAGGAGTGGCAGAAGGGGGAGATATTACCCAGGGTTTGCCGAGGGTCGAGGAGATTTTCGAAGCAAGGGTTCCGGCAGGAAAAGCGGTTATCTCCCAGGTGGAGGGAAAAGTCCAGGAGGTTACGCCCGACAGGGTTATAAAAATAAAGACTAAAAATAATCTCAAGAATCCGACTGTCGAATATTCGATACCTCCCAAAAAGGCCATCTGGGTTGAAAAAGGCCAGGAAGTGAAGCCCGGCCAGCAGCTGTGCGAAGGGCACCTGGATTTAAAAGAGCTTTTCAAGTCCGTTGTCCAGCATGGGACCCAGAGGTATATTCTCAAGGAGATTCAGAAAATCTACGCTTCCCAGGGGGCGGTTATCCACGACAAGCACATAGAAGTGATAACCAAGCAGATGTTTTCACGGGTGAGGATAAAGTCTGCCGGAGACAGTTCGTTTGCCGCCGGTCAGACCTTAGAGCTTTCCAAGGTGCTGGAAGAGAATATCAAACTGGGCTCGGAAAAGAAAAAGAAAGTGGAATTCCAGTCCATTCTGTTGGGAATCTCCAAAGTTTCTTTAACCACCGAGAGCTTTCTTTCTTCGGCTTCCTTCCAGGAAACTTCCAGGGTTTTGATAAGGGCCGCCGTGGAAGGCAAAGAGGACAAGCTTAGGGGCCTTAAAGAAAACGTTATAATCGGAAAACTCATTCCCGCGGGCACCGGTTTCAGAAAGCAGTAGAGAAGTGGTATAATAGAGGAAGATGGCAAGGAGAAAAAAGGTAAAAAACAATAAAAAAAGCCCTGAAAAAATCCAAGGGCGGTTTGCTCTCCCGGAAGAGGTCAAGAAAATAATCTGGGGAACAGCGATGTTTGTGGCCGCCGTTATCGTCGCCCTTTCTTTTTTTGAAGCGGCCGGAGAAGGGGGGAAGTTTTTCATGAAAGCTTTTTCGTTTTTGCTCGGCAGGGGTGTATTCGCCCTGCCTTTGTTTTTTATACTGGCAGGGTTTTCCATTTTCGGGCTCAAACAGAAAAACAAGTGGCCGGTGATCCTGGCTATCGTTCTTTTGACTGTGGGAGCCTGCGGTTTTTTCGAAAGCATGGATCCGGAGCAGAAAGAAGGAGGCTGGCTCGGGTATCTTGTCGCCTGGCCTTTTTTGAAAGGATTCGGTCTCATAGCTTCGCGCATAATATTCGCCGCTCTAATAGTGGCGGGATTTGTCATTTTCAAGCAGTTCATATCCTTTCCCAAACCTTCTTTTTCCCCCCAGTTACAGAAAGAAGGAAAGCCCCCGGCTATCAAAAGGATATTCGGGCCCAAGTTCAAGGTGAGGCCGGTGCCCGGTTCTTATGAACCTCCTGCGCAGAAAGAATCTCCTATTCCTCCTCCTTTGGAGGAAAAAGAGCAGAAAATGGAGTTCAAGCCAAAGCCTTCCGAATCTTTGGTGGGCAAGAATTATCATTTCCCTCCCGCCGACCTTCTGGAATCCGACAAGGGCATACCCACGGCCGGGGATATAAAGATTAATTCTGCCATTATTAAAAGGACCTTGCAGAATTTCTCAATACCGGTGGAAATGTCCGAAGTGAATATCGGCCCGACCGTCACCCAGTATACTTTAAAGCCCGCAGAAGGGGTAAAGCTTACCAAAATAACCGCCCTTTCCAACGATTTGGCCCTGGCCCTGGCCAGCCATCCCATAAGGATAGAAGCTCCAATACCCGGACGTCCCTTGGTCGGGGTGGAGGTGCCCAACAAATCCAGGACTTTGGTCAGAATGAAAAATCTTCTTGAGAATCAGAACTTCCAGAATTCTCTCTCCAGTTTGACCTTGGCTTTGGGCAGGAACGTGGCTTCCAAGCCGGTTTTCGCCGATTTGGGGAAAATGCCCCATCTGCTGGTGGCAGGAAGCACCGGCACCGGGAAAACCATTTGCCTGAACAGTTTGATTGTCAGCCTGCTCTACCAGAATTCCCCGGAAACCTTGAGGTTTATCATGGTCGATCCCAAAAGGGTCGAGTTTCCCGTTTACAACGGCCTGCCCCATTTGCTTACCCCTGTCATTTATGATTCCCAGAAATGCGTCAACGCCTTCAAATGGCTCATAGAGGAAATGGAAAGGAGGTTTGATGTCCTGTCTGCTGCCGGCGCCAGGGACATTAGCATATACAACCAGGAGATAGGCAAAAACGGAGCCAAAGAGCCCTTGCCCTATATAGTTTTGGTGGTGGACGAACTGGCAGATTTGATGGCCGCCCGCGGAAGGGAAATTGAAGGGGGAATTGTCAGGTTGGCCCAGATGGCCAGAGCCGTGGGAATACACTTGATATTGGCCACTCAGCGCCCCTCGGTGGAAGTGATCACCGGGCTTATCAAAGCCAACATCACTTCCAGGATAACTTTCCAGGTGGCTTCCCAGGTGGATTCCAGAACGGTTCTGGACGTAGCGGGAGCGGAAAGGCTGCTGGGGGCCGGAGACCTGCTCTTTTTGTCGGCCGAAATGACAAAGCCCAAAAGAACCCAGGGGGTTTATGTCTCTGACAAGGAAGTCAAAAAGGTGGTAAAACACATAAAATCGGAAAACAAACAGCCTCCCCAGGAATCGGAAATTACCGACAGCCTGGAAAAGACTTTGGAGAATCAGAACGGGTTCGATTTTTCTGATTCCGGGGACGACGATCCTCTTTATGAAGAGGCCAAAAAGACGGTTATCGAGGCCAAAAAGGCTTCCGCCTCCCTTTTGCAGAGAAGGCTTAGAGTGGGCTATGCCAGAGCCGCCCGGTTGATAGACATGCTTGAGGAAAAGAATGTTATAGGGCCCGGAGAGGGAGCCAAGCCCAGGGAGGTTTATGGCGGCCCTCCCCAAGAAGAAGAGGATTGGAAAAAGATATGATAAATTGTTAAAATACAGAGGTATGCCAAAAAAGAAAGAAGAAAAAGAAAAAATAGATCTTCAAGAAGCCGTTGAAGAGATAAAGCAGCGCTTCGGAGAGGGCTCAATAATGAAGCTTAAGGAAGTGAGAGCGGTCGATGTCGACGTCATTTCTACGGGCTCCATTTCTTTGGATGTGGCTTTGGGAGTCGGGGGCGTGCCCAGAGGAAGGGTGATTGAGATCTTCGGCCCCGAAAGCTCGGGCAAAAGCACTTTGGCCATGCACATTTGCTCGGAAGCCCAAAAGAAGGGAGGAACGGCCGCCTTTGTTGACGCTGAAAACGCCTTGGATCCCGATTACGCCAGAAAAATAGGAGTGAAAGTGGACGACCTTTTGATTTCCCAACCAGATTCCGGAGAGCAGGCTTTACAGATAGTGGAGACCTTGGTGAGATCAGGGGAAATAGACGTCATCATTGTCGATTCGGTAGCCGCTTTGACTCCGAAAACAGAAATTGCCGGAGAGATAGGGGATCAGCATATCGGTTTGCAGGCCAGACTTATGTCCCAGGCCTTGAGAAAGCTTTCCGGCGTCGTTTCTAGAACAAAGACAGTGGTAATTTTTTTGAACCAGACCAGGATGAAAATAGGGGTAATGTTTGGAAATCCGGAAACCACCCCCGGGGGATTGGCTTTGAAATTCTTTTCTTCGGTGAGGGTTGATCTGAGGAGAATCGCCCAGATAAAGCAGGGAGAGCAGATAATAGGCTCCAGGGTGAGAGCAAAGATAGTTAAAAACAAGGTGGCAGCTCCCTTCAAATTGGCCGAGTTCGACATTTATTACAACGAAGGCATTTCCTATCTCGGAGATATTTTAAACGCCGGATTGAAATCCGGCGCGATAAAGAAATCCGGCAGCTGGTTTCAATTCGAAGGAAAGAAATTGGGACAGGGGGTGGAAGCTGCCAAAAAATTCCTCAAAGAGAATCCAGAAACCGTCAAAAAGATAAAAAAGGAAGCTTTACTTTCCGATAGCAGAAAGTAGGCCCAAATGGCGGGCCCTTTTTACCGCTCTGCTTAACTGGCGCTGGTGCTTTGCACAGAGGCTGGTTTTTTTTCTGGGCCTGATCTTGCCCAGACTGGAGATGTAGCGCTTCAAGGTTTCCGTTTCTTTGAAGTCTATCTCGGGTATGTTTTTTTTGCAAAAATAGCAGTCCATAGTTAAAAGGGTATGTCTTTGACGTCAATATCCTGTTCGCCTTCTTCTATAATGGGTATATTCTCCTCTTTATTATTCTGCTTCTTTGGTGCGGGATTGGAGGATGCGGGGTTGGAAGAGTCTGAAAAATTTCCTTTGCCCGGGCCCAGCTGCATGTTTTCCGCTATCACTTCGGTTCTGAAGCGTTTGTTGCCCGATTGATCCTGCCAGGAGTTGGTTCTCAGGCGCCCCTCTATCATTACCAGGGATCCTTTTTTCAGATATTTGGAGGCGATTTCCGCCAGTCTTGCCCAGGCGATGATGGTGTGGTATTCGGTGGCTTTCTGCTGCTGGCCGGTTTTTTTGTCGTTCCAGATGCGGTTGGTGGCCATTCTGAAGTTTGCCACCGACTGGCCGGACTGAGTGGTTCTTAATTCCACGTCGACGGTGAGATTTCCTATTAAAATGACTTTGTTGAGATTCATATTATTTTAATATTTCATCTAATTTTTTCTCAATATCTTCCATTTCAACTTTACTTTTGCCTTTTTGCGGAGGAGTTTCGGATAAAGGCTTTCTTACCCTTTGCTTTTTGGGCTTGATTTTCCTGGGATCTCTTCTCACTATCATGAATCTCAGTTCGGGCAGATCGTAGTGGAGTTTTTGCTCCAGGCTTTTGGCTTCTTGGGGTTCCGTTTGAAAACTCAAGCAAGCCCAGGAGGATTTCTCGTTCTTGGCTAGAGGGGATCCTTCCGGGAGATAAGAAGAAACCTTTTCGAGAATATTCTTCCTTCCTTCTTCGGAAAGCGTTTTGGGTATAAGATAGGTTATTTCGTAGTTTTTTATCATATTTTGAATTCTATTACGTCGCCGTCTTGAACTTGGTAATCTTTGCCCACCGTTCTCACCAAGCCCTCTTTCTTGGCTTCCTGCCAGCTTTCGGCTTGAACCAGCTTTTGCCAGGATACGGCTTCCGCCCTGATGAATTTTTCCTGAAAATCGGTGTGCACCTTGCCGCCGGCTTCGGGAGCCAGGGCGCCTTTTTGAAGAGTCCAGGCTCGAGTTTCCTTTCCTCCGGTAATTGTGTAAAAGGTTATCAAATTAAGAATATTGTAGCAAGCCAGGATCAATCGGTCAAGTTTGGATTCAATTTTAAGCTCTTCTTTTTCTTTTTCCGACAAGTCGGCGATTTCAGCTTCCAGCTTCAGGTTCAGGGAAAGCCGATCGGAAGAAGGTTCGTTTTCCTGGTCGACGTTGTAAAGATAGATCGTCGGTTTTTTTGAAAGGAGGTTTTCTTTTTCTTCCGATTCCAGGTCTTTGAGATCCAGTTCGGTTCTGATGGTTTCTATTTCCTCTTTCGGGTTCTGGTCTTTTCCGAAAGCCCTGACTACTTGGACTATGGCGTCGCAGTTCCTTATTTGCCCCAAAAACTGGTTTCCCAGGCCTTCTCCTTTGTGGGCGTTTTTGATGAGGCCGGCAATATCCACGAATTCGATAACCGTGGGAACCGACTTTTCGGGCTTTACTATTTCTTTTATTTTTTCCAGCCGGGGATCGGGAACAGCTACCACTCCGACATTGGGGTCTATGGTGGTAAAAGGGTAGTCGGCAATATCCACCTGGTTTTTGGTCAAGGCGTGAAAGAGAGTGGACTTCCCCACGTTTGGCAGACCGACTATGCCTACTGAAAACGACATATATTTTATGGTATACTGGAATAACATGAAGGTCAACCCGGACATATTCAGAGCTTACGACGTGAGGGGGATTTATCCCGATCAGCTTGAAGAAAAAACCGCCTATTTTATAGGCAGGTCTTTTGCCGAGTTTTTGGAAAAACCCTCTCCCAGGGTAGTTTTGGCCAGGGACAGCCGTAGTTCCGGGCAATCCCTGAAAGAGAGCTTGATAAAAGGCTTGCTGGACGGAGGAGCCGAGATCACCGATTCCGGTTTGGCCTGCACTCCCTTGTTCTATTTCTCCGTGGCCGGGTTTGGATTTGACGGAGGGATAAATATTACGGCCAGCCACAATCCGAAAGAATACAACGGCTTTAAAATGGTAAAAAAGGGAGCCGTTCCCTTGAGCGGCGGGGAAGGCTTGAAAAAGATAAGAGAGAAAATGGAATCGGAATCTTTCAGGGAAAAGAAAAAAGGCGGTCTGTCCGAAAAAAGCTTTCTTGAAGATTACGTCAGGTTCAATCTCCGGGGATTTGAAAAAGAAAAAATGGCCCCTTTGGTTCTGGCTGCCGATACGGCAAACGCTGTTCCCGGAATATTCCTGCGGGAAATTTTCAAGAACATTCCCTGCAAGCTGCACCACATTTTCAAGGAAGTGAAAGGGGATTTTCCCAATCATTCCCCCAACCCTCTGGACGAGAATAATCTCGACTCTCTTAAAAAAGAAGTGCTGAAAAGAAAAGCTTCCCTGGGGGCGGCTTTCGACGGGGACGGAGACAGGATAGTTTTCATAGACGAAGAAGGAAAACAGATTCCCGCCCATTTCATAATAGCTTTGATGGCTTCTTTGCTTTTGGAAGAAAATCCCGGGAGCAAGATTCTTTACGACGTCCGTTCCAGCCGTATAGTGGAAGAAACCGTCGAGAAAGAAGGAGGAGTCTCTATTGTGAACAGAGTGGGGCATCCTTTCATAAAAGAAAGGATGAAAAAAGAGAACGTTCTTTTCGCCGGAGAATACTCGGGGCACTATTACTACAGAGAGCACTATTTCTGCGAGGCTCCTTTTTTCGTTCTCTTGAAAGTCATGGAAAAGCTGGCAGAAAGCGGAAAAAGCTTTTCCCGGCTCATCGAGCCTTACAAAAAATACTTCCATTCGGGAGAGATAAACTTTAAAGTCAAAGACAAAGAAAGAGTTTTGGAAAAGCTGGAAGATAAATACAAAGACGGGAAAGTTTCCAAAGTGGACGGCTTGAGAGTCGATTTTTCCGATTGGTGGTTCAGCGCCAGAGCTTCCAATACCGAGCCTTTTTTGAGGTTGGTGGTGGAAGCTGAAACCGAGAAAATAATGGAAGAAAAAAAGAAAGAGCTGGAAAAATTCATTTCCAGCCCTTGGGTTATTTAGAGGTTGCTTTTTTTTAAAGCCGAATAGGCGTAGCAGTTCATAAAGTGGTATAAAGACACGTAGCCTTTACAGCTTTCAAAGTTCATTTCCAGGATATTTTTTTTCAGAGACTCTACCGGATTCGCGATATCGACGTCGCATTCTATCCAGCTTTTGCCCATTTGCCAAAGCGCTTTTTTGTTTTTGGCATGGAGATCGGTGGTCGGAATCAGCGGAATTTTCATCAAAGAGGCCAGTTTTTCGGCCTTTCCGTTGCTGTCCGAATATCCTGGCAGCAGCTTCCTTATCTGAGGGAGGGAGTAGCTGTTCCATTCCAGGGCTATTCTGCCCTTATACCGGCGGCAGATGCACGACAGCTCCAGGATTTTATCCTTTTCAATGTCCCTGAACTTTCTTTGGGGATCGGCAAAAGGATGATCAATTATCGGAATCCCCCCTTTTTCGATGATTTGTTCTATCATTACCGGCAGGGGAGCCGGGCTTATGCCGTCGGCCCCGATGGAAAGGACGTGCCATCTCTGTTTCGGAGCGCAGGCTTCCTGGCCCAGTATCAGGATCTTTTTTTTGCCGCTGGTTCTGTCATGGAAAACCAGCCGATCGGGCCATTTTTCCAAAGAATAGCGCAGCTGGGTCGAAAAAGGCAAGTTTTCTGCCATTTGCTCGGCTATCTGCAAAGATATTCCTTCTTCCCAGTCGTAGTGCAAAAGGGCCAGGGCGTCGAGTCCTTTCTTTTCCATCGTTTTCAGGATGTCGTCAACGGTATAATTTACCAAGACGTAGGGGTGGAACTGCAGGTCTATTCTGAGTTTTTCCAATTTTGCGCACCTCTCTTTCTTAAGAACTGTTCGTTATTATAACTTAAACTTCCATTTTGTCAATGATATAGGGCAAGAATATGATTATTCCAACGGCTGAGGCAAAGATGTAGCTTATGAGCACCATGGCAGAGGAAACATCTTTTATCTTTCTTATCTTGTCGTCCAGATCGGGGCTGATCAGGTTGCAGATTCTTTCAAAAAGCGAGTTTATGAGCTCCATTCCCAGAACCAGGAAAATGGTCAAAAAAACAGCCACTTTTTCCAAGAAGTGGATATCCAATAGAAAAGAGGCGGTTATCACCAGCAGGGCTATTATGATTTCTAATCTGAAGGCGTTTTCCTCTTTGAATATGTCTTTTAATCCTGAGCTGGCAAAACCGAAAGAAGAGCCCAGCTTTTTGAAATTTACCATAGTCCCACTTTCTTTTTTACTTCTTCTATGGTGGGCTGGGCCATTGATTCCGCTCTTTTTCTGCCCCGTTCCAGTATTTCCCTGACGTAGACCTCTCTCAGGGAAAGCTCTTTCTTTTTTCTCCTGAAAGGCTCCAGTTTTGAGATAAGGAGTTTGGCCAGCTGTTTTTTGAATTCGGCGTAGCCCTTTTTGGAAAATTTATTCTCGATCTCCTTTATGGGTTGGTCCGAAAAAGCGGAATAAATGACCAGAAGGTTGGAGAGGCCGGGTTTTTTGGAAGGGTCGTATGATATTTTCTTGCCCGGGTCCGTTACGGCGGACATTATTTTCTTTTTGACGGTTTCTGGCTCGTCGAAAAGATAGAGGCAGCTTTTGGGGTCGGATTTTGACATTTTTTTCTTGGGGTCGGCCAGAGACATTATTTTTGATTCCTGTTCGAGCAGCAAGGCTTCCGGAACCTTGAAGGTCTTTCCGTATTTCTGGTTGAACTTTCTGGCCAGGTTTTTGGTAAGTTCCAGGTGCTGTTTTTGATCCTTTCCTATGGGAACGGATTCTGTTTGGTACAAAAGAATGTCGGCCGCCTGCAAGATGGGGTAGTTCAAAAGTCCGGCATTGACGTCGTTTTTGAAATGTTTGGATTTTTCCTTGAATTGGATCATTCTTTCCAGTTCTCCGACAGGAGTTATGGTATTCAGAATCCAGGCAAGTTCTGTATGCTCTTTGATCTGGGATTGGACGAAAATGACGCATTTTTCAGGGTCCAGGCCGGCAGCTAAAAGTTCGACGGCCGTGTTCAAAACCTCTTTTTTAAAGGCTTTGGCCTGCTGGGGAACAGTCAAAGCGTGGAGGTCTGCCACGAAAAAAACGCATTCTCCGATTTTTTGGAGCTCTGCCCACTGCTTTATGGCTCCCAGATACGCCCCTATGTGAATTGAGCCGGTAGGTTGTATTCCAGAAAGTATTCTCATACTTCGATAACCACGGGAAGAATCATCGGCCTTCTCTGGGTCTTGGCGTAGAGAAAGTCTCCGATTCTATTCCTAATATTGTCCTTGACGTAGGTCCAGTTGACAGCTCCTCCCGATCCTGCCTTTTTGTTGACTATTTCTATCGTTCTTTTTCTGGTTTCTCTCAGCAGTTCCTTGGATTCCCTCAGGTAAACGAACCCTCTGGATATTATATCAGGAGAACCCCTTACTTTTCCAGTGTTTCTGTCGATAATGGCTATAATCACGAACATTCCTTCGTCAGCCAGGGTTTTTCTGTCCCTGAGAACCACTTCTCCGACGTCTCCGATTCCGAGGCCGTCCACCATCACGTAGTTGGATTCTGTCGTCTTTTTGGATATGGAAGCTTTTTGGGAGGTGAGTTCCATTATCTGGCCGTTTTCCATTACCATGATGTTCTGTTCGGGAATTCCCTGGGCTTTGGCCAGTTCCGCGTGATTGATCAGCATGGATACCTGGCCGTGTATGGGAAGAAAAAACTTGGGGTGCATGATGTCTATCATTTCTTTGAGTTCTTCCCTGAGGGCGTGGCCTCCGGCATGAATATCCATCATTTTGTAATGGTAAACTTTCACTTTCTGCCTGTAGAGCCCGTCTTTCATAAACTGGACCGTTCTTTCGTTTCCCGGTATGACCGAAGAAGAGAAGATGACCGTGTCGTTCTTTTTCAGTTTTATGAACCTGTGTTCTTTGTTGGCTATTCTCATCAAGACGGCCTGCCCTTCTCCCTGGGCCCCGGTGCAGATAAGGGTTACCTTGGAATCGGGGTATTTGTTCATCTGATCCACTCTTATCAGGGTGCCTTTTTGGGCTTTAATGTATCCCAGTTGTTTGCAGATTTCCACGTTGGTTTTCATGGAATAGCCGTCCACGGCCACCTTTCTTCCGTATTTTTCAGAAAGGGCTATCAGTTGCTGTATTCTGTGAATCAGGGAGCCGAAAGTGGCTGCGATTATCCTGCCGTCCCTGTTGGCCTTGAAGATTTCTTCCAAGTTTTCCATGATGGTTTTTTCCGAAAGCGAGTGATTGTTCTCTTCGGCCCCGGTGGAATCTGACATCAAAAGCAAAACTTTTCTCCTGCCTATGGCCTTGAGTTTTTCGAAATTGGTCGGCAGGTCGTAGACCGGAGTTTTGTCGAATTTGAAGTCGGAAGTGTGCACTATGTTTCCGACGGGAGTTTCGATGAACAGGCCCAGGTTGTCTGAAATGTTGTGGTTTTGCTTGAAAAACTCGACCTTGAAAGGTTGAAGATTTATTACGCTTCCGTCTTTGACGGTGGTGATATTCGGCTTGGGCTTGTTGGGAAAATCCTCCTGCCGCTTCAGTGTTATTGCTTTAGCCAAGCCGGAAGCGAACATGGGAGGGTTTCCAATTTTTTCTGCGATGTAGGGAACCGCTCCTATGTGGTCGTAGTGGCCGTGGGTAAAGACGACCCCAACCACATCATTCTTCCTTTCCTTTAGATAGGAAATGTTGGGAATGATGTAGTCGACTCCGGGCATGTTGTCTTCGGGCATGCGGAATCCCATGTCTATAATCAAAATTTTCCCTTTCCATTCCAAAAGGGTCATGTTGCGGCCTACTTCCCCCAGGCCGCCCAGGGGTATGAGTTTGAGATGTTCTTCTTTTTTCATTTTTAATTCATCTGTCTTATATAGCTTTCCCTCAAAAAGGGGAGTTAGAACTATTTTCGAGCAGATTCTTTAGTGCGGACGGTGGGAGTCGAACCCACACGGGTTTTAAACCCATATGATCCTGAATCATATGCGTCTGCCAGTTCCGCCACGTCCGCGTTTTAGATTTTCTTTAAGATCTTTGACCATTTTCACGGATATCGGGTCAACTCCATATTCCTTGGCCAAAAAGTAAGAAGCCCAGTCTCCTATTATTTTGGTGCGGAAAATCTTTTCGAGAATATCTTCCCCCTTTATATCAATGAATTCTACAGGAATTCTTTTTTTTCTCAAGAGCTTCGAGGTGAGACCCATTCTTTTCAGGTTTCTGGAATAATCGGCAGAATCTTTCAGTATTAGGACTGAAAAATCGGAAAGGGGCCTTGTGAAGCCCGCCATTTCTCCGTGGTTGACAGCAGGGAAGGAATTGGAAAAAGCGGGAATTTTGGAATTCTCGTTGAAATCCAACTTCCACATTTGGACCAGAATCTCCATTCTCGAGGAAGAATAGATTACGGGAATCCTTTTTTTCAGCTTTTTAGACAAGTTCCTGCCCTGGCTCTCCAGGGTTTCCGGTTTCAATCTTTTTTCCAGGGAAGCGATGTTTTTTAATTCGTTTTTGATGATTTTCGAATTTGCCAGTATTTTTACCAGAGCGGCAAAAGGCAGGCCCAAAGCCATCCTGGGCGGGAGGCCCGAAGGAACCAAAGCGACCGGCAGCTTGTGTTTTTGGCAGAGCTTTGCCAGCTCTCCGCCGGAAGTTATGCCGACTATTTTCAATTTTTTTTCCCTGGCTTTCTTGAAAGAGCTTATAACTTCTTCGGTGTTGCCAGAATAAGACGCGCAGATTATCAGATGGTTTCTGTCGGCCCAATGGGGGAGCCCGTATTCCTGATGCAGATAAACCGGCAATTTTACATTGCGGCTTTCCATCCAGGTTTTAAGTATGGCGCCCGGGAAGGCCGATGCGCCCATTCCGCATATCAAGATTGCGTCGAATTTTCCTTTGACCGCGACATTTTCCGCGCTTTTTAATCCGGTTTTGAATTGTTTGGGGAAGTCGAGGATAATCTCCCTCATTTTCATTTCCATCTTCTTTTGGTTTTAACATACCATTCTTCTATGTCGCAGAACCTTCCCGAGGGGTCGGCTATCAATTGGACTTCCATTCCTTCTATATTTTCAGAAAGGAAATAGACGTATTTGGGAGAATACAGGAACACGGCGGGCGCTTCTTCTATCAGCAGGTTCTGCAGCTGGGCGTAGTTTTCGGCCTTTTCCTGAAAGTCCGTGGAAACTCTGGCCTGCTCCAGGAATTTGTCGGCGTTCGGATTTTCGTATTGGGAGAGGTTCAGCCCGGGGTCTTTGGTTTGGGAAGAATGCCAGAAGGGGAATAGATCGGGTATCAGATTGAGCACTTCTCCGAAAAGAATCATTTGGTAGTTTCTGGGCTTGATAATGTCTTTTTCCAGCTGGGAGGCCGGGTAGGAAACCACTTCTAGCTGTATTCCGACTTCTTGCCACTGCTCTTTCAAAATAGAGGCCACTTTTTCCAAAATCGGATCTTCCACGGTGGCCAGAACGAATTTCAGGGGAGTTTCTTCTGCGGGCTCGGAACAAACCTCGTTGAGCTTGTCCCGGGTGGTCTGGCCCACCAGCCCGGTGCCTTGATTGAAACCCCAAGGCTCCAGTATGTCTTTGGAATATTTCTCTTGGAATCTGATTACCGCTTCCTTGGTTTGCGAGCCAAAGTATCCTGTTATTTTCCCTTCCGGGTACACTTCTGGATCTTCGGCCAGGCAGGTTTGCAGGGCGGTGACTTCGGCGCTCTGGCTGCCTTCTCTCAGATCGCTTTTAAGCTCCGATGAAGATCCCTCGTCCACTTTAAACCAAAAGCCATCCTTTTTTTCTAGTCCGGAATCTGCCAGTAAAGATTGGGCCTGCTCCTTGTCGTGGCCGTAAATTTCCAATGGCCTCTGAAATCCGTAAAAACCGGGCAGAATCGGAGAGTCCACCGGCGAGGCCGATTTCCCGAAGAGTTCGTTTATTATCTCTTTTTTGTCTGTGGCGTAGTTCAGAGCCTTTCTTATTTTCTCTTCTCTCAGGAAGCCAGACTGGTCCGAATTGAAAAACACTGCAAAATATCTCGGCAAAGAAAGGGAATGCTTTTTCAGGCCGGATTTTTCAAAGTCCGAGGGATCGCTCAAGGAAAACCCTTGGAGTCTCCCTTTTTTCGCCTGGGAGATAAGGTCTTCTTCATTTTCGAAAAACCGGAAGTTTATCTCTCTAAGAAAAGGGGCTTCCGAATTCGAATAATAATCATTGAATCTTATCAGTTTCATGGAGGTGATTTTTCCTTCTTTGTTCTGCTCCAATTCTTTGAATCTGTAAGGGCCCGAGCCTATGGGGCGCAGATTGTAGCTGGAAAGAATGAAGTTCTGGGGAGAGACGTTTTCCCAGACGTGGGCCGGAATCATAGGCAGGGTCAGCCTTTCCAAGAACCCTTCGTAGGATTCCTGGAGCTTGAAGACTATGTTCAGATCGTCTTTCTTTTCCATTTTCACGCCTATGTAGTTGGCTCTCAGGGGGCTTTTGTAGTCGGGATTCTGGATGGTTTCTATTGTGAATATGATGTCTTTGGCGGTAACCTTTTGGCCGTCGTGCCAGAACAGGTTTTCTTTCAAGGAAACTTCGTAGGTTTTCCCTTGGTCAAGGACGTCCACTTTTTCTGCCATGTCCGGAACTATGTTTCCCTTGCCGTCGTATTTCATCAGGCCCGAAAAAATCAGCTGGGCCAGATCCCTGTCTATATCGGAACCTTGAGCATAGACCGGATTGATGAATCTTGGGCTGCCTACGACCCCTTCGGTAAAGCTTCCCCCGACGGCCGGCTTAATTTCGGTTTTGTCAAAGTAAAAAACCGCGCTTAAGGCAAGGGCCGAGCCCAGGAAAAGAAAAAGGGAAAGCAGGAAAACCTTTTTTTCGCGCTCTCCGAGAACTCCGAGAATCTGGAGCCATTGTCTTTTGGAAGGCCAGTTTTTGAAGACTCGCATCTAAAAGATAAGGTTTAATACAGCCAGGGTTACGAACAGCACTCCCAGAACCACGGTGGCCCAGAAAAGCTTTTTCTGAAGCCCTCTCCTAGTGGAGTAGAAGCTTCCTTCTTGGCCGAAAGCCGAACCCAAGGCTTGTCCTCTCTGCTGGAGGAGGATCGAGACGATGAGCAGTATTGAAACCGCTATTTGGGCTATTGGAAGAATTTCATTCATGTTTTTTTCTTTGAGGGAAGAATAAAGGGATTATTAGGCCGACCCCCCAGACGAGCAGAGTCGTCCAAAAAAGAGGTTCCAGGCCTTTTATTTCGAGCTCCGCGAAAAAGATGTCTGCGAACCAGACCATGCCGATATTTATTATCAATCCGAAAAGGCCCAGAGTCAATATGCGGATAGGAAGGGTTATCAGTTTCAGAACCGGCTTTATGAAGGAATTTATCAATCCTAGCACGGTTCCGGCCAGTATCAGGGTTTTATATGTCCCTTCAAACTCCACTCCCGAAACCAGCTGGACGGCCAGCCATATTCCCAGGATGCCGCAGACTATTTTTACAAGGAGATTTCTTATCACGGTTAATTCATGATAGCAGAAAATATTTAATCAATCAAGGTTTTCTCTCTCAGCAGCATGTGGTATGAGCGGGCGAAGCGGTGGGCTTCGTCCCTCAGGGCCAGCACCAGGTTGAAAAATTCTCTGGGAAAAGAGTTCAGCGCTATGGGCTCTTTTTTCCCTTCGACGAAAAGATCGTTTTCTTTTTTGGCTATGGCCATTATTTTTATCGATTTCATTTCGGGGAAATCCTTTCTGGCCTGCAGGGCGGCTTTCAGCTGGGGCTTGCCCCCGTCAACCACGATTAGATCGGGTTTGGGCCATTCCTTGTGCCGGAACCTGCGGGAAAGCACTTCTTTGAGCATGGCAAAGTCGTTGGGCTTGCCAGATATTCTGACTTTGAACTTCCGGTACTGGCTCTTGTCGGGCCCGCCGTTTTTAAAGACCACCATGGAACCCACGGCTTCCTTGCCTTGGATGTCTGAAATGTCGTAAGCTTCGATTCTTCCCGAAGGGAATATTTTCAGGGGGAAGCCGGGTTTTCTGAAAACCCCGGCGTGCTCGAGAACGGCCCGGAGATTTTTTATCCTGTCTCTTTCCCTGGCCGCTTTTTCGAAATCCCGGTTTTTGGAATAAAGCTTCATTTTTCTTTCCAAGTCCTTGAGGACAGATTTCTTTTTTCCTTTCAGTACGGCTTTCAAGCTTTTCAGGTTCTTTCCGTATTCTTTTTTATCGGGGTCAGGCCCCGGGCAGAGCCCCAGATGGCACCAAGGACAGGAACCTTTGGGATGGCGCTTGCCGCTGTAATAGGGGAAGGCCTTTCTGAGCAGGGAGAGGGTTCTTTTTAAAGCCTTGCCCTCCACAAAGGGGCCTACATAGTCTTCTTCCTTTTCGGGCCGGTGGGTTATGTAAACCCGGGGAAACTCTTCTTTGCCGAAAGCTACGTAGAAATAGTTCTTGTCGTCTTTCCAGAGGACGTTGGCCCTGGGCTTGAGCTTCCTTATCAGTTCGGCTTCTTTCAATAAAGCTTCTATTTCCGAGCCTGTTTCTAAATAGCCTATCTTTTCCGATTTTTCGATGAGGTTTTTGTGGTTTCTGGCCCTGTTTTTCAGCGACAGGGCCTTTCCTATATATATTATCTCTCCGTTTTTCTTGAAGGCATAGACACCCGGCTTGTCGGGGAGCTTGCCGATTTTTTTTACGTTCAGAAATTTGAATTTTTCCATGCAATTCATTCTAATTCATCGCCGGCGATATAACAAGGGTTGCCAGGTTTTGGAAATCGGAATATAATGAATAACTTAATCTATGCGGCATCAAAAAGATCATTCTCTAATCAAAGTGAGGGGAGCCAGGGACCACAATTTGAAGAACGTGAACCTGGACATACCCAAAAACAAGCTGGTGGTGCTTACCGGGATTTCGGGATCCGGCAAGTCTTCTTTGGCTTTCGACACCCTTTATGCGGAAGGCCAGCGCAGATACGTGGAAAGCCTGTCAGCTTACGCCAGGCAGTTTCTGGGAGTGATGCAAAAGCCCGACGTGGACAAGATAGAGGGAATTTCTCCGGCAATTTCCATAGACCAGAGAAAGTCTTCCCGCAACCCCCGCTCGACCGTGGGGACCATCACCGAGATTTATGACTATCTCCGGCTTTTGTTTTCCCGGCTGGGCGTGCCTCATTGCCCCGAATGCGGAAAGAAAGTGGCCAGCCAGACGGTCGACCAGATGGTAGAGCAGCTGATGGATTCTCAATCGGGAAAGGAAATAATAATACTGGGGCCCGTCGTGAGGGGCAAGAAAGGAGAGCACAAGGGCGTTTTGCAGGAAATCCAGAGGGCCGGATTTGTCAGGGTCAGGATAGACGGCATAGTCCATAGGCTGCAAGAAACCCTGGAAATGAATCTGGACGGCAAAAAGAAGCACGACATGGAAGTGGTGGTAGACAGAATGGAAATCGGAAAGGAAGTGGATAAAACCCGCCTGGTCGATTCCCTGGAAACCGGGCTGAAGCTGGGAAAAGGGGTGGTTATTGTTTCTTCCGAGGGGCCTTCCGACCTCATTTTCAGCGAAAAGTTCGCCTGCGAAGAATGCGGAATATCCCTGCCCGAAATCGAACCCAGGCTTTTCTCTTTCAACAGCCCTTACGGGGCGTGCCCCGCTTGCCAGGGGCTGGGAGAAAAACTGGAAGTGGATCCGGAACTGGTGATTCCCAATTCCAATCTGACCATAGCCGAAGGGGGTATTTTCCCTTGGGCCCGGGCCTCCCACAAGATAGGCAGGCAGGGGTATTTTTGGTGGCAGCTGCAGGATTTGTCAGAAAGAAAGGGCTTTTCCATGGACGTTCCCATAAAAGATCTTCCTCAAAAAATAGTCGAGGTCATTCTTTACGGGGAAGGCAAAAAAGGTTCGGATTTCTTTTTCGAGGGAGTGATTCCCAATCTGGAGAGGCGCTACCGGGAAACCGACTCTGACTGGACCCGCCAGGAAATAGAGCAGTACATGATCGAAAAAATCTGCGAGGTCTGCCAGGGGAAAAGACTGAAACCTGAAGCTTTGGCGGTCAAAGTGGCCGGTCTTTCCATAGACAGGATAACCGCAATGAGCATAGCGGAAGCTGGAAATTTTTTCGGGAGCGTTCTGTCTGAATTTTCCGAATCCCAAAAGAACGTGGCCCAGCCCATAGTCAAGGAAATCGTCAACCGGCTGCAGTTTTTAATGGACGTGGGCCTGGACTATTTGACCTTGGCCAGGAGGTCTTCGACTCTGGCCGGAGGCGAAGAGCAGAGAATCAGGCTGGCAACGCAGATAGGATCGAAGCTTACCGGAGTTTTATATATTTTGGACGAGCCTTCCATCGGGCTGCACGCCAGAGACCAAGGCAGGCTGATTGAAACTTTAAAAAAGCTCAGAGATTTGGGAAATTCGGTGGTGGTGGTCGAACACGATCCCCAGACCATAAAGGCGGCAGACTGGATAATCGACGTGGGGCCGGGAGCCGGAAAGCACGGAGGAAAGATTTCCTTCCAAGGCACTCCTTCCCAGATTTTGAAATCCTCCACCCTGACCGGAGAATATCTTTCTGGCAGGAAAAAAGTCCAAGTCAAGGGATTCTCGAAAAACTCTTCTTCTCAGAAATATCTGACGGTCAAGGGTGTAAAAGAGCACAACTTAAAGAACATCGACGTCAAAATACCTTTGGGGAGGTTCGTCTGCATCACCGGGGTTTCCGGTTCGGGGAAAAGCTCTTTGATGAACGACGTTCTGGCCAGAGCCCTTCTGCAGAAATTTTACAGGGCCAAGCCGGAGCCGGGAGAGCACAAGGGAATTTCCGGAATCGAGCATTTAAACAAGGTGGTTTTGGTGGATCAGTCTCCCATAGGCAGAACCCCCAGAAGCAATCCGGCCACCTACACGGGATCCTTTTCACATATCAGGGATTTGTTCGCCAAAACCAAGGAAGCCAAAATGAGAGGCTATCAGGCCGGCCGTTTCAGCTTCAACGTCAAGGGAGGGAGGTGCGAAGCTTGCGAAGGTCAGGGAGTGAAAAAGATAGAGATGTTTTTTCTGCCCGACGTCTATGTGGAATGCGAAGAGTGCAAAGGGAAAAGGTTTAACAAGGAAACCTTGGCCGTGGAATTCAAAGGAAAGAATATCGCCCAGGTTCTGGAAATGACCGTTGAAGAAGCTTTGGATTTTTTCCAAAACGTTCCCGGGCTCGGAGATAAGCTGAAAACCCTGAACATGGTCGGCTTGGGCTACTTGGAATTGGGACAATCGGCCCCTTCATTGTCCGGAGGGGAAGCCCAGAGAGTCAAGCTGGCGACCGAGCTTTCCCGCAAGGCTACGGGCAAAAGCCTTTACATACTTGACGAGCCGACCACCGGACTGCATTTCGAAGACGTCAAAAAGCTGGTCCAGGTTTTAAAAGGCCTGGTGGAAAAGGGCAACAGCATGGTCACCATAGAGCACAATTTGGATTTCATCCGCAATGCCGATTGGTGCATAGACTTGGGGCCCGAAGGAGGGGAGGAAGGAGGATATATTGTCGCCCAGGGCTCCCCGGGGGAAATTTCCAAGAACAAAAAAAGCCATACGGGCAGGTATTTGAAGATCTCTTGACAAAGGAAAAATCCTCGGCTAACATTTAAAAGTGAGAATTGACACTCGGACCTTGAGACTGCTATTCGGGGTCCGCCATTATACTTAACCAATATATATATGGAAATACAGCCAATTTCCGATCACGTGCTCATTGAGCCTTCAAAAGAACAAGAGAAAACCAAAAGCGGCATTCTACTTCCCGAGACGGCGGAAAAAGAACGCCCGGAACAGGGAAAAGTGATTGCCGTGGGGCCTGGCAAAAAGAACGAAAAAGGGGATCTGATTCCCTTGGAGGTGAAGGCCGGCCAGAGCGTTTTGTTCACAAAATACGGGCCGACCGAAGTGAAAATAGAAGACAAAGAATATTTAATAGCCAAAGAAGAAGACATTTTGGCAATTATCCAATAATTTAAAAAGCCATGGCAAAACAAATCTTTTACGACGAAGAGGCTCGCAAAAAACTCAAAGCCGGCTTGGACAAGCTGGCGGACGCGGTCAAGGTCACTTTGGGTCCCAAAGGAAGAAACGTAGTCCTGGACAAAGGTTACGGGGCTCCCACCATCACCAACGACGGGGTGACCATCGCCAAGGAAATAGAGCTTGAAGACAAGATAGAGAATTTGGGGGCCGAAATAGTCAAGGAAGTGGCAGAGAAAACCAACGACGTGGCAGGAGACGGAACCACCACGGCCACCCTGCTCACTCAGGCCATAGCCTTGGAGGGCTTGAAAAACGTTACCGCCGGAGCCAATCCTTTGGCGATAAGAAAGGGTTTGGAAAAAGCCAAAGATGCAGTTGTCGGAGATCTCAGAAATTCTTCAAAGAAAATATCGGGCAAGGAAAGCATAGCCCAGGTTGCCACCATTTCCGCAGAAGACAGGGAAATCGGCGATTTGATAGCAGAAATTATGACCGAAGTCGGAAAAGACGGAGTGATCACCGTCGAGGAGTCCAAAACCTTCGGCCTGCAAAAAGAAATAGTCAAAGGCCTGCAGTTTGACAGGGGATACGTTTCCCCTTATATGATTACCAATACCGAAAGAATGGAAGCCCAGTTCGACGACCCATATATTTTGATTACGGATAAAAAAATATCCTCTTTGCAGGAAATGCTTCCCGTTCTGGAAAAGATAGCCCAGACCGGCAAAAAGGAGCTGGTTATAATAGCAGATGAAGTGGAAGGGGATGCTCTGGCCACTCTGGTGGTCAACAAGCTCAGGGGAGCTTTCAACGCCCTGGCTGTCAAAGCGCCCGGGTTTGGAGACAGAAAAAAAGAAATGCTCGAGGATATAGCCGCGGTTACCGGAGGCAGGATAGTTTCAGACGAATTGGGCTTGAAATTGGACAAAGTCGAGCTGGATATGCTCGGACAGGCCAGGAGAGTGGTTTCCACCAAAGAAAACACCACCATTGTCGAAGGGAAAGGCGACAAGCAGAAAATAGAAGAAAGGGTCAAGCAGCTGAGGAGCGAAATTAAGAACTCCGATTCGGATTTCGATAAAGAAAAACTTCAAGAAAGACTGGCAAAATTGGCAGGCGGAGTTGCCGTGATTAAAGTGGGGGCCGCCACCGAAGTGGAGCAGAAAGGCCGCCAGCATAAAACAGAAGACGCCTTGGCCGCCACCCGGGCCGCCATAGAAGAAGGAACGGTTCCGGGAGGGGGAGTCGCCCTTTTGCGCTCCCTGAAAGCTCTGGAGAACCTGAAGCTGGAAGGGGAAGAAGCCATCGGCTTGAAGATTTTGAAAAGAGCCCTTGAGGAACCCATCAGGCAGATCGCCAAAAACGCCGGAAAGGACGGCTCGGTCATTGCCGCTGAGGTTTTGAAAAGAGAGGGCAATGAAGGCTACAACGCTTTCGAGGACAAATACGAAGATTTGATGCAGGCGGGCATAGTGGATCCTACCAAAGTGGTGAGGTCCGCCTTGGAAAACGCGGTTTCCGCAGCCTCCATGCTTTTGACCACCGAATGCATAGTCGGCGAAAAGCCCGAAGAGAAGAAAGAATCTTCTCCCCCTCCTCCCGGAATGGGCGGAATGGGATATTAAAGATTTTGCAAAAGCCCCCTTTTCAAAACGGGGGTTTTTGTTGTATAATATCCGTATGGTTTGCCCCGATTGCAAAGTGGAAATGGAAAAAGCCCTTCTGGCCGGCGTGGAAGTAGATTTTTGCCCCCGGTGCCTGGGGCTTTGGTTTCAAGAAAAAGAGCTCGATCAGGCCAAAGACCAAAAAGACAAAAACTTGAGATGGCTGGATACAGATCTCTGGAAGGATGAGGAAAAGTTCAGAATTTCCCGGGGTTCGAAGTTCTGCCCCGAATGCCGGCTTCCGCTCTACGAAACCGAATACGGGGATTCAAGAATAAAAGTGGACGTCTGCAATATCTGCCGGGGCATCTGGCTGGACAGGGGAGAGTTCAAAAAAATAGTTTCCTACTTGAAAGAAAAGGCCGATTACGAGATTCTGAATAATTATCTGAAAAATCTCAAAGAAGAGTTCGGCGAGATATTCGAAGGTCCCGAATCTCTGCAAGATGAGGTGGACGATTTTCTGACCGTTTTGAAGCTTTTGAGGTATAAGTTTGCCGCCCAGCATCCCGGCATCGCCAGAATTATTTCTTCTTTGCCAAAATAGATTCGGAGGAGTGCACCGAACGGCAAGGTACACGCCTGGAAAGCGTGAGCCCGTTTCACGGGCTTGTGGGTTCGAGTCCCACCTCCTCCGCCATTTCTCCGGGGATATCCCCCGGTTTTTTTCTTGACATCCGCAAAATTATACTTAGAATGATTCTTGGCACATCGAAAATAGGAAAGGAGGCGGAAGATGAAGAAAACGTTCGACGTTTTTTTGCAGGTTATTGAGCTGAGGCTGAAAGGAAGGGAAAAAGAGAGAAAGAAAGCCCTGGAGCTTTTTAGGGACAGGGCTGATCCCCGGAAAATAATGGAGTACGCGGTTGGACTTGCTCAGCGGTCCGGAGATGGTGATTGGTCAGAATCAGACAGGTATTGGGCAGAAAACCAAATTCTGGCCGGCCAGATATTGGACGCCATCCCTGTTTACGCTTCGATTCTCGATGCAGAGCAAAAGCGCAGAAAGAGGCGGTAAAAGAATATTGCCAATAAGAGGCGGCGCCTTTCCAGCGCCCCTTTTTCATTATTGACAAACATTCTGTTCAGCTTTATAAAATACATATCCCGCAAAAAGAAGGAGGTTGCGATGTTCAAGGCGACCATAGCCGGAGAGATGCTCATTCAAGGAGACTACGATATCCTCAAGCAGGATGATGGAGGGATTATAGTGAAGATCGGAGGCGGATCTGCATCAGACGGACTGCTTCTTTTCAATACGGAAAAAGATCAAGCATCCGGCCAGCCCCAGCCCTGGCTGCATCTTTGCAACGCCACGGTGGATGTTTTCGAGAGCAAAGAAGTCGTCTTTTCTCCCTCAAGCATTCGAGTGCGAGAGGGCAGAGCCCGGGTCGTATCTTAAAAACAAGGGCCTTCCGAGAATATCGGGAGGCCTTTTTCATTGCTTTTCCTTTCCGGATATCATAGGATAAAAGCAGATCGTTGAAAAGGAGGCTTGGATATGTCGGATGCTTTGAGAGAGAGAATGGAATGGTTCGAAAAAACCCTTCAAGAGCTCAAAAACGGCAGTTTCATTAAAACCCTTTACAATTACGGGTACTGTCCCAGGTGCGACGATATCA
>CAYMTT010000006.1:0-37791 GCA_964393465.1 uncultured Candidatus Saccharibacteria bacterium | reverse complement strand
TGGTACGCGAGCTGGGTTCAGACCGTCGTGAGACAGGTTGGTCCCTATCTACCGCAGGCGTCGAGTTTTGAGGGGAGTTTTACATAGTACGAGAGGACCTGTAAGAACTAACCTCTGGTCTACCAGTTGTTCCGCCAGGAACACGGCTGGGTAGCTAAGTTAGGTCGGGATAAGAGCTGAAAGCATCTAAGCTCGAAGCCCACCCCAAGATTAGAACTCTTTAAACCGGTCCGAGAACAGGACCTTGATAGGCTCCAGGTGGAAGCGCAGCAATGCGTTAAGCCGAGGAGTACTAATCGGTTGAATATAATATACTTTAATCGCCCGGTAATGAAAAATAGCCATCCAAAAAAATAGAGCGCTTTTGAACAAGGCGCCGGATTTGCAGAATCCAGAGGTGGGGACTATACCGAGGATGTTCCACCTCTTCCCATACCGAACAGAGAAGTGAAATTCCTCAAGGCCGATGATAGTCCTTATGGGGCGAAAGTAGGTAGTCCCCACCTTTGTATTCGGCTTCCGGCATCTTTCAAGGCGCTCTTTTGTTTTGAATGAGAATCGTATATAATGGTTAAACGCATGAGAATTTCAAAGAAAAGAAAAAAGATCTTCATTCTGGCAGTGGCTTTGCTGGCTGCGTTTTCCCTGAATTTTTTCCAAAAGGAAGCGAAGGGCTTTTTCTATTCTTTTTCCTCTCCTTTCCAGAAAGAATTCTGGGAGAAAGGGAACAAGCTTTCGGATTTTTTCGAGGGCGTTTTTTTGTCCGCCCGGCTGAAAAGCGAGAATGAAAATCTAAGAGGCGAATTTCATAGACTGCTGGCAGAAAACGCTTCTCTTAGAAATCTGGAGGAAGAAAACATTTTTTTGAGAGAAGCTTTGGAATTGGGCCTTCAGGAAGATTTCCGCCTCCAAGAATCTTCGGTTATAGGAAGGGATGCGGGCTCTGACGGTCTTGTGGTGGATAAGGGGTTTAAAGACGGAATTTCTCAGGGAATGGTAGCCATTACTTCCCAAAAAGTCCTTTTGGGTCGGGTTGGCGAAGTTTACGACAATTATTCCAGAATAGAGCTGATTTCTTCCAAGGAAAGCTCTTTTGGAGCGGAAGTTTCAGAAAGCGGAATTTCCGGAGTGGCCAAAGGCCGGGGAGGAAGCCTGCGTTTGGAGTTTTTGCCCAAGGAAGATCAAATAAAGGCCGGAGATCCGGTGTTTTCTTCCGCCTTGGGCGGAACTTATCCTCAGGGGTTGCCCGTGGGCCTGATAGAAAAAGTGGAAAGCAGCGATACCAGTTCTTTCCAGGAGGCGGAAGTCTCCCTGTTTTTCGACTTGCCCGAGCTGGAATACGTTTTTTTAATAACCGACCATTGAAATGGAAAAAAGAATTTTATTCCTGATGCCTTTTTTGTATTTTCTGGCTTTGCTCCAGACGAGCTTTTTCGTCCATTTTCCCCTGTTCGGCGCGGTTCCCAACCTGCTTTTATTTTTCGTCGTTTTCTATAATCTTTTCGAAAAGCCTTCTAACTGGTCGGGAGTGGCCGCAGCCTTTTGGGCAGGATTTCTGGCCGACGTTTTTTCTTCATATTTTTTCGGATTTAATCTTTTGATTTTCTTGGTTTCGGCCCTTTTGGCCAAAAAAGTTTTCAGAAAATATGTCAAGGTTCCGGTTTTCTAAATTAAGAATAAGGAGATCGGGCAAGGAAGTGGAGCCCCAGGAGGTTTTGCTCGATTCTCTGGCCCAGAAAAAAGAGCGGGAAATAGGCATGTCCGGAAAAAGGCTGGAAGTGCCCCTTTCCCAGAAGATCCTTTCTTTTCTGGGATTTTTCTCTTTGGTTTTGATCTTGCTTTTGTTCGGAAAAACATTCCAGCTTCAGGTATTGCGGGGTGAAGCCCTGGCCGAGCTTTCAGAAAACAACCTTTTCATAATCCGCTCCATACAGGCAGAAAGAGGAGTTATTTACGACAGCAGCCACCGGCAGCTGGTTTCCAACAAACCCAGTTTCGATCTGGTCTGCCGGAAAAACGAATTGCCCCAGAGCTCCACCCAAAAAGAATCGGTTTTAAAGAAAGCTGCCGGTATCCTTAAAATGGGGTACGGCGGCTTAAAGGAGCAGATAGAGAGCTCTTCCGCTTCCAAAGTTTTCGTTATGGAAGATCTCGGCCACTCCGAGCTCATAATGCTCGAGTCCCAGATAGAAGAGCTCGAGGGCTTTGAAATAGAGAACAACACGGCCAGGGAATATGTTTCCGGGCCCCTGTTTTCTCATATTCTGGGATACCAAAGAAAGAGCGGGGAAAAAACAGGCTTGGAAAAATATTACGATGAAACGCTTTCTTTCAATCCCGGAGAGCTTCAGGTCAAAAAGGACGCCAGAGAGGTTCCCATTTCCAAAGACGTGGTTTCTTTGCCGGAATCTGGCAAAAGCTTGATTCTTTGGCTTGATGCCGAGCTTCAGGAAAAATTGGCAGAGTCCCTGCAAAAATCCCTTTCCAACGTTGGAGCTGCCAGCGGAGCGGCCGTGGCCCTGGATCCCAAAACGGGAGGGATAAAGGCCATGGTTAGCCTGCCCAGCTTTGACAATAATCTTTTCAGCCAGGGAATGTCGCAGGAACAGTGGCAGGAGCTTCAAGAAAACTCCAAAGACCCTTTTATCAACCGGGTGATTTCGGGCAGGTATCTGACAGGTTCTGTCATCAAGCCCCTGATAGCTTCGGGAGTCTTGCAGGAAGGGATAATCGATCCAGAAAAAAAGATAAACTGCCAGGGCTGTATTTCCATTCCCCATCCCTATGATCCCGAACAGGTTACCGAAAAAAAAGACTGGAGAGTCCACGGCTGGACCGATCTGAAAAAAGCTTTGGCGGAATCCTGCAACGTGTATTTTTACACGGTCGGGGGAGGCTATGGGGATCAGGAAGGGCTGGGCCCCACCAATATAAAAAAATATTTGGAATTATTCGGTTGGAATCAAGAGACGGGCATCGACCTTCCCGGAGAATCCCCGGGCTTTATTCCCGACAAAGATTGGAAGATGGAAAAATGGGGGGATTTCTGGTGGGACGGAGACACCTACAACATGGCTATCGGGCAGGGGTATTTGCAGATTACGCCCTTGGAAGTCGCCAACGCTTTCGCTGCCATAGCCAACGGAGGTATTTTAATGGAGCCCCGATTGGTCAAAGAAGTGGTTAATGGATCTTCTGACCAAAAGGAGTTTTTGCAGACTTTTGAAACTTCCGTTATCAGGAAAGATTTTATAGATTCCGAAAACCTGGAAATCGTCAGGGAAGGCATGAGAATGGCGGTGACCGGATTTGAAGCCCCTCATGCTTCGGCCTCCTATCTCAATTCCTTACCCGTGCCGACGGCCGCCAAGACGGGGACCGCCCAGACGGGGAAAGAAGGCGTTTACAACAACTGGATAACGGTTTTCGCTCCCTATGAGGACCCCGAAATAGTCCTGACCGTGATGGTGGAAGAAGTCAGGGGCACTCCAGAAGAGATTCCCGCCGCCGTTCTACCGGTAGCCAAAGAGGTGTTTGAATGGTATTTTCGCTCCGAATAAGGTTGTGGAAAAATCCGCCCCGAAAGGTTGACAAAAATTCCCAGTGGATTATTATTGGATAATGTCTTTTTATGAAAAAGTATTTGACCCCCGAGGGGCTTGAAAAATTAAAAAAAGAGATTGAATACCTCAAACATGCCAAGCGCAAGGAAATTGCCGAAAGGCTTGAAAAATGCTTGGCTTTTGGGGATTTGGCCGAAAACTCCGAATACCACGAAACCAAGGAAGAGCAGGGATTCGTTGAGGGAAGGATTTTGGAGCTGGAAGACCTGATTAACAATGCCGTGGTGATGCCAGAAAGCAAGCAGAAGATGTTCGCCCAGGTGGGTTCTACCGTTTTGGTGAACGCCCCCGGATCCCAAAAGGAAAAGTTTCAAATAGTCGGAGCGGAAGAATCCAATCCTTTGGAAAACAAGATTTCCGTCGATTCGCCTCTGGGTAGAGCTTTAATGAACCAGAAAAAAGGCGTGGTAGTGGAAGTCGACGCTCCCGGAGGCAAGGCCAAATACAAAATACTGAAAATAGAATAAAGCATTTCCGGCGGTCCTTTTCGGGGGGCCGTTTTTTGTTTTCGGGCTTTTCTTTTTCCCAGAAATTGATTAATATAAAAGAAGTTATGGCTATTCCCCAGATAAAAAAAGACAGGCTGAAAAAACTGGATGGCGTCCGGAAAGCCGGCCAGAATCCTTATCCTTCCAAAACAGAAAGAACTCATTCGGCAGAACGGGCTTTGGCCGATTTTTCCAATCTTTCCCGGGCCGGAACCAAAGTCGTTCTGGCGGGCAGAATAGTTTCTTTGAGACAGCACGGGGGCTCGGCTTTTCTGCACTTAAAAGACGGTACCGGCTCTTTGCAGGCTTATTTCAAAAAAGACCTTTTGGGAGAGAAAAAATACCGGTTTTTCCTGGAAAATTTCGATTTAGCAGATTTCATCCAGGTCTCGGGAACCCTTTTTGAAACCAAGCGGGGAGAAAAGACCCTGGAAGTTTCCGATTTCAAGATGCTGGCAAAAGCTCTGCTGCCCCTGCCCGAAAAATGGCACGGTTTGAAAGATGCAGAAGAAAGGTTCAGGAAAAGATATCTCGACCTCATAATGAACCCCGAAGTCAGGGAAAAATTCCAGACAAGATCCCGAATGGTGAAAGAGCTCAGGTCTCTTTTATCCGAAGAAGGGTTTACGGAAGTGGAGACGCCGATTCTACAGCCCATTCCCGGCGGGGCCCTGGCCAAGCCCTTCAAAACCCATCTGAATTCCATGAACATGGATCTTTATCTGCGGGTGGCACCCGAACTCTACTTAAAAAGGCTTTTGATAGGAGGATTCGAGAAAATCTACGAAATAGGAAGGTGTTTCAGGAACGAAGGAATGGACAAGCACCACAATCCCGATTTTACCATGATAGAGCTTTACTGGGCTTTCAAAAGCAGGGACGATTTGATGGATTTGCTGGAAAGAATCGTTCCCGAGCTGGTCTTTTCGGTCAAAAAGAAAAAAGAGATAGAATACCAGGGCCAGAAAATAGACTTCAAGCCCCCCTGGCCCAGGGTCAAGTTCAACGATTTGGTAAAGAAGCATTCCGGGCTGGATATCAGGAAGGCGAGCGAGAAAGATCTTAGGAAGAAGCTTTCCGACTTGGGAGTGAAAGTCGAAAAGGAAGCTTACAAATGCGCTCTTTTCGACGAGCTTTACAAAAAAGCCTGCCGGCCCAATTTGATTCGGCCGACTTTCGTGGTCGATCATCCCGTTGAAATGGCAGTTCTGGCCAAAGCCAAAAAAGAAGATGCCATGCAGGCCGACCGTTTCCAATTGGTGGTAGGCGGCATAGAGCTTATCAACGGGTTTTCGGAATTGAACGACCCCGAAGAACAGAAAAAAAGGTTCGATTTCAAGAAGATAGCTTCAGAACGAAGAGACAAGGATTTTCTTCAAGCCATGGAGCACGGCATGCCCCCGGCCGCCGGCCTGGGCATGGGCATTGACCGATTGGCAGCTCTTTTGACCGATTCTCGCAGCTTGAGAGAAATAATATTGTTTCCGACAATGAAACAGAAAAAATGAAAGAGATACTTTTGGCTACGACCAATCCGGGGAAAGTTTCAGAATACAAGGCCATTTTTACGCAGTTGGGCCTTCCTTTGCTGCCATTGTCTTTGAAAGAAGCCGGAATCAATGAAAGAGTAAAAGAAGACGGAAGCACTTTCAAAGAGAACGCGATCAAAAAGGCGGAGTTCTATTACGGCTTGTCCCTTTTGCCGACCCTGGCAGAAGACAGCGGCTTGGAAATCGATTTCTTGGGAGGGGAGCCCGGGATTTACTCGAGAAGATGGTCGCTTTCCGGAATTTCCGAGAGGGAGGCTTCCGACCAGGAGCTCATAGACATAGCTTTGAAGAAACTCAGGGGCGTTCCTTTCGAAAAGAGAAGGGCCGGGCTCAGGGCCGTTCTGGCCCTGAAAACCCAAGATACCCTTCATACTTTTGAAGGCGTGCTGAGAGGATTCATAATGGAAAAGCCCATAGAAAAAATAATTCCCGGGTATCCTTTCAGATCCATTTTCTACATACCGGAAAAAAACAGGGCCTTGGGCGAAATGACCCTTCAAGAGGAAGCCGAAATCGCTCACCGTAAGCAAGCGCTGATGAAAGCCCTGCCGCTATTAAAAAGAATTTAAAAACATATGCTGGATATAAAATTCATCAGGGACAATCCTAAAAAAGTCAAAGAAGGCGTCAGGAAAAAACAGGTTCGGGTCGACGTGGACCGGCTCTTGGAGCTGGACGGTGAAAAAAGGAAATATATCGGGGAATCCGAATCTTTGAGGGCCGAGCAGAAAAAAACCGGCAGAGACGACATTGAAAAAGCCAGGCAGATGAAAGCCGGGATAAAAAAACTGGAAGGAAAGCTCGAGGAGATAGACTCCGAAATAAAGAAAACAATGGCCCAGATTCCCAATCTTCCCTTGGAAGACGTTCCCGAAGGTAAAGACGAATCGGAAAACGTGGTTCTGAGAGAATGGGGCAAAAAGCCCGATTTCAAGTTCAAACCCAAAGACTATATGGAAATAGGGGAGTCTTTGGATTTAATAGACGTCAAAAGGGCGGCCAAAACCTCGGGCACCAGGTTCGGCTATATAAAGAAAGAAGCCGCTCTGCTGGAGTTCGCCTTGGTTTCTTTGGCCCTGGAAGTTTTGTCCAAGGAAGATTTTTCGGCCGTGGTTCCTCCGGTGATGATAAAGTCCGAAATGATGAAAGCCATGGGTTATATAGATTCGGAAAAAGACAAAGAAGAAAGATACTTTTTGGAAAAAGACGGACTTTATCTGGTGGGCACCTCCGAGCAGTCCATAGGCCCGATGCATTACGACGAGGTTCTGGACGATTTGCCCAGGCGCTACGTCGGATTTTCCACTTGTTTCCGGAGGGAAGCGGGCGCCTACGGCAAGGACACCAGAGGGATTTTGAGAGTCCATCAGTTCGACAAAGTGGAGATGTTCAGTTTCTGCGAACCGGAAAAATCCAAAAAAGAACACGAACTTTTGCTTTCCATGGAAGAAAAGCTGATGCAGCTTTTAAAGCTCCCTTACAGGGTGGTCCAGCTTTGCACCGGAGACATCGCCAGGCCTTCGGCTGCCACTTTCGATATTGAAACCTGGCTGCCGTCTCAAGGCATGTACAGGGAAACCCATTCTACTTCCAATTGCACGGATTATCAGGCCAGGAGGATGAATATCAGATGGCGCAATCCCGAAACCAAAAAATTGGAATTCGTCCACACATTGAATGGCACCGCCTTTGCCATAGGCAGGATGCTGATAGCCATAATAGAGAACTACCAGCAGGAAAAAGGCGGAGTCAAGGTTCCTGAAGTTTTGCGCGACTATGTTAATTTCAAGGAGATAAAATGAGGGATATCGTTATTCTGCACGGTTGGGGCTCCCGTTCGGAAAACTGGAGCAAGGCGAGAGAGGGCTTTGAAAAGGAAGGCTTCAGAGTGTTTGCGCCCGATCTTCCCGGATTCGGAAAAGAGCCTCCGCCCCCGGAACCCTGGTCTTTGAATGATTATTCGGAATGGTTCGAAAATTATTGCAGGAAAAACGATCTTTCCCAATTTTTTTTGCTTGCTCATTCTTTCGGGGGCAGAATCGCTTTGAAATTCGCGGCCCGCAAAAAAGATTCTCTTTCGGCTTTGGTTTTGGTCTCTCCCGGGGGAGCGGAGTCCGCTGACGTTCTCAGGAATTTGAAAAAAGAGATTCTGGGCAAGGTGGCCCCTTTTTCCAGAAAGCTCTGTTTTCTGCCCGGCTATGAAGCTTTAAGAAAATTTTTCTACAAAATTGTTTTGAGGCAGACAGATTATCTTCAAGCCCTGGGAGTAATGAGAGAAACTTTCAAAAAAGTTGTGGTGGAAAATCTGATACCCATTCTTCCCGAAATCAAAACCAAAACCCTGCTGGTTTGGGGAAGGAACGATAATTTTCTTCCGGTCAAGGAAGGTATTCTAATGGACGGGAAAATTCCCGATTCCAAACTGGAGATTTTGGAAGGAGTGGGGCACAACCCCCATTCTCAGTGTCCGGAAAAACTGGTCTTAATCGTTTCAAATTGGCTTAAATCCATATGATTACTCTTTTAATTTCTTTTTTCTGGCTGGCGGTTTTTATAAAGAAGCT
Source organism: uncultured Candidatus Saccharibacteria bacterium (assembly GCA_964393465.1). GTDB lineage: Bacteria > Patescibacteriota > Minisyncoccia > Minisyncoccales > MHMH01 > CAYMTT01. The sequence goes on along the minus strand of CAYMTT010000006.1, from coordinate 29,566 downwards.
TTTCTTTTGGACCTGGCTTTGGCAGTTGAAAGAATACCATCTGGGCAGATTCAGGGACCATTTTCGGACTCACCGGGGCAGGAAGCTGGTGCTGAATTTTTGGCTTTTTTTGAAAATAGCCGTTTTTCTCCTTCTTGTTTTCCGCCCGAATTATTTTTTAATATATCCCTTTTTGGGAATATACGCCGTAGAAACGGTTTTGGGCTTTAGACAGCTTTCTTCGGGGTCTTTGAAGATCCCCGTTCTCACCAGGAAAACCAGCCTTATTCTCACCACCGGCATTTCCCTGGGCTTGCTCATTCTTTCTTATCTTTTCAGCTTGGGCCTGCTTTTTAACCATTTTCTGGCATTCCTGATGGGCTTTGACATTCTGGGTCCCGTGGTTTTTTCGCTTTTGGTCCTCTTTTTTCAGCCCTTGGCGGTCAATCTTAGAAACAATATTCTCCGGAAAGCCCGCCAAAAGAGGGAAAAACTGAACGATCTTTTGGTGATCGGTGTCACCGGGAGCTACGGAAAAACCTCGACCAAGGAATTTTTGGCGGCCTTTCTGGCCGAAAAATACAAGGTGGTCGCAACCGAAAAGCACCATAATTCGGAAGTGGGAATTTCAAAATGCCTGCTCGAGGAAGTTACGAAAGAGCACGAGGTTTTCGTCTGCGAAATGGGAGCTTACAACCGGGGAGGTATAAAACTGCTTTGCGGAATAGCCAAGCCAAAGATAGGCATTCTTACGGGAATCAACGAACAGCACATGGCCACTTTCGGTTCCCAGAAAAATATCGTTATGGCAAAATTCGAGCTCATATCCTGCTTGCCGGAGGACGGTTTGGCCGTTTTGAATTATGACGATCCCAGAATAAGAGATGAAGAAATCGACCTTCATAATTCCGGCTTGAAAAACGTCAAATACTATTCAATGTACGAAAAAAAGGATTTGTGGGCCCAAGACATCAAGGTGGAAAAAGAAGGGATTTCTTTCAAGGTTCTGGCCAAAGACGGGGACAAGGCCGATTTTCATATGAACCTGCTGGGGATTCACAACATCCGCAACGTGTTGGCTGCCGTTCTCTGCGCCAAAAATTTGGGCTTAAGTCTGCCAGAAATATCAAAGCGCGCCCGGGAAATAGAGCGCTGGCATTCGGGCATGGATCTGAAAAACGGCATTAGCGGTTTAAAAGTGATAGAGGCCACCTATTCTGCCAATCCCAGCGGAGTGATGGCTCATTTGGACTATTTGAAAGTTTGGGAGGGGAAAAAGATAATGGTAATGCCCTCTTTGATAGAGCTGGGCAAGTCTTCAAAGGAGGTTCATCGCAGGATAGGGGAGAAAATGGCCTTGGTTTGCGACCTGGTGATTATAACCAGCAAAGACAGATTTAAAGAGATACAAGAAGGGGCTTTTTCCAAGGGAATGTCCAAAGAAAATATCGTATTGGAAGAAGACGCGCTGAAAATACTGGAAAAAATAAGGGATTTTGCCGACAAGGGCGACGTGGTGCTTTTGGAGAGCCGCGTTCCCCGAAAACTGACAGAAAGAATTACGGTAAAATAAACGCATGCTGGTCCATAGAGAGATAAAAAGCAAAGAAACCTGGGAAAATTTTCTTTTGGGCTGCAAAGAAAAAACTTTTCTGCAGTCCTGGAACTGGGGCGAATTCCAAAAGAAAATGGGCCGCAGCATCTGGAGGATCGGGCTTTACGAAGGTTCGGAGCTGGTTTCCGTTTCTTTGGTGATAAAGATTCCGGCCAGAAGGGCCACTTTTTTGCTGGTGCCTCACGGGCCGGTGGCCAGGCCCGGAGAAAAAGCCCAAGTCAGGGAGGAAATTCTGCATTTGACGGTTGAAGAAACCAAAAAACTGGCAAAAAAAGAGAAGGCCAATTTCGTAAGGTTTTCCCCGATTTGGGAAAGAAACGAAGAGAACAACCTTATTTTCGACCGGGAATGCTTTATTCCGGCCCCTATTCATACGCACCCGGAAGCAAGCTGGAAACTGGACATTTCTGCCTGGGAAAACACTCTTTTGATGAACATGAGAAAGAGCACCCGCTATTTGGTGCGCCAGGGCCTAAGGGACAAATACTTGGAAGTTTTCCAAAGCGAGGAAGTCGGGGATATCGAGATTTTCGAAAAAATCTACCAAAAGGTGGTCAAAGCCCAGAAATTCTCAAGGTTTTCGACAGATTATTTGAATAAGGAATTCCTTTCTTTCCTGCCCGACAAGCAGATTTGCTTGTTTTTCAGCAAATTCCACGGAGAGTATGTGGCTTCCGCCTTCGTGATTTTTTGGTCAAAAATAGGATTTTATCATCACGCCGCCCTTTCTCCGCGGCACCATCGGCTGCCGGCTTCCTATCTTTTGCAGTGGGAAGCCATAAAAGAAGCCAAAAGACGAGGCTGCGTTTTGTACGACTTTTGGGGCTACGTCAATCCCGTTCTGCAGAAAAAACATCCCTGGGCCGGCCCCACTTTCTTTAAGATGGGATTTGGGGGGCAAGCCCGCGAATACGTGAAAACCAAAGACGTGCCCCTTTCTTTGAGGTATTGGCCGGTGTATTTTTTTGAAAAGGCAAGAAAGAAAAAAAGAAGGCTTTAAATGAAAAAATACAACAAGCCTTACCGGATTAAAAAGAAAAAAACTCTTTTCGGACGCCGTTTTTTCCGGCGGGCTTTTCTGTTTTTCCTGTTTTTTTCCCTGCTTTCCTACTTTCTGTTTTTTTCCTCGTTTTTCCAGGTAAAAAAAATCAGTCTTCAGGGAAGTCCGGAAAACTCAAAAGAGATAAACTCCCTGGTCGAATCTCAGGCGGAAAGAAAGATTCTTTTTTTCACAACCGGGAGCATTTTCTCGGCAGATACGGATTCCATGGAAGAAAGCGTGTTGAAAGCTTTCCCTTCGCTGGCCGAAGTCGAGATAGAAAGAAAGCTTCCCGGAACGCTGGAAATTTTGGCCAAAAAAAGGGAAAAGGCCGTTTGTTTGTGCTGGCCCCCCGACTGCTTTGTTTCAGACAGCAGGGGAATCTTGTTTGAAAAAGAGGCCCCCTCCGATTTATTGAAAGTGGTTTTTCCCCAAGGGGAAGCCCCGGCTCTCAGGGAAAAGGGGATTGACGATGATCTTCTTTCTGCCGTTTTGCAAATCGAAGAAAAGCTTCAGGAAACGGTTGCCTTGAAAGAGGCCCGACCCGTTTCGGAGAATCGGCTTGATTTTCTCACTTCGGAAGGCTGGGAGATATATTTCAATCTTGGAAAAGATCTCGACTGGCAGATAACCGAGCTGGAGGCGGTTCTGGAAAAACAAATCTCTCCCGAGCAGAGAGAGAATTTGGAATATGTGGATTTGCGCTTTTCCAGGGTTTTCTACAAATAGTTCAGATCCATTTTTTCTTTCTGAAGTAGGCGAACATAAATACCATTACAAAAATCATCATTCCCATTATAAACCAAAATCCCCAGGGAGAACCCTGAAGAGGAATATTGACGTTCATTCCCCAGAGGCTGGCTATCAGGGTTAAAGGAAGCACGATGATCGAAAAAACGGTCAGTATTTTTATTATCTCGTTGGTTTTGGTGGAAAGCAGGGACTGGTTGGTTTTTTCCAGATTTAAAATGGTTTCTTTATAGGTTTTCAGTTCGTTCCAAGCTTGGCCGTAGAGTCCGAGAATGTCGGTAAAGTAAGGGGTGAGTTCCGGTCCGAAAAAAGACGCTCCCTCCACCTCCAGAGATTCAAGGATGGCTTTTTGCGGTTCGATTATTCTCAGGAAATTGATGGCGTCGGTTTTGACGTAGGAAATCTCCCGGACCATTTCTTTTTCTTTGCCCCTGAAAATTTCCTTTTCTATGAAATCCAGGCGCTTGTCTGCCCTTTCCAGCTTGGTCAGGCAGTTCCGCCAGAAGCCGTTGAGTATGTAAAAAAGCAGGTACCCAGAGCTTTTGGACATGTAGGTTCCCCTGGCTTCTTTGTAGAGATTGCAGCTGTCAAAGAGGGCCTTGAGAGGAAGTATCGAATGGTAGTGGCTGGTTATTATCGTGTCCCTGGTGACTATGATGTCCAGCTCCCTGGAGCGGGTTTCTCTTTTTTCTTTGCTGTAGACGGGATAGTAAAAGCTCATAAAAAGATAATCCTGCTCGTGCTCCACTTTGGGCCTGTGCCCGGGAGGGATGAGCTCGCCCAAAACCAAAGGATGCACCTTGAACCTTTTTTTGAGGTACATTACGTCTTCCTTGGTGGGGTCCTGGATGTCCACCCAGGTTATTTTCGGCCCTTTGATTATTTTTCTCATTGTTTTATTGTACCAGTTTTCAAAAACAATGAACAGCTTTTTTAGCAATCTTGACATGGGATTGCTAATCATATATTATGTATAATGATGACTGAGCGCCAAGGGGAAATTTTAAACGGAGTGGTTGAAGAATACGTGAGAAAAGCCAGGCCCGTGAGCTCCCAGCTGGTCCTGAAAAATCAGAAGCTTTCGGTCTGTCCGGCTACCGTGAGGAATGAAATGCAGGAGCTTACCGACCAGGGATATCTTTCCCAGCCCCACACTTCGGCGGGCAGAGTGCCCACCGACAAGGGCTACAGGCATTTCGTTGACGGTTTTCTGCAGAAGGGATTCCGGGAGCGGGAAGAGATGCCAGCTTCTTCCGAAAAACAGGCAGAAGACCTGCTGATGTTCACCCGCCGGGTAACCAAAATACTGGCCGAAGAATCTTCCAATCTGGCTTTGGGATATCTTTATTCGGAGAATATAATGTGGAAGGAAGGCTGGAGTGACGTTTTGCGCAAGCCGGAATTCAAGGAATCGGAATGCGTTTCCAGGTTTGTCCGGATGCTGGAAGATTTGGAAGACAAAGCTTCCGATTTCAGCCCCAGTCCGGAAATCCAGATATATATAGGCAGGGAGAATCCCTTTTCCAAAGCGGCCGATTTTGGAATAATAGCTTCAAGCTGCCTTTTTCCGGGAAATTGCAGGGGGTTTTTGACCATAGTCGGGCCCAAGAGGATGTCCTATGACAGGAATATCAATTTAATAGACGCGATTATAAAATGGATTCAAAAGAACTAGAGAAAAAATTGCAGGAATGCCAGAAGCAGAAAGACGAGTTTCTGGCCGGATGGCAGCGTTCAAAGGCCGACTTTCTCAATTATAAAAAAGAGGAAGCGGAAAGAACCGAAGAGTTCTTGAAGTACGCAGCAAGAGAGCTGGTGTCTGGGCTTCTGCCCGTTCTGGACAATTTCAGGGAAGCCGAAAAGAAGATCCCGGAAGACAGAAAGAAAGACGAGTTTTTAAGGGGCCTCCTGCAGATAAAATCCCAACTGGAGAGCTTTCTGAAAAGCCGAGGAGTGGAAGAGATAAAAGCCCTGGGCCAGAAGTTCGATCCCGAACTGCATGAAGCTGTGGGAGAGGAGGAAGGAAAGGAGCCGGGTAAAGTGGTTGAAGAAATCAGGAAAGGATATACCATGGAAGGCAGGGTCATTAGGCCTTCCAAAGTGAAAATAGGGAAATAAGAATCCGGTTGCCGCGTAACCTTGATTCGCCAAATAATAATTATAATCTTGGATTAACAATTAATTAAAAAAAGTTATGCCAAAAATATTAGGAATAGACCTGGGTACCACTTTTTCGGCAATGGCCGTGGTGGAATCCGGGGAGCCAAAAATAATAGATAATTCCGAAGGGGCCAGAACCACCCCTTCCATTGTGGCAGTAAGCAAAACCAAAGAAAGGCTGGTGGGCGTTACCGCCAGGCGCCAGCAGATTACCAATCCCCAGAATACCGTTTACTCCATCAAAAGGCTCATAGGAAGGAAGTTTACCGATGAGGAAGTTCAAAGGGATAAAAAGCTCATGCCTTATGAAATCAGGGAAAGAAAGTCCGACGGCGGAGTTGAAGTGAAGATGGGAGATAATTGGTACACCCCTCCGGAAATTTCGGCAATGATTCTACAGAAACTGAAAGCAGACGCCGAACAGAGGCTGGGAGAAAAGATAGAAGAAGCCATAATCACCTGCCCTGCATATTTCGACGACTCGCAGAGAAAAGCCACCAAAGTGGCGGGAGAAATCGCAGGGTTCAATGTCAAAAGGGTGATCAACGAACCGACTGCCGCCGCCTTGGCCTACGGCCTGACAAAGAAAAAAGACCAGAGGATAGTGGTTTACGATTTTGGGGGAGGGACTTTCGATATTTCCATTTTGGATGTCGGTCAGGATACCGTCGAGGTGAAAGCCACCGGTGGAGATACCCATTTGGGCGGGGACGATTTCGACCAGAGAATAATGGACTGGATAGTCCAGGAATTCAAGAAAGAGCAGGGAATAGACATTTCCCGCGATCAGCTGGCCCTGCAAAGGCTGAAAGAAGCAGCAGAAAAAGCCAAAATAGAATTGTCGTCCGCCATGGAAACGGAAATCAACCTGCCCTTTATAACCTCCGACAGTTCCGGACCCAAGCACCTCTATTACAAATTAACCAGGTCCAAGCTGGAAGAGCTGGTGGGAGACTACATCGCCAAATCCTTGGAATTGGTGAGGCAGACCTTAAAAGACGTTAAAATGGAGACAAAAGACATTGACGAGATAGTTCTGGTCGGAGGGCAGACCAGGATGCCCAAAATACAATCGGAGCTGAAGAATCTTTTCGGAAAGGAATCTCACAAAGGGATAAATCCCGACGAGGTGGTGGCCATCGGAGCCGCCGTGGAAGCCGGAATTCTGCAGGGAGACGTCAAAGACGTTCTCTTGCTGGACGTTACCCCTCTGTCTTTGGGAATCGAAACCTTGGGACAGGTGAATACCGTGCTGATTTCAAAGAATACCACGGTTCCCACTTCAAAGAGCCAGGTTTTTTCCACGGCAGCGGACAACCAGACTTCAGTCGAAATACACGTTTTGCAGGGAGAAAGGTCAATGGCTCAGGATAACAAGACCCTCGGGAAATTCATACTCGACGGCATTCCTCCCGCTCCCCGAGGCGTTCCTCAAGTGGAGGTGTCTTTCGACATCGACGCCAACGGAATCCTGAACGTGACCGCCAAGGACAAGGCCAGCGGTAAGTCGCAGTCCATCAGGATTGAAGCTTCAACCGGGCTTTCCAAGGAAGAGGTGGAAAGGATGAAAAAGGAAGCCGAAGCCCATGCGGCCCAGGACCAGAAAAAGAAGGAATCGATTGAAGCCAAAAACAATGCCGATAACTTGGTTTATACCGTCGAAAAAACCCTGAAAGAGTCCGGGGACAAGCTTTCTTCCGAATCCAAAAAGGAAGTGGAAGAAAAGCTCGAGGCCTTGAAAAAGGTCAAAGACGGAGAGGAAGCTTCAGAGATAAAGAAAAAGACCGAGGAGCTTTCCCAGGCCCTGCAAAAGGCCGGAGCCGAGATCCACAAGTCTTCCCAGCAGCAGGAAGGCAAAAAAGAAAAAGAAGACGAAGGCCCCCAAGAGGGTGAATACAAGGAAAAATAATCTCAGATGAAAGACTACTACCAAGTTCTGGGAGTTTCCAATGAAGCTTCCAAAGATGAGATAAAGAAAGCCTACCGGAAGCTGGCCCACCAGCACCATCCCGACAAAGGGGGGGACGAGCAAAAGTTCAAAGAGATAAACGAGGCCTACCAGGTGCTTTCCGACGACCAAAAGAGGAGCCAGTACGATCAGTTCGGCAGCGTTTTTGAAGGAGGAAGCGGAGGCGGCCAGCAGCAAGGCTGGGATTTCGGATTCGGCAACATGGGAGGATTCCAGGATTTCGGGGACATCTTTGAGGAGATGTTCGGTTTCGGCGGGGGCAGAAAGAGGGATTTCAAGAGAGGGAAGGATATAGAAGTCGAGCTGGAAATGGATTTGGAAGAAATCCTGTCTGCCCAAGAGAAAGAAATTAATCTTTCAAAGCAGGTGGTTTGTTCCCGCTGCCAGGGCAAGGGCTCAGAGCCTGGCACCAAAGTCAAGGAGTGTTTTACCTGCCGGGGGACGGGCAGGGTCCAACAGGTAAAAAAGACCATGTTCGGATCTTTCACCCGCCAGACCGTGTGCCCCGAATGCAAAGGGGAAGGATACATTCCTGAAAAGCCTTGCAACGTCTGCAAGGGCGAAGGAAGAATAAAAGGACAGGAAAAGATAAGGTTTTCGGTGCCCGCCGGCGTGGATACCAACCAAATATTGAAGATTCAGGGCAAGGGGGAAGCTGGCAAGAAAGGCGGAAATCCGGGAGACCTTTACGTCAGAATTTTCATTAAAAAGCATCCGGTTTTCGAAAGGCGGGGAGACGACTTGATAGTGCGCAGAAAGATTTCCATTTCTCAGGCCGCCCTGGGAGCGGAAATTGAAGTTCCCACCTTGGAAGGAAAAAAAATTCTTCTGAGAGTCTCCCAAGGGACCGAAACCGGAAAGGTCTTGCGTATTTCCGGAAAAGGAATACCCAGGTTTTCTGGCTGGGGCAGGGGAAATATGTACGTTGAAATGAAAGTTGAAATTCCCGGAAAACTGAACAAAAAGCAAAAAGAGCTCTTGGAAAAGCTGGGACAAGAGGGCTTGTAGTCGGGTTGGAATTTTGTTAATATGTTCAAAGCGCGCCCCGGTAACTCAATCGGCAGAGTAACGGCCTTTTAAGCCGGAAGTTGTGAGTTCGACTCTCACCCGGGGCACTATTTTTAAAGAAGTTCAAAAGAGCGGCAAGCGCCGCTTTTTATTCTTATCGGGTTCTAGGCAAGCTTGACTTTTTACTGTGGCTATAATCCTAATGGTGGAATTGTAAAACAAGTCAACGCGGAAAGAATCTATGTTGTGATGGGTTGTTTTGCGAAAAGGAGGTTTGAAGTGGAAAGCCCTATTTTGTTTACCATTGACAAATTTGGTAACATATTCTATAATATAGACAAGCAGAATATGAGAGGTATATGATATGTTTGAAAATGATATAAGCGAGAACATCCAGAAGCTGGTCGAGCAACACGGAGATAGAGTCGCCATCGATACGAAGGAGTGCGTCCTCTGGAAGATGGAACATTCCGACTGCGTCGGCTGCCCCTCGGAACTTGGCTGTAGCAAGACAGTTAAGATGATGCTTACGATGATGATGCCTATGATGTACGAACCGAAGTCATTTGATGACTTCGAGAGGATGCATCGGCGCATCGCGGAGCTCAACCACCGCATTCTGAATGCTAAAACGAGAGAGGAAGTGGACGCAGTATCCGATTTCTAAAGTCCGAAATCCCGGACATCGTAGCATCCCCGCTACGAATCTCACCAAATATCTTCCGGTGGGATAAGGTTCAAAAGAATAAATAAAGTCCTTAGGGCCCCAAAACTCTTTGGACTTTTTTATTTACGGAATTTGTCGCTTAAAAATTGAAATTGTCAAAGAATGCGGCGAAGCTGTTTTATTTTCTGGACGAAAAACGTTCGAACTATTTTCAATATAGGGCACTATTTTTAAAGAAGCTCAAAAGAGCGGCAAGCGCCGCTTTTTATTCTTAGCCTTCTTGACTTTTTCAACGTAATGTGTTAGAATAAGATATTCGCTGGAAATATAAAAACTCGGCGAAAGCACATTGAAGGAGGTTAAAGAAAGATGGGTTTTTTCAAAAACAAGGTATTCTCTGCTTTGGGGACTCTTATTGCCGTAGTGGCGTTGATCGTCGCCGGCATAATCTTTCAGGGATACGTCTTGAGCGTGCTCTGGGGATGGTTCATAGTGCCGACCTTCGGCGCTCCGGCTCTCGGTCTCGTTCCGGCAATCGGCATCTCCATAGTGGTGATCTACCTGGTTTACTGGCCCGATCAGCACAGGAAAGACCGCGAAGAAACTACCATGGATACGGAGATCATGCGGGCTGGCATGGCGATATTGCTGAAACCGGCCGCTGCTCTTCTGGCAGGCTGGATCGTGCAGATGTTCATGTAGATTATCTTCCATCTTTCACCGCAGGCCCCGATGGAAATCATTCCATTCGGGGCTTTTTTATATTCTTGACAATATCGTTTATTTCGGATATAATAAAAGTGCCCAAGCGGACAAGGCAGTCGCTGTTCTGACTTTATGTCGGAGCAGAGGAACTTCCGAACTCCCACTCCGTTTTGCGGAGTTAAAAAGGTAGCGGGTAACGCCCGTCGGCGGCGACGCCAGAGATGCGAGCAGTGACGCCGCGGCCCGCAAGGGCAGCGGAAACCTGTACCCCTGAGAAACTCGGATAAGTTCAGCAGGTTTATCCCGGCATATAAAGGGGTAAGAGAACGCCGGGGTGAAACGGCCAAATTCTTACCCGGGAGCAAGAGCAAGCCGGAAGCTTCGAGGTTCATCTTGGATCTTCCGTGAAAAAGTGGCTCGCGAGACTTCCCGAGCAATCGGGAAGCTAGATAGATGATTGCCTCCAGGAAAGCAGCAATGCTTCCTGAAGACAAAATTCGGAGTATTGTCCGCTTGGGCTTCAAAAGCATCCCGGTTTTCCGGGGTGTTTTTGTTTGCTTGACCCTTTTGTATTATAGGATTAGAATCAAAGCGGCTTTTTAAAAACTCCAAAGGAGGTGGTTTATGCCGGTATTGCCGGTTCTCGGAGCCCAATGGGGAGACGAAGGAAAAGGAAAAATAGTCGATTATCTTTCACAGGAAGCCGACGCCGTGGTTAGGTTCAACGGCGGGCCCAACGCCGGGCACACGGTCAAGAACAAGAAAGGGGAGTTCAAGCTCCACTTGGTGCCTTCCGGAATTTTCTATCCGAAAACGATTTGCGTAATCGGAAACGGAGTGGCCGTGGATCCTGAAATTTTAATCAAAGAGATGGAAGAGCTGGAAAGAAAAGGCGTTTCCTGCGGCAATTTGAAAATCAGTGGCAAGGCCCATATCATAATGCCTTGGCATCCCATTGTGGATGCTCTTCAAGAGAGCGACAGGCAGGACCACAAGATAGGAACGACAAAGAAGGGCATGGGGCCCGTCTTTGCCGACAAAGCCTACAGGTACGGTTTCAGGATGGGAGATTTTCTCAGGGAAGGCAAAATCCGGCAAAAACTGGAAAATTCCGGGCTCAGGGTTAAAGAGCAGATAAAAATGTTCTTTGCAGACCTTGATTACCATAAGGGTTTGCCCGAAAACTTCGACATTTACGGGGACTGCCTTTCTCCTTATATCGCAGATACCGAATCGCTTCTGCGGGATATGGCCCAAGAGGGAAGGAATATTCTATTGGAAGGCGCCCAGGGCGCTTTGTTGGATGTCGATTTTGGGACTTACCCCGACGTGACTTCTTCTCCTTGTACCGCGGCCGGAGCCTGCCAGGGGAGCGGAATTACCCCCAACCGCATCGACCAAGTGCTGGGAGTGGCCAAGGCCTATGTCACCCGCGTCGGTTCGGACAAGCAGTCCCTTCCGACGGAAATGCCCCCCGACCTGGCTTCTTGGCTCAGGCAAAGAGCCAGCGAGTACGGAGCCACCACCGGGCGACCTCGGAGGATCGGCTGGATGGACCTCGTTCTTTTGAAGTACGCCGCCAGGATGAACGGCTTCACACAGCTGGCGCTTACCAGGATAGACAGCTTGGCGGGGCTCGACAGGGTAAAGGTTTGCTTTGCCTACAGGACTCCTCAGGGAGAGCTGGTTTCAGACAGAATCGACCTTGAAGATCTGCGGGAAATGCAGCCTTGCTATATCGATCTTCCCGGCTGGAAGAAGTTCCCCAAGAAATGCCGGGGCATGTACGATTTTCCCAAGGAGGCTTTGAACTACATTTCCGTCGTCGAAGAGGAAGTCGGAGTGCCTATAAAACTGGTTTCTTTCGGAGCAGAAAGAGATAAAATAGCTACAAAAGACCGCTAAGGCGGTCTTTTATTTTCCTCCCGATTGGTATAAAATGGAATCACTATGATAAGCAGGATTTTTCATTCCCGGGCAAAAACGGTCACCTTTGCCGCCTCCCTGGTGGGCTTTTCTTTTTTATTGAGCAGGCTTTTGGGCCTCTTGAGAGACAGGCTGCTAGCCGGGAGATTCGGCGCAGGCCCCGAACTGGATATTTATTTTGCGGCCTTCAGAATTCCCGATTTTATCTACTGCATTTTAGTTATGGGAGGAATTTCGGCCGTTTTTCTGCCTGTATTTTCCGATTATTTCAACAAAGACCAAAAAGAAGGCTGGAAGCTGGCGAGCAACGTTTTGAATTGCTTTCTGCTTTTGCTGATTCTGTTTTGCGGAGTTATGGCCCTTTTCACTCCTTTTTTGCTGCGCTTGGTAGTGCCCGGATTTTCCAAAGAGCAGATGGATTTGGCTGTCGTTCTGACCAGGATAATGTTTTTGAGCCCGATTTTTTTCGGCATTTCTTCCGTGTTTTCCGGAATATTGCACTATTTTGACAGGTTTTTGGCCTATTCTCTGGCGCCTGTAATGTACAATATCGGGATAATACTGGGAATAATATTCCTGGAGCCCCTGTTCGGGCTTAAAGGCCTGGCTTTCGGCGTGGTAATCGGAGCTTTCTCTCACTGGCTTATACAGCTGCCGGCAGCCAAAAAAGCCGGCTTTAAATACTTTCCTTCCTTTGACTTTTTTTCTCCCGGACTCAGAAAAATATTCAGGCTCATGGGTCCCAGAGTCCTGGGGACGGCAGGGTACCACTTGAATCTGATCGTCATTACCGCCATTGCCTCCACTTTGGCTGCAGGATCCGTGGCTGTGTTCAACTTTGCCAACAACTTGCAGTACATTCCGATAGGCTTGGTGGGAACTTCTTTTGCCGTAGCTTCCTTTCCGGCTCTCTCCCGGGCCTGGGCCAACGGAACCAAAGACAGGTTCAGGCAGGATTTCACCTCTGCCTTTAAGCAGATTTTCTTTTTGGTGGCTCCCCTGAGCGTTTTGATTTTTCTGCTGAGGGCCCATTTGGTCAGGCTGGTTCTGGGAACCGGGCAGTTCGGCTGGACCGATACCAGGCTGACCGCAGCCTCTCTGGGGGTTTTCTGCTTCGGGATATTCGCCGCCGCCCTGGTGCCTTTCCTGGCCAGAACCTTCTATTCTTTCCAGAACACCAAGACCCCGGTCCTGATAAGCTTGGCTTCCGTGGCCTTGAACGTTTCTTTAAGTTTTCTTTTCGTCCGGCTCCTTTCTTTTGAAAACTCTTTTTACAGGTTTTTTTCCTCTTTCTTGAAATTGCAGGGGATAGATAACTTTGCCGTGGTGGGGCTCCCTCTGGCTGTTTCTGTTTCCATCGTATTCCAGTTTTTTCTTCTTCTGTATTTTCTGAGAAAAGAAATAGGCGGGGAAAAATTGGTTGAAATCTGGCATTCCTGCAGGAAGGTTTTGCTGGCTTTGATCCCCTCTGCAGCTTCAGCTTACCTGGTCCTGCGGGCCACGGCCCCTTACCTGTGCACCGACACTTTTTTGGGGGTTTTCTTGCAGGCGGCCCTTTCCTTTTTGATGGGGATTTTGGTTTTCTGCCTTTCGGCCAGGTTTTTGAAGTCCTCTGAAATGGATATTATTTGCCGTTCTCTTTTTAAGCGCAACTGACCTATGGAAAATGTCCGCAATTTCGTGATAATAAGCCATATTGACCACGGCAAGTCCACGCTGGCGGACCGCTTTTTGGAACTGACAAAAACTGTGGAAGCCAAGAAAATGCGGGCCCAGTACCTGGACATGATGGATTTGGAAAGAGAAAGGGGAATAACCATAAAGATGCAGCCCGTCCGCATGTTTTACAGGAATTCTTCGGGTTCGGAATACCTTTTCAATTTGATTGACACTCCCGGGCACGTCGACTTTACCTACGAAGTTTCCAGGTCTTTAAAAGCGGTGGAGGGCGCCCTTTTGCTGGTTGACGCCAGCAAGGGGATTCAGGCGCAGACCATAGGCAATCTGGAGCTGGCCCAGCAGCAGGGCCTGGTTATAATCCCGGTTATCAACAAGATAGACCTGCCCCAGGCAAAGACAAAAGAAACGGAAAAAGAAATATCAGACTTATTGAATCTGGAGCCTTCAGAGATAATAAAAATATCCGCAAAAGAAGGGACAAACGTTTCTTCGGTCCTGGAATCCGTGGTAAAAAGAATTCCTCCTCCCGACTTTGAAAAAGACGCCCCTTTGCAGGCCCTGATTTTCGATTCCAAATACGATTCTTTCAAAGGCGTCCTGGCCTTCCTGAGAGTGCTCAAGGGAAACGTAAAAAAGGGCCAGAAGCTCTATTTGGTCCAAAAGGATCTGGAGTTTGAGGCCAAAGAGACCGGGGTGTTCGTGCCTTCTTTGCTTCCCGTCGAAAGCTTGTCTTCCGGGGATATCGGATATATCGCCACCGGAATCAAAGATTCAGAAAGAATAAGGGTGGGAGAAACAGTCATTTCCAAAGATTCAAAGCCGGAAAAGGAAAAATTGGCCCTTTCCGGATACAAAGAGCCCCAGCCTAAGGTTTTCCTGAGCGTTTATCCCGAAAACGCGGACGATTTCGAAGATTTGAAAACGGGGTTGGAGAAGCTCAAGCTTACGGACGCCTCCCTTTATTTCAAGCCCGAGTTCAAGGAAGGCCTGGGAAGAGGCTTTCAGTGCGGTTTTTTGGGGCTTTTGCACGCAGAGATAATAGCAGAAAGGTTGAAAAGAGAGTTCAATTTGAGCCTGGTCATGTCCACTCCTTCCGTCCTTTACAAGATTTTTATGGGAGAGAAGGAAAACCTCATTTATACTTCGGCGGACTGGCCTTCGCAGTCTTTGATTGCTTCCTGTAAAGAGCTTTGGGTAAAGCTGCAGATCCTCACCCCCTTGTCCTACATGGGCCCGGTTTTGGAGCTTTTGGACGCCCTGGAATCAAAGCAAGTGTCAACGGACTATATGGGATCTGAAAAAATACAGCTGGTCTGGGAGGTGCCTCTGCGGGAGATCGTTACCAAGAGCCTTTACGACCAGCTAAAGGGGGTTTCCAAGGGCTTCGCTTCCATGGACTACGAAATCCTGGAATGGCGGGAAGTCTCTCTGGTCAAGCTGGACATACTCATTCTGGGCAAGAAAGAGGAAGCTTTCTCCCGCATAGTCCCGGAAAAAGAAGCTCAAAAAGAAGGCAGGAAGCTGGTGGAAAAGCTGAAAGAAAAACTCCCTCCTCAGGTGTTTTCCCTGCCCCTGCAGGCTGCCGTGGGAGGGAAGGTCATCGCCCGCGAAACGATAAGGGCCAAAAGGAAGGACGTCACCGCGCCCCTTTACGGCGGAGATTATACCCGGAAAAAGAAGCTTTTGGACAAGCAGAAAAAAAGGAAAAAGGAACTCAAAGAAAAAGGGAGGATTCAAATTCCTCCCCGGATATTCCTGGAGATCTTCAAAAGCGACTGAAAACGTGCTAGAATAGCGGTGCGACCATGAAAGAGAGCATGCTTATTATCACTAGCAGGATCAAGGTGACCCAAACTATTTTAAAAACGGTTTTTCTTTTCATACGCTTTCATGATAACAAAACGCAGGAAAAATAAAAGGGAAGCCAAGGAATCCGCGTTTTTGACCCTTATTATGGGGGTTGCGGTTTTTGGAATCGCCGGCATTTTGATCGTTTCCAACATAAAGATAAACCAAAAGAGAAATCAAATGGAAGAGAGAGTGGTGGAGCTCCGGGCCCAGCTTCAGGAGCTTCAAGAAAAAAGGCAGCAGTTGCGGGCGCAGGTCAGCAGCGCCAGGGACGATGAGTATTTGGAAGAGGAAGCCAGAGAGAATTTCAATCTTCAAAAGCCGGGCGAGGAAGCCGTTACCGTCATTCCTCCCGAAAACTCGCAAGGCCCCTTGGAAAAGGGGCGGGGCTGGCTGGATTCCTTGAGAGAGTTTTTATTCAATCTGTTTTGAATCTGCGGGTGTGGTGTAGCGGCAACACGTCTCCTTCCCAAGGAGAAGACCGCCGGTTCAATTCCGGTCACCCGCTCCATTATTTGACTTTCAGGGATTTTTTAAAGAAGAAACGCAGTCGGAAAAAATAAAAATACACCCCGAAGCGAATTGAACACTTCGGGTTTTTTTGGGTATTATCGGGATCAACCATATCTTTTTTCATTCCTCTCTCCTTATTTACTTTCAAGACAACCGTTTTTCCGATGTGCTAATATTGTGATTCTATCAATATTGAAATCATTGCTGACCTACCACTGGTAATATTTTCAAGATTTCCACCTTCTAAATCGTGAATAGATGTTTCCAAGGTTTGATAAGAATAAACAAAATCCTCTCCATTTTTTGTGCCAGCATCATGGGTAATGAAGTCTGTGGTGGTATAGCCTTTGATCAATAACATATGATAAAGAGGGCCAGGAGGCTTAAAATATGGATTATTAAGAAGCCTGCCGGCAGCAGGAATAATTACCGGATTGCCATTAGCCAACTCTTTTTTTATATCCTCCAAAGAAATATCGTATTTTACTTTAATTTGATACCCATAATAATCTCTAATCAATTGGGCAGTTTGAGCAGTATTAGTATCTTCGTGAAATCCATAATTTTTCTCTTGAAATTCGACAAGATCTAAAAGCTCTTGTCTTGTTTCGGCAAGATCAATGGTATTTTTTCCTTCAATATAATAATGAGCCATTAAAACCGCGGCTTCTTCGCAAGTGTGATTGAAAGGATATCTCCAATCTCCAAAAGGGGCTTGAGGAATAAAGGGAATCTCTAAATCTACTTCTTTTGGTAGAGGAGGTAGTCCTTCTTTTGTTTCCTCATCTCCAATTGGTGATTTTTCTATAGCGGAGCCTTCCTTACCAACCAAATCAGTTTCAGTATTTGAAACCGAATGAAGTTTGTCTCCTCTCGGCCAGTTATAATAAAGATATATTCCCTCAAAAACCAAACCGATCAAAGCCAAAACTAGTATTATTTCTAAAATTTTATCAGTTTTTGATCTCATTTTATAACTACTCCACTATATCCGAAAGTCTTCCAATTTGTCAAAAAATGCGCAGTGGACCAAAAAAGCCGGCCTGATAAAGGATCGTTTATGATAATTTTTGAGGGATTTCTGGCGTCCCCAATAAAACCGATTATTAACCTTACATGAGTTTCTTTATAGGCTTTAATGTATTTTCCGGCTGGAGTATGCCAAGAACAATCTGTCAGCGTTCCAATAGGCAAAACCCCCCAAAATATTATTGGGTTGCCCAGTTGAATTTCTTTTATCAAATTTTCTAAATTCCACCCGGAGAAAGCTTCTGCCTCTCGCCAAAGATTTGCCGTTTTGGCTACCGGTTCCCAAAAAACACCATAGCCGGTCTCACAAATTTTACCATCTATATCGCCAACGTAAGCTTTATGAGGATCGCCCCATAGACCATCTTTTCGTATTAAAGGATTGTCATAATCTATTTCCCGCATGATTTCATCTTCTGAAACATAAATTCCCTTTCCATTGAGGGCCATTTTTAAAGAAGCCGCTTCGCAAGAAAGCGAATAATCCTGCCAATCCAAGGGAATATCAATGATGGTTATTTTTTCCGGGTTTGACACGGGCTCAGCCTGAGAATTTTTAGGGTTCTCGGATTGGCCTTTTTCTCGGAAAGTTTCTTCGGGAGGCAATGTTTCAGTTTTAAAATTAAAAGAGAAATTATTCATGGGGCCAATCCCCAGGGGACTGACTATATTTTCTAATTTCACTTGATATTGGGTGCCTGGCTCTAAATCAACTGCTGGAACGAAAACCAAAGTTCTGAAAAGATGATTTTTAATTAAAGGATCTTCAAATCTCCACTCTCCATAAACTTTGGGGGTGATAGAATGCTGAAGTTTTTGTCGTTTAACTGGTTTATCAAATTTTATTGTCAAAGAAGAGTCGAGAGTAATATCTTTAGCTTGATCGGGCGGATTGGTATAAATTCCCCGTGGAGGTAGTATAAAAGAATAAATAATAAAAACTCCTCCCAGGCAAACAAGAATGAAAATAACGAAAAAAACCCTATTCATTGTTTAATTATAGTTTTTTCTTGAGATATTACAAATCCTTTCCGACTGCGGCGGACTTTTTGAAAGAAAGGGCGGCTGCGGCGATTTTCTTTCCTCAAACCTCTTTTTTCGTCACAATTGCCGACGCCGGACAGATTTTTCCGCTCGCCGTTTCCGGCGGCGGGCGCTGGTTTCTTCGGGCATTTTTGATAAAATAAGTTCGGGCGGAGTTGTAAATATACTCTCGCAAAAACAGCAATATTACTGTTTTTTATTAGAAGCGGAAAAAATTATAACTTATTCCGAAAGAATGATATAATAAAATTAAGTCGATTTAATATTATTTTAACAATACATGCATAATATTATTAGAAATAAAAAATGAAGACCGTTCTAAAATCGGGCCAAAAATACATCATAAGGATAGACAAGGGAGAAGAAGTGATTTCCTCTCTTGAAAAGTTCTGCCAGAAAGAGAAGGTAAAGGCCGGCTTTTTCCGCGGACTGGGGGCCGCCGCCAAAGGAGAACTGAGATACTATTCTTTGAAAGACAAGAGATACTATAACAAAAAGTTCGGAGGAAAGACCATGGAAATTCTGAGTTTGCTTGGGAACGTCGCCGAAATGAAGGGAAAAACGGTAATCCACGCCCATATAGTTCTGGGAAACGAGAAAATGCAGCCCATAGGAGGGCACGTCAGCGCTTTGGTTGTAGGTCCCACCTGCGAGATTTACTTTGAAAAGCTGCCCGGCAAAATCGAAAGGAAGTATTCGCAAGAGATAGGATTGAACCTGATGGTTTGATTGCGGCCGTCTTTTTTGCTAGGATACCGCTTGAGGCCAGCGTAGCTCAGTGGCAGAGCAGGGCTTTCGTAAAGCTCAGGCCGTCAGTTCGAATCTGACCGCTGGCTCCGTTGTTTTAAAAGGAGGCGGAAATGGAAGATGAACCCAGAAAGTTCGTGTTCTTTCGAAATTCCAAGTATTTCTTTCCGCAGGCGGGCAGTATCACGATTGAGATAGGGACCCTGACCATGTTCGGGGACGACGAATTCTCCGGCTTCTCGATTAAATTCGCCGCGGTGGATAAGATAAAGCAAGACAGATACCTTCCCGCTGAATTTTCCGAACAGCCCGGGATCGAAAAAGACGATGATTCGGAGATCATCGCTTCCTAAAAAGGCCCTCTCTTTTTTTTGAGAGGGCCCTTTCTTTTTCTCAAAAACGTGTTAAAATACAGCCAGCCGTATGAAAAACGATTCAGAAAAAATAAAGGAATTGCAGGATAAAATCCTCCATCTGGAGGACTGTCTTTGAAATAGGCAGAAAGAAAGAAAAAATAAAAGAGCTGGAAAAGGAAGTGCAGGATCCAGGAATTTGGCAAAACAAAGACAGGGCGGTGGAAGCGACTCAGAATTTGAGCAGGCTTGAGCAGGAGGTTTTAGAATTCGAGGAACTGAAGCTGGAATCGGAAATGCTTTCTGAAGCAGACATCGAGGACTTTCAAAAAAAGCTTCAAAAAAAAGAGCTCCAGGTATATCTGTCGGGAAAGTACGACAAGGGTTCCGCAATCCTGTCTGTGTATTCTGGCGCCGGAGGGCAGGACGCCCAGGATTGGGCCGCCATGCTCTTGAGAATGTATTTGCGCTACTGCGACAGAAAGGGGTTCAAGGCCTCTATCCTGCACCAGTCTTTCGGAGAGCCCAGTCCCGAGGGCAGAATAGGCATAAAGTCTGTTACTTTGGAAATAAAGGGTTCTTACGCTTACGGCTTTTTGAAAAAAGAAACCGGAGTGCACCGCTTGGTGAGAATTTCTCCTTTTTCTGCCCAGAGCCTCAGGCATACCTCTTTTGCCATGGTGGAAGCGATTCCCGACGTTTCAGGGAAAGAAGAGGAAATAGATATAAAGCCCGAAGATTTGAAAGTGGAAACTTTCAGGGCGTCTGGGCCGGGAGGGCAATATGTAAACAAAAGAGAGTCTGCCGTGAGAATCACCCATCTGCCCACGAAGATCACCGTTTCCTGCCAGGCAGAAAGGCTGCAGGGGAGCAACAGGGAAAAGGCGATGAAAATCCTTTATTCAAAGCTCTATCAGATAAAAGAGAAGGAAAAAGAAAAAGAGCTGGCAAAGCTCAAGGGAAAACCCGTTTCCATTGAATGGGGCAATCAGATAAGGTCTTACGTTTTCCATCCCTACAAGCTGGTCAAGGACTTGCGAACCGGAGTGGAAACCTCTAAGGTGGAAGAGGTGATGGACGGAGATCTGGATCTGTTCGTAGCAGAAGAGATAAAACATGATTAGCTTACAAAAGGTCACCAAAATTTACAAATGCGCGAAAGATCCGATCGTCGCCTTGAAAGACGTTTCATTTTCGGTTCAGCCCGGGGAGTTTGTTTCCATAATGGGGAGGTCGGGAGCCGGAAAAACCACCATTTTTAAGCTGCTGACCCTGGAAGAAAGGCCCACCGAAGGCGCCATAACCTTCAAAGACACCGACATCAATCAGATAAGTTCGGGAGACATTCCCCATTACAGGCGCCAGATAGGGGTTATCTTCCAGGACTACAAGCTCTTGCCTTCAAAAACGGTGGCAGAGAACGTAGCTTACATTCTGGAAGTTATGGGAGCCGACAACAGAGAGATAGAAGGCAGCGTTTGCAAGGCCTTGGACCTTGTGGGCCTGGCAAAAAAATACTCCAGTTTCCCCCAGGAGCTGTCCGGCGGAGAAAGACAGAGGGCTGCCATCGCCCGGGCCCTGGTCCAC
This sequence comes from uncultured Candidatus Saccharibacteria bacterium, assembly GCA_964393465.1. Taxonomy (GTDB): domain Bacteria; phylum Patescibacteriota; class Minisyncoccia; order Minisyncoccales; family MHMH01; genus CAYMTT01. The sequence continues at coordinate 8,947 of CAYMTT010000006.1, read as the reverse complement.
AAGCCTCAGATAATTTTGGCTGACGAGCCCACCGGGAACCTCGATCCTTACCACACCAGGGACTTGATAAACCTTCTAAAGAGGATAAACGAGATGGGAACGACCGTGATCCTGGCCAGCCACAACAAGGACGTCATAAACGCTTTCGGAAAGAGAATGATAACCCTGGAAGAAGGCCGGGTGATAGCCGACAGAAAAGAGGGTAAATACATACTTTGATATGTTCATAGGCTTGAAAAGAATATTAAAATCGGGATGGAGTAATTTCAGAAGAAATACCGGGCTTTCCTTGGCCACCATGTTCGTCATGGTCATGGTGATTTCCCTGGGCACTTCTTTGTTCTTTTTGCAGATGGCTTCCGACTTTCTGGTAAAGAACCTCAAAGACAGGGTGGATATGTATGTCTATTTCAACAAGGAGCTGACCGGGACCGAAGTCATGCAGATAGAAGAAGAGCTTTCCAGGCTCCCTGAAGTGAGAACCATAGAATACGTTTCCAAAGACCAGGCTCTCGAGGAGTTTATGGTTCTGCACGAGGGAGACCAGGCCATTTTGGATTCTTTGAACGAGCTGGGCAGGAACCCTTTGCTGGCTTCCCTGAATATAAAGGCCTGGGAGACGGAACAATACGCTTCCATATCAAAGTTTCTGGAAAATTCCTCTTTCAGCGGCATGATAGCCAAGATGGATTACTACCAGAAAAAGCCCGCCATAGACAAGCTCTTTTCAATGACTTCCAACCTGAATAGGGCCGGGATTGCCGTGGGCGCCATACTGACCGCAGTCGCCGTTCTTCTGGCTTTCAACGCCGTCAGGCTTTCCATTTACAATTCGGGACAAGAGATAGGGATAATGAAAATGGTTGGAGCTTCCAACTGGTTCGTCAGGGGACCATTCTTGATACAGGGTGCCATTGTCGGGATACTGGCGGCCCTCATCACCTTTTTGATAACGGGAGCTGTCTTTTTCGTTCTGACTTCTTCTTTCCGGTTCTTGCTTTTGGGATCTGATCCTTTTTCTTTCTTTGTGAGCAATTTCCCGACCATTCTGCTCTTTCAGCTTATAGCCGGCGTCGGCCTGAGCGTTCTTTCCAGCTGGGTGGCTGTCAGAAGATACCTTAAAGTTTAATATATTCCGGGGTCGTCTAATGGTAGGACATCGCGCTCTGGACGCGATAATCTTCGTTCGAATCGAAGCCCCGGAGCCATAAAATACGTTTAGAACCCGCTGTTTTTAGATTCAGTAAAATCGTCAAAATGGTTATTTTTTGATAAAATAAATACAGGATAATTAAAATAATTTTAAATTAATCTTATGGAAATTTTTGAAGCTATTCAAAATCGAAAGAGCATCAGGGGATACAAATCAACTCCTGTGCCGGAAGAAAAACTGCAAAAGGTTCTGGAAGCTGCCAGATTGGCCCCTTCCGCTCACAATGCCCAGGATTGGAAGTTTGTCGTGGTCAAAGATTCCGGAAAAATAAAAGAGCTGGCGGAGGTCGCCGGCCAGGATTTTATATCCCAAGCTCCGGTGGTTATTGCTGCGGTCGGCTTGAAACCGGAAAAGGTTTTACCTTCCGGCAGTCCGGCTTACGCCATTGATTTGGCAATTGCAGTCGACCACATGACCTTGGCTGCAACCTCGGAAAATTTGGGCACTTGCTGGATCGGCGCTTTTTCTCAAGATAAAGTGAAAGATATTCTGAATATTCCCGGCGATTGCCAGGTGCTGGCCTTGCTGCCCGTGGGAGTTCCCGACGATTCGGGGCGCCCAAAAACAAGGAAATCTCTCGAGGAAATAATCTCTTTCGATACCTTTTAGTTTTTATTAAGGTCGAATTTTACTAAAAGGAAGTAATTTGTTTGAGGCGAGGTTTTATTTTTCGGATGTAAAATAAAAAGAGGGTATTGAAACAGCAAATACCCTCTTTTACTTTTTGCCTTGGATTAGCTGATTTAGTTCCTCCTGACTGAAAAATAACAGACTCTCTCTTAGAAATTCTTCCCTGTCGTTGGCGCTGTGTATGATGTTTTCCATCATTGAAGTGCCGAACCGGCGCCTTATCGTTTCCTCCTCGGCTTTATCGGGATCGTAATGGCCGATAAGATTGCCCAGCCTGGCTATGGCATCGTTTCCTCTGACGATAAACGCCAAGCAGTCTCCGGAAACCGAGAATTCGATAAGCTTGTCGTAGAAGTCTTCAGAGAGGCAAGAAGCCCAGATGACGTCTACTTCTTCCTTGGTCAATCTTACCCGTTTGGCAGCCGCGATTTCCAGGCCGGCAGCCGTTATTTCATTCAGCACTTCTTCTTCAAGGTCTCTTTTGAAACAGTCAGGCTTCAACAAACCAAAAGAGCAGTCCATTTATACCACCTCCTTTTCGCGTATTTTCGATAAAATAACTCCCTACAGGAGCTTTTTTATGTTTTGAATGTTCTTTTCTATACCTTCTTTATTGTCGTTCCTTAAGCGGTAATCCAGCTCCCAAAGCGCGGATCTGTTGCTGTCGTATCTTAATTTCTTCATGGCTTCGTCGCGGTTCAGCCATAAATATTCAACGTGTTCATCGCTCAAAGGTATGTCTTTTGAGTGCAATTCCACTCCAAAGGCGAATTCGGGAATCATAACGAGGTCCTTCCCCCATATTAATCCATGAATATTGGCAGCCGGTATGGTATTTACGGTTGCCAGCCGCAAATAAGAGATATTGCCGTCTATAAGCGCCTCTTCCTTCGCTTCTCTTTTCATCGCCTCAATAGGATTCTCGTTTTCTTCTCCTCCTCCGGCTAGAAACTGCCATAAATCCAAATCGCGCCGTTTAAAAACCGCGTAATAATATTCATCTCCCTCTTTCACAAACGGAATAATTAGAACCTGAAACGGCGCTCTCATCGGTTTGTATTATTAATCTTGTTTTTTCTTAGGGGACAGAGCGGGTCGACAGCGTTGATGTCGCCGCATGTACTCAATGTTCGGGCCCTACAGCCGCCTCGGCATTTCTTGTAATTGTCGCAATTTCGGCACGTTTCGTTACCTTCTAATTTTACCATATTTTTGGCTTTGTTCCAGAGATCCAAAAATTCTTCATTTCTGATGTTTCCCGCCAGAAAACCGTCACCAAAGAAAATACAGGGGTAAAAGTCGCCGGTTTGGGTAATCCAGCAGGCTTCTTTGCCGCAATGGCACCCGAAATCTTCGGGAGAAACAAACCATTTTTCGGGATCTCCCTGATCGGGAAGAACCAGCTTTATTCCGTGATTTATTTTCCGAGCGTTCTCGAGAAAGCTTATATATTCGTTCTGGGTGATTAACAGTTCCCGACTATTTTTCGCTCTGCCCAATAAAAGCATCGGAGTTAATCTAATAAGGTCCAGCGAAAGATTTTCGGCAATTTTTATCAATTCTCCGTATTCTCCAATGTTCAGCCTGTTAAGAGCTACTCTGGTGGCGATTTTGGCCGTCCGGCAGTGCTTCTTTAATGTTTTCAGGCCGTTAACGGCTTTTTCAAAATTGCCCTTGCCCCTGATGTAATCGTGGTTTTTCTCCAGACCGTCAAGACTCACGGTAATTGTGTTTAGATTGAGTGCGCCGAGGTTCTTGGCCGTTTTCTCATCAATCAGCAATCCGTTGGTCACCAGCGAAACTGCAATAAAGTTGTTTCTGGCGTATTTGATAATTTCGAACAGATCCTGCCTCATCAGCGGTTCTCCTCCCCCGATCGTTATAAAAAAAGAGCCAGCATCTCTCATCTGGTCCACTAATTTGAATAATTCTTCGGTCGACAATTCGTTTTTATCGGTGTTCCCTGAATCGGTAAAGCAATGCCTGCAATTTAAATTGCATTTCCTGGTGATATTAAGGGAGATTCTCTGAGGAGAGCTCAAGCCGTATCCTTCTTTATTTTTAACGGGGATTATTTCAGAGGCCAATAAGTTCTTTTCCGTCAAATCCTTCTCGAGACCTCTTAAGTCCACCTTGTTCTTATTACCAGAATAAATTATTTTTTCGACGACAGAAGTATTTTCTTTGTTAAGAAAATATTCTTTTTGGCTTCCAGCGTCGTACAGTCTGGAACCGAAAAACTCTTTCTGGAAAAATAGCTTGTTTTTTCGCGGTGCCATAAAACATTAAAACATACATCAGAATATTTGTCAATTAGAATTATCTTTTTGAGCGAAGTTCGACCTTATTCAATTTATTCGAGGTGAGCCCTCGATTTTTTATTGGAGTTTGTAGATGGATTTTAAAAGATAAGGTATAATAAAAATATGGAGATGGATAACAAAAAGAAGCTAGGCTTGCTCATTCCCGGAGGGCTTTTTATAGGCTTGGGGATAGGGTTTGCCGCAGATAACATTCCCGCCGGCCTTTTCATAGGGCTGGGAGTCGGGATGATTACATATTCCATTTTTCTTTTTTTTGGAAAATGAGAGAGCGCACAGGGAAAATATTATCTTTTTTCCGGATGATCGCAGAATCCGCCCGGGATTTCACTTTTTTTGAGGCGCTTTCTTTCTTCCGACAAGGACCTTGTCGGATTTTTAATTTACGCTTTGGTTTGTGCCGTTTCCTTTGCTTTTGTTCTTTTTTATTACAAGGAGTTTATAAAATAACATGAAAAAGAAAAAACTTTTCATTATCGTGGGCGCAGTTCTGGCTTTAAGCCTGGTTTTGTATTTTTTAGTCGGCAGGGATGGGGAGGCAAAAAGGGAAGTAGAGCTTACTTCCGGCGGGGCCAACTGGACCCCCGAGCAGAATATCGCCCTGCAGCAGGGATTGGTCAACGCCGTGGGAAAGTATATGGAAGCTGTATCTTACACGAACGCGGTATTCTTTACGGATATTGAAGAAACAGAGTATGAAGAATGGAAGGCAAAGCTGGAAAAGGCAATAAGCTCGTGGGAGGAGCTGGAACAAATGCAAGCTGATATGGATGTTGTTTTTGACGACCTGGGGATACCCGAAAGCTCACAGACAAGCCAAGCTCCCGTTTTTGAAGAAAAGCACTCCTTTTTTGCGGAGCCCGCCTGGGCGGCTTCCGAAATTCCCGAGCTGGGGGCCGTGACAGCTGTTTTCGATTCTGCAGAAAAAGGCCAGAAGATAAGGACCATAATGGAGGTTTTCGACTGGGACAAAGACAAGGCCTTTTACCATTTGAAAAGAGAGCAGGGACTGCTGCAGGCCGAAGCCTGGGACAAGGCGGGAGACACCTACAAGAGATGGGAGACCGCAGCCAGGGCCGTAAAGAACACCAGCAAGGTTACCGTTTACGTGGGAGCAAATATCATAACGGCGGGAGGGGCTTCTGCCACGGTCGGGGCTTTCCAGGCCACCACCATGGTGGTTGGAGGGGTTTCCTTGGCCCTGGAAGTGGGAGAGGACGTCAACATTGCCATTGGCAATAATGAGAACGCCGCCGCCCTGAGGGGCGCCCAGGAAACCATAAAACCTATTACCGAAATCGTTTCCATAGTTTCTTTGCAGGATATGTCAGATCCGGGAAATCTCTTTTACATCGCAGACAAGTCCGGAGAATTGTTCCAGGTGGCAAAAGAAGGCTATCTTTACATTGTCAGGAATGATGCAGGTAAAGTATTGCTTTCGACAGACAGGCCCGAGAATATAAAGTTGGCAGAAGACGAGCCAGAAAAGGAATCGGAGGAAGTCAAAAAAGCGGGGCTGCCGGAAGGCAATTACAAAATAGAAGGGGAAAAAGTGGAAGTTGAGAAAAAAGAAGAGCCAGAAGAGAAGTCAGAAAAAGAGCTGGAGGCCGAGGTGGATATAAGCGACATTTTGAATCTGGCTGTAACCATGTCCAAGCTGAAAGCCGCCCAAAAGCCCACCTTGAGGGCCGAATCCACCAGCGTGGAAACAGGGGACACGGTAACTTTAACCGTAAAGATACCAGAATCCATTCCCGGACCCTTTGAGGCTGAATACGTGGATATCGGGGGTTTTGGAGCCGGAGTGGTTTTCCCCTCGAATACCGATTCCAGGATTTTTACTGGAACCTTTGTTTCCAGCAATCCGGGGACGTTTGCCGTCAGGGTAAGGATTACAGATTCAGAGGGCAGGGTGTATACCGCCGGCACCGCCATTTCAGTGGAAGCGAGAGAGGCGCAGGAAGGAGTGGGGTTGCAAGAGGGTATGGGAACCGACTTTACCTGCGCCGATCTGGAAAGCTTCCCTTCAACCCTGGAAGGATGCCACGTGAACGAGGTTTGTCCTAACAGCAAGAACCCCTGCGCCAAAGCGGATGAGGAATTCATCGAAAAGGTTAAAGAGATAACGGCAGGCTACAGGGATTTGGACCCTTACGAGTGCGGGGAATTGATTTCCATAGACGCCTGCCAGCCCAAAGATCCCGAACTTTGCCAGAAAGCCTGGGAGGGAAAGGACATGTCAGAAAAGATATCATTGGAAGACCTGCCCGAAATCTACAGGGAGGCTTGTTCTGCCAAGGATCCTTTAATGTGCCAAGCCCAGGAAGATTCCCGGGGGGACAAATACGAGCGCTGCCTCAACTTTCTGTCTGCCGACGGCCCTTCGATGAAAGTCAGCCAGCTGGTAAGGGAATTGTACAACTGCTACAGCGAGGTTTTCCAAAAGAAAAACGAGGGCTGCGGGGATAAGCTGAGCGACGCCTGGAACAGGGAAAAGTCCAAGGTGGTCGGGAATATTAAAGATACCAGGGCAGAAGGCGAGGAGATCTTGGCCCAGAAAAGGCCCGTTTGGGACCAGATATACGAATTGGAGCTGCAAATAGACGAGCTCGACCCCGAAGAAGACGCAGACAGGATCCGGGCCTTGGAATCTCAAATAGTTTCTTTGGAAGGGGAGATAGAAAGGCTGGAGAGGGAATACCGGGCAATAGACCTGCAGATTTCCGAACTGACCGAAGAAAGGGACCAGGTTTACGGATCTTACAATTCCTGCGTTAACTACTGCGCCAATTCCATATGGGATCCGGAGTCTGAAGCCATAGGCAGGTTTGCCGGGAATATCAACGACCTTTACGATTACCGGACCTTAATGGAGCTGATAGAATAATCGGAATTGTGCTATAATAAAGCGACATGAAAAAAAGCTACCTTATAATCGCGGCTTTGATACTCTTTTCTTTCGGACTGGGAGCTTACTTTTACGGCCAGATGCCCGACCGCATGGCTTCCCATTGGAGCTTTCAAGGAGAGCCCGACGGCCACATGTCCAAGTTCTGGGCTCTTTTTTTGATGCCCATGGTTTCGGTTTTTCTCTTTCTGCTTTTGCTGGTGGCCCCCAAGATAGACCCCTTGAAAAGGAATATAGAGGAATTCAGGAGGTATTTTGACGCTTTCGTGGTCCTGATAATAACGTTCCTTTTTTACATCTATCTTTTAACCTTGTTCTGGAATTTGGGATACAGGTTCGACATGGGCCAATTGATGGCTCCGGCCATGGGAGTTCTCTTTTACGCCTGCGGAATTTTGATAAAGAACGCAAAGAGGAACTGGTTTATAGGGATAAGGACCCCCTGGACGTTGAGCAGCGACAGCGTCTGGAGAAAAACCCACAAGCTGGGAGCCGGGCTTTTCAAAGCTTCCGGCCTGATTGCTTTTCTGGGAATTCTTTTGCCTCAATACTCTTTTTATTTTATAATGGGTCCGGTGCTGTTTTCTGCCACCTTTGCAATAGTTTATTCTTATCTTCAATACAGAAAAGAGGCCGGGGAATAAAAAATGACAGAAGAAAAATTCCAAAAACAATTCAGGGTTTCCCCTTCCAAGCTGGGAGACCTTTTGCAATGCCCCAAATGTTTGTGGCTTTTTTACAGAAAGGGCTTGGGGCGCCCCGAAGGCATCTTTCCTAGCTTGCCGAGGGGCATGGACAAGGTTTTCAAGGACTATTTCGACCTTTACAGGAAAAAGGGGAAACTGCCTCCGGAAATAGAAGGAAAGCTTCAGGACAAGATGTTCAAAGACGCAGAGATGCTGGAAAAGTGGCGGGGGAGAGCGGGGCTTCAGGCCGAGTTCCCGGAGTTCAATATGCTTTTGAAGGGGTCGATCGACGACCTTTTGGTTTCTCCGGATGGCAAATACGTTCCTTTCGATTTCAAAAGCCGGGGGTATCCGCCAAAAGAAAACACCCACGAGCATTATTACACTCAGCTGAACTTGTACGCCCTTCTTTTTGAAAAGCAAGGCCTGCCGACGGCAGACTACGGCTATCTTTTGTTCTTTTATCCCCTTTCTTATTTCCGGGGAGTGGTGAATTTCGAAACCGAACTGGTGAAAATGGAAGTCAGCCACGAAAAAGGGTACGAGCAGATGAAAAAAGCCTATGAAATAATTTCCGGGGAGGAGCCCGAATCCCATGAGGACTGCCAATACTGCCTTTATAGGAGATCTGAAAAGTAAAATTTTAAAATATCCTGCCGCGCCCGATCGATGTCGGGTTTTTTGTTTTTGGCAAAATAAATTTGACAAAAATATCCTTTTGGTTTAAAAGGAATTTTAGCGTTGGGGATTTCGCCCAGAATCGGACAAGACGGAAAAAATCCTTTTATTTGCAGCACCCCATTGACTTTTTTCCCCTTCTGTTATAATGTCTGTGATGTCAACATGTTAGTCAACATGGGAAAAAATAATATTAAATTCAATTTCCCTTCAAAGGAAATTCCAGCAGGAGTTCAGGCTTTAGCTTGTTTAAAGAACAGGCTGAAGCCTGGGCTCCTTTTTAATTTTAACAAGGAGTAAGGAGAAAATGGTCGACAAAGAGCTATCGGCTCCAAGTCCTGTTCGAAAGACTCAGAGCCGGAAGCTCAGAATTAACAGTTAAAAAATAACAAAAATATGAACAAAAAAGTAATAATAAGTTTGAGCGTAATCGGCGTAGTCGCTGCCGCAGTTATCGGCGGAACCGTTGCTTTCTTTTCCGACACGGAAACCAGCACCGGAAACACCTTTA
>CAYMTT010000005.1:0-39587 GCA_964393465.1 uncultured Candidatus Saccharibacteria bacterium | reverse complement strand
GTCGCCCCAGCTGAATGCCTTCGCTTTTGGTGTTCCGGTCGATATCAACGGATTTCACCCCTACACCGAGCGTTCCATCAGCCTCTAGCGCCCTCTAGTTAAGAAGTTTCCCCAGCATCCCCAAGGTTAAGCCCTGGGTATTTAACCGGAGACTTTCTTTACCGCCTACGGACCCTTTACGCCCAATAAATCCGGATAACGCTTAGGGATTCTGAATTACCGCGCCTGCTGGCACAGAATTAGGCTCCCTTTATTCCTCAAGTACGCTCACCCGAAGGTTGTTCCTTGAGAAAAGCAGTTTACAACCCGAAGGCCTTCATCCTGCACGCGGCGTCGCTGGTTCAGGGTTTCCCCCATTGACCAATATTCTCGACTGCAGCCACCCGTAGGTGTTTGGACAGTGTCTCAGTTCCAATGTTGGGGATCGTGCTCTCGCACCCCCTATCCGTCATAGCCTTGGTGGGCTTTTACCCCGCCAACAAGCTGATAGACCGCAGACCCATCCGCTACCGGCGCGCCCGAAAGCGCACCCTTTACTGGCGCAAGAAAATCAAGCGCCAGACTATCGGGAATTAGCTCGGATTTCTCCGAGTTATGCCCGTGTAATGGGTTGGTATCTACGTGTTACTAACCCGTTTGCCACTGGCCGCTGCGAACAGCGGCCCGTTTGACTTGCATGCCTTATCCACGCCGCCAGCGTTCATCCTGAGCTAGGATCAAACTCTCAAAAAAGATAGTTAATCGAGACCCTACACCGTATGGTGTAAAGTCATATTGATTTTTCAATGTGCCCGGTTTTGAAAATAAAACCGTGAAGACATCCGAATTTTCAGGTACCTTCACGGTTTTATTTGATGTCTTGCTTTTTTATCGGCTCTATTTTTCGGATTGAAACATAATCTCGTCTCTTTTGATTCTATATCCTCTCCGAAATCCTGTCAAGAGGCAAGAAAAAGGGCTCCGATTTCTTGGAGCCCTTAGCGGGAATTACACTCCCCACTTTTTGGACTGCTGAAGGAGATAAAGGATCTTTTGGTATTGGCAATTAGAAATCCTCCGACCGGTTCTGGAATCTGCCATTTCTTTGCACCAGCCGGAGTTCTCGGGAATCCCCTTGCCTACGACATAATTGGGATTCCTTTTGACAAAGAATATCCCGGAAAGGTCGTCCCGGAAATATCCGGGAAGCTCTCCCCATTCCTGATATCCCATTGTTCCAAAAAACCCGTAGCTGGTGCCGTAATCCGGAAAAATACCGGGATTGACAGTATACAGAATCCTGGCTTTATCTTTGAGAATTTCCTCCAAAAACCGAATAAGAATTCCGCCTATGCCCTGCTTTCTGCATTTCTCTCTTGTATAAATATAAGAGAGCATATACAGATCCTGGGAACCTTTCACTTTGTAGTACTGCAATGATCCCAGAATTTCCCAGCCGCGGGCGGCCACGAGACATCCCCGGTCTTCGCCGAGAACGTTTGCACATTCTAGCCCGTCAGACAGAAAGCTTTTGGGGCAGGGATCTTCCAATTCTTCCAAAAACGAGTCGATTGATTCGATATCATGCTCGTCGAAAGAATCCGGGTACCCTTCCAGATACAAAGCTTTGACCGCCTTGTCCATGCGGCGGTCGTAAGGAACCACCGTAATTTCTCTTCCGAACCTATCTGTAAGCTTCAATTTAAAGAACCTCCTTTCAGTGTATTTTGTATAATATATTCTGTTAGACTTGTCAATTACCGCAAAAAAAACTCTCACAAACACGGTTTAAGACAAACCCCCAATAAAAAATCCCGCCTTATGAAGCGGAACGCGGGAGCCGGTAGAGGGATTCGAACCCCCGACACCCAGTTTACAAAACTGGTGCTCTAACCCCTGAGCTATACCGGCGGATCTATCTGCCTTTTTTGGCCTTGTCCAGCTGTTCCCAATAATCGTCTTTGTGAGAGGCTTTTTTGTGGTTTTTCCGGCGGAGATTCTCCAGCCAGCTGCCGGTCTTGTGCTCGGTTTTCAAAGTGATAATCCTCACCCTGGAAAGGACTTTCTGCAGATATATTTCGTAATCGACTCCGTGGACATTCTTAAGGTTCTTTCTCAAGCGCAGAGAAAAAGATTTTTTCAAATCCAAATCGTTTTCGGGAAGCTTGGCCAAAACGGGCGCTTTCCTGAAAAGGATCGCCGACAAACAGGCAAAACTCCCCATTAAAATTCCCAACAATATCCAGTAGATCATATTTCGTACCTTTGAAATCTTTTGACCTTGATGTTTTCTCCAAGCTTGGCGATATGGTCTTCGATGAGATCTTTAATCTTCCTGCTTTCATCCTTTATCCAGGGCTGTTCCAAAAGATCTGTTTCCTCGTCCCTGCTGCCGGCTATCTGCAGGCAGAGTTCGTGGGCCAAGCTCTGAAAATCCGGGGACTTGGCCACAAAATCCGTTTCGCAGCCCAGCTCCAGAATCACCCCTATTTTTTTGTTGGGGTGTATGTAACTGTCGACTATTCCCTGACCGGTCTCCCTGTCTGTTTTTTTGGCAGCCACTTTTTTGCCGAGTTTTTTTAGGATTTCCTTGGCTTTTTCCGTATCGCCAGCGGCTTCCTCCAAAGCTTTTTTGCATTCGCTTATGGAAACTTCGGTTTCCTCACGAAGCTTTTTTAACTGGTCTAGATTGGCCATTTTTAATTGCTTTTTTAACTTTATCTAAAATGTATTTCACCGAAGAAAAAGCGTCGTCATTGGCCGGAATCGGATAATCGGCCAGGTCGGGATCGACGTTGGTATCGCAGATGCCTATCACTTTGATCCCCTTCTGCCTGGCTTCTTTGACAGCCAAATTGTTGTGCTTCATGTCGCAGATAAAAACGGCGTGAGGGAGCTTTTCCATGTCTTTGATCCCTCCAAACTTAATTTTCAGGGTTTCCAATTCTCTGTCCACTTCCAGCTGCTCTTTTTTGGTATATTTTTCCAGCTCGCCCTCGGCTTTCTTCCTTTCCAATTCCTTGTAGTGCTGGATTCTTTTCTGAATGTTCGGAAAATTGGTAAAAGTTCCTCCCAGCCATCTCTCCGAAACATAAGGCAAGCCGCATTCTTTGGCGGTTTCTTCTGTTGATTCTTTGACCTGGACCTTGGTTCCGACCAAAAGAAGGGTTTTTTCTTCGGAAATGAGGTTGGAGACAAAATCAAGGGCCTGGGAAAACTTTTCCTTGGTCTTTTCCAGATCCATGATATGGACGCCGTTTCTCACTCCGAACAAATAAGGCTTCATTTTGGGATTTATCCGGCTGGTTTTGTGGCCGAAATGCAATCCTGCCCGAGTCATTTCCTCGGTATCCAGATTAAATTCTTTTTTCTTTTGTTCAGTCATCAATTCACACTATATCATATCCCTAAAAAAAAGAAAACCCCCGGCTTTTCGAAAGGCCTCCGGATGTGCTAAACTGAAAGCGATGAAAAAGACCGTTGTTATAAGCCTGGGGGGATCTGTAATGGTGCCGGGAAAAATCCAAGTGGAATTCTTGAAGGATTTCAAAAGATTGGTTTTGAAATTCCTGAAAAAAGGATATGTGTTCGTCATCGTTTCGGGAGGAGGAAACGTCTGCCGGGAATACCAGAAAGCTGCCGGGAAAATAAGCAGGCTTACGGATGAAGACAAAGACTGGCTGGGAATCCACGCCACCCGGCTCAACGCCCACCTGTTGAGGACCATTTTCAAAAAAGAATCGTATCCCGTGGTCCTGGACAGCCCTTTCAAACAGATAAGCGGAAAAAAGTACAGGCTTTTCATAGCTTCCGGCTGGAGACCGGGCTGGTCCACCGACTACGACGCCGTGCTTCTGGCAGACAGGTTCAAAACGGACAAGGTCATAAACGCAACCAACATTCCTTATGTCTATGACAAGGACATAGCCAAGCACAAAAACGCAAAGCCCATAAAGGAAATCTGCTGGAAGGACTATCGAAAACTCATAGGATCGAAATGGCGCCCGGGAATGAATTCTCCCCTGGATCCGGTAGCTTCAAAGGCGGCCTCAAAACTGAAAATGACGGTTGTTGTAGCCAAGGGAACCGACCTGAAAAACCTGGAAAGAATAATCAAAGGCGAAAAGTTCAAAGGAACGGTAATAAAGCCTTGCAAATAAGGAAAAGCTCTGGTATAATCAAACGTGTCTTAAAAAAAACACTATGCCAAAAAAAGACATTCATCCAGAATACCACCCAGATGCCCGGGTCAAATGCGCCTGCGGAAACGTTTTCAGCGTGGGCTCGACCAAAGAGAACATCGAAGTGGAAATCTGCTCCAAATGCCACCCTTTTTACACCGGAAAGGAAAAAATAATCGACACTATGGGAAGAGTGGAAAAATTCAAAAAGAGGGCGGCCAAAGCCAAAAAGAAAAAATAAAATGGCCGATTTGGAAAAAATCAAAAAAGACTACGACCATACCTTGGAACAGCTCAGCGATCCTGAGCTGATTTCTGATGTTGAAAAATTCGAAGAGCTCTCCAAAAAAAGGGCTCATCTGGAAAAAATGATGGAAAAAAGCCAAGAGCTTTCCGACCTGAAAAATAAAATAGAAGAAAACAAGGAAATCATAAAAGCCCAGGAAGACCCTGCCCTGGTTTCTCTGGCAGAAGGGGAAATAAACGAGCTCCTGGAAAAAGAAAAAGCTCTGGAAAAGGAGCTCGGCGATCTTTTATCGGAAAACAAAGAAGAGAAAAAATCGGGAGCGGCCATAGTGGAAATAAGGGCCGGGGCCGGCGGAGACGAAGCCGGTCTCTTCGTATCAAATCTCTATCGCATGTATTCGAAATTCGCCGCCTCCAAGGGCTGGAAATTGAAAACCCTCGATTCCCATGCCACGGAAATCGGAGGATTCAAAGAAATAATATTCGAGCTGAAAAACGGCGACCCTTTCTCCCAAATGAAATTCGAAGGAGGAGTCCATAGGGTCCAAAGAATCCCTTCAACCGAAAAAAGCGGCAGAATACACACCTCGACCGCTTCGGTGGCCGTTTTGCCAAAGCCGAAAAAATCTTCAATGAAAATAAGGAGCGACGACTTAAAGATAGACACCTACCGAGCTTCCGGCCCCGGAGGCCAATACGTCAATCGAAGGGAAACCGCCATCAGAATAACCCATCTTCCCACCGGACTGGTGGTAACCTCCCAGAACGAAAGAAGCCAGCTGCAAAACAAAGAAAACGCCATGTCCATTCTGGAAGCCAAACTGGAAGAGCTGAAAGAAGAGCAGGAATTGAAAAAAATGGAGACTGAACGCAAATCCCAGATAAAAAAAGCCCGGAGGGTGGACAAGGTAAGGACCTACAACTTCCCCCAGGACAGGGTAACCGACCACAGAATAAAAAAATCTTTTCACCACATTGAAAAGATTCTCGACGGAAATCTCGATCCCGTCATCAAGGCACTTGAGAAGGAATATCAGGACTGAGAAAGAAGATCTATTTCTTTTTGATACTGCTCTGCCCGGTTAATGACCGGCTTGCCGTAGCTCTGCTCTTCCCACCAGGTCCAGGAAGATCCCGAAAAATACCTCATGGCGGCGTTGAACTCGTTGGTCACAGCGCCGGAATCTTTCAAGTAGAAGCCTGCCGCAAGGAAGGCGTCTTTTATTTCCCAGGGATCGGCCTGCCCGCCGATGGCTTGGGAAACTCTATCCTTGTACATGCCCCAGGTCGAAGGTATGAACTGGGCAGGACCCATGGCCCCTCCCCAGCCGTAAGGCCTTCCCTGATAATAAACTTCTATCCAGCAGGAAACGGGCATTTTGTAAGGATCCCTGGCCAAATCCTTTTTCTGATTCAATTCCTCTATAACATTCAGGAAAACAGGAACGTCCCTGCTCGGATGCATGGTCCTGGGCGCGGTATTGCCGGTCTTGATATATACTCCGTTTCCGGTATCTGCATCTGCCAGATAGCACTGCCCGACGTTCTGCCCTATCTTTCCCTGCATCATCGATTCCTGGGCCAGTATGGCCAGTAAAAAGGCGGTTCTCACTCCGGTGATTTTTTCCACGAACTGTCCTATTTCTATCGCCTTTCCGAATTCTATGCCGCCTTCGGAAACGCCTATCAGTTCGAACAGCCGGTGGCGGATTTCTGCCACTTTCTGCTGGACCTCCTCTTTTTCCTGCAGCTGCTGCTGGTATTCTTCTTCGGTTAACTCCAGATAGTATTCCTGATCCTGCCTCAGCCTGTCGTTTTCAGCCTTCTGGAGCTGCTGCAGATAAACGGAATCTTCCATCTCGTTTCTTTCTTGAACCAAAGAGCTTTTTTGGCCTTCCAGATAGGCCTTCAGGGATTTGATATTTTCCAAAAGCTTCTGATTCTCCTCGCTCAAGGCCTCGAGGACCGCCAAATTGTTGAAAAAACTGGATATGCCCTCAGAAAGCAGTATCTCTACCAAGGGGCGCTGGTCTTCTTCATAAATTTCCCTGATTATGGCAGAAAGCCTTTTTTTGGCCTCCTCGATATCTTCTGAGGTTTCCTGAATGGAAATTTCGGTATCGGCCATCTGCCCGCTCAAATCGTCGATGGCCAGGTTGGACTGGTAAATCTGGTAATCCAGGTTTTTAATTCTCCGGGAAAGAGTGTAGATTTTGTCCTGGAGGCTCTGCTTTTCCTGCTCGGTCTTGGAAATATCCTGCTCTATTCTCAGGCTTTCCCGCTGGTAATATTCCTCGCATTTTTCCAGTATTTCCCGGCATTCTTCCGGCTCCAGGGAATCGCACCTGCTTTCAATATTCTCTAAACGGCAGGATTCCTCGAGATTCTCCTGGGCGGAGATCAAAAAAGCCGGCCCTAAAAATACGGCTAGGGCCGAAAGAGCGAAAACCGGCAAAACTATTTTCGAAACTCTACTCATTTTTTGGAGCCTCTTGCTCTTCTTTTTCCGGCTCTTCTTCTTCCTCTTCTTTCTTTTCCTTCTCGACCCTCTCGACTTCCTCAACCTTCTCCTCAATCGGCTTTTCGAGCTCTTCTTCCACTTTTTCTGGCGGCACCACCGAAACCACGATGTCTTCAAGGTTTCCCTGTATCTTTACACCCTCTCCGACTTTCAAATCTTTAATTTTTATGTGGTCCTCGAAAGTCTTTAAATCCTCAATGCTTATCTTAATCTCCCTGGGCAGATTTTGAGGCAAAGCTTTTACATGGACCTCCTGAACGTTCTTAATCAAGGTTCCTCCGAGGTCTTTGACCGCCGGAGATTCCCCTTCCAGCAAAACCGGTATTCTGGCTTCCATCTCTTTTTCGAGAGAAGGCTGGTAGAAATCAACGTGGGTAAATTTGCCGGTCAAAGGGTCCCTTTGCACTTCGTGTATTAAGACAACGTATTTCTCCCCTTCCTTGAGTTCAAGGGAAATCAACGTATTTTCACCGACTTTTTTGTAGATTTCGTCGAACTTCTTGGAATCCACTTCCAAAAGACGGTTTTCGATTTTGGGGCCGTAAAGCACGGCCGGAAAAGATTCTTCCTTGGCTTTTCCCCGGCCCTTGGTTTTTCTTGTTTTTACAGAAAGAGATAGCATATTATTTTTTCACTTGAATGCACTGAACGGGGCAAATGTCTGCAGCTTCCTGGCTGCATTCAACCTTTTCGACTTCCAGCTCGAATTTGTCTCCCTCCCGGGAGCTTCCCAAAAGTTCGGCCTTGCCGTCGTCTTTTAATTGCCAGTGTTTAGGGCAAACCGCCTGGCAGGAACCGCATCCGATGCATTTTTGCTCTTCAAATATTATTTTTGCCATATGACTTCTTTTAATTTTTTACTGATTTCCAAAGCGTCTTCCCTCTGCCAGACGTTCCTGCCCACGGCTATTCCTATGCCTCCCGCTTTTATAACGTCTCCCACCCGGTCTACGAATTCTCCGTCGGTATCGGTCTTGGGCCCTCCGGACAAAACCACTTTTGTGGGGCCGGCTGACTTTACCACCCAATTGAAAGATTCGGAAGATCCCGTGTACTTCACCTTGACGATATCCGCGCCCAGCTCCATTCCTATTCTGGCTCCGTAAGCGACGACCGAGGGAGTCTCGTCTATTGCCATGCCGTGCTTTTCTTTTTCCTCAATGGCCTTTTTGCTGGTCTTTGAATTTCCCAGAGAAAGGCTTTCTCCCCGGGGATACATCCAGCCGACGGCAGGCAAGTTCTTTTTGTGGGCCTGCCTGATTATTCCGGCAAACTCTTTGTTCATCCGGTTTTCGTATTTGGAACCCGAATAGCAGGTATACCCTAAAGCGGAAGCTCCCAAGGAAATGGCATCATCAACAGAATAAAGCTGGGGGGAATAATAGTCGTCTTCGCTGTAGAGCTCGGACTTTCCGTTGAGCTTCAAGATGACCGGCACCTTGGATTTTTTAATCAGGTCCTGGTATTTTTCGGCAATCCCGGCGTGGAAAACCAAAGCGCTGAATCCTCCTTTTTCCGCTATCTCGATTATGGCTTCGGGATTAACGCTGGCCGGATTGGCGAGAAAATCCCTGGGGCCGTGCTCGAATCCGTGGTCGTAAGCCAGGATCATTGCCCGGCCTTCGGGCGCTATTTTTTGGATTAACTTGTTTTCCATGTTTTTAAAAATTAATTTTATTTACCCGAAGAATATTTTCGACACCCTGTAGACTTCCTTGTCAACCGCCCTTCCTCCCCTTATCTTTGAGAAAGACAGGGTTTTGACTTTGTTGTCTTTCAGAACGGCCACTTTGTTAAACTGCCTCTTGGAAACGAGCTCGATGGCCTTTACTCCGAGCAGAGTTCCCAAAATCCTGTCGTAGTGCCCCGGGGTTCCTCCTCTGGCTACGTGCCCTATATTGGAAGTCCTGGTATCTATATCTGTCTTTTCTTTTATTAATTTTCCGACCAGGTCTCCGATCCCTCCCAGCCTGGCGTGGCCGAAAAGGTCTTTTTCCTCGGTTTTTGTCACCATCTTGCCCTCTTTCAGCTTTGCGCCTTCTGCCACAACTATGATGCTGAACCTTTTTCCCCTTTTCACTCTCTTTTTAATATTCCTGCAGACCTCGTCAATGTCTATGGCATCTTCGGGAATCAAAATGTAGTCTGCCCCTCCCGCCAATCCGGCGTAAACAGCGATCCAGCCGAAATGCCTGCCCATAACCTCGAGAATCATCACCCGGTGGTGGGATTCTGCAGTCGAGTGAAGCTTGTCCACCGCCTCCATGATGGTTCTGACGGCCGTATGGAAGCCGATGCAGTAGTCCATGTCCATCAGGTCGTTGTCTATCGTTTTTGGTATGCCGACGACCGGAATTTTCTTTGAAAGATGCCTGGCCACTCCCAGGGTATCGTCCCCTCCTATCACTATGAGAGCGTCAAGATTCATTTTCTTGAAGTTGGCTACCGTCTTTTCCACTCCCTTTTCTATTTTCAAAGGGTTGGTCCTGGAACTGGCCAGAATGGTTCCTCCCCAGGGAAGAATTCCGGAAACGTCTTTCTCCCTTAAAGTTTCGGAGTCGTTCTCAATCATCCCTTTCCAGCCGTCCTTGATGCCCACAAACTCGAATCCCAGTTGGTGGCCTCTTTTTACCACCGCCCTGATGGCGGCGTTTAAACCGGGGCAGTCCCCGCCTCCCGTAAGAATGCCGACTTTTTTGGCTTTCTTTTTTGGCATAAATATTTATTACTTGTTTTTTAATGCCGCCTGGGCCGCCGCCAGCCGGGCGATAGGCACCCTGAAGGGCGAACAGCTCACGTAGTTCAAGCCGGTCCTGTAGCAAAAATCTATTGATTTGGGGTCTCCCCCGTGCTCGCCGCAGATTCCGATTTCCAGATCCTTGTCCGATCTCCTTCCTTTTTCCTTTCCCATCTTCACCAGTTCTCCCACTCCTTCCTCATCTAGGCTGATGAAAGGATCTTCTTCGAAAATCTTTTTGTCCAGGTACAAGGGAAGGAATCTTCCCGCGTCGTCCCTGGAAATTCCCATGGCGGTCTGGGTGAGGTCGTTGGTGCCGAAAGAGAAAAATTCGGCTTTTTCTGCTATCTTTCCCGCGGTCAAGGCGGCCCTCGGAGTTTCAATCATTGTCCCTATTTTGTAATTAAGTTCGGCTTCCGTCTCTTTGATGACATCTTCGCAGACCTTTCTGACCGAATTTTCGACTATCGCGTATTCCTTGGCGTCTATGGTTAAGGGAATCATTATTTCGGGAACCACTTTTTTGCCTTCCTTTGCCAGCTGACAGGCAGCCTCCATGACCGCTCTGGCCTGCATTTCATATATCTCCGGGAAAGTTATTCCCAGCCTGAGCCCTCTGTGCCCGAGCATGGGATTGAGCTCTTTCATGCTTTCTGAGCGCGACTTTAACTCTTCAAAGGGCACTCCGGACTCTTCCGCCAAAGATTCTATCTCCTCGTCTTTCTGGGGCAGGAATTCGTGCAAGGGAGGATCCAGCAGCCTGATGATGACCGGCAGCCCTTCCATTGCCTTGAAAATGCCGAGAAAATCCCCTTTCTGGAGAGGAAGTATTTTGGCCAAGGCTGATTCTCTCGCTTCTTTGTCTTTGGCCAGAATCATCCTCCGGAAAATGCTTATTCTTTCCTCTTCAAAGAACATGTGTTCTGTCCGGCAAAGCCCTATGCCTTCGGCTCCGAACCCCCTGGCTTTCTGAGCCTGTTCGGGCGTGTCGGCGTTGGCAAAAATCTTCAACTTCCTTTCCTTGTCGGCCCATTCCAGAATCCTGTCCAGGTCTTCTGAAACCCCCGGGGGCTTGGTCGGAAGCTCGCCCAGCATCAATTCCCCGGTGGTGCCGTCTATTGATATTTTATCACCTTTTTTAACTTTTTTGTCTCCCGCCTGGAAAAGCTGATTCTTGTAATCCACGTAAATTCCTTTGCAGCCCACGATTCCGGGCTTTCCCATGGCCCTGGTGACCAGGGCGGCGTGCGAAGTCATTCCACCTCTGGCTGTGAGCACTCCTTCGGCGGCGGCTATGCCGTGAATGTCTTCGGGAGAAGTTTCCATTCTGACCAAAATGGCTTTCCTGCCTTGGTTGACCATTTCCACGGCCTCATCGGGATCGAAAACCGCCTCTCCTACGGCAGCTCCCGGGGAAGCTGCCAAGCCTTTGGCCAGCACTTCTTTTTTGAAAGCCGGATCAAATGAAGGGCGGAAAAGAGTCTCCAGAACGGCAGGGTCCACTTTCATCAAAGCCTGAGACTTGTTGATGAATCCTTCCTTGTGAAGGTCCAAAGCTATTTTTAAAGCGGCTTTGGCCGTCCTTTTTCCGGTCCTTGTCTGGAGCATCCAAAGCTTCCCGTTTTCAATGGTAAATTCAATGTCCTGCATGTCCTTGAAATAGTCTTCCAGGGTTTTGGAAATCTTCAGAATTTCCTCGTAGCATTCGGGGAAAATCTTTTCCAGCTCCTCCAGAGGCAGGGGCGTCCTGGTTCCGGCCACCACGTCCTCTCCCTGGGCTTTCTGCAAAAATTCTCCGTAAACTTTTTTTTCTCCGGTGGAAGGATTCCTTGTGAATCCGACTCCGCTTCCCGATTTTTCGTTGAAATTGCCAAAAACCATCGACTGGCAGTTCACGGCAGTCCCCCACAAATCGGGAATTTTATTTATCTTTCTGTAAGTGATGGCTCTGGGATTGTTCCATGATTTGAAAACCGCCCCTACCGCTTCCCACAACTGCTCCCAGGGATCTTGCGGTATTTCCCTGTCGGTGAGGTGTTTGATCTTGTTTTTGAGCCTTTGGGCGGTTTCCTGCCAGTCTTGGGCGGACAGCTCTACATCGTTCTCGAAGCCCTTTTCTTTTTTCAAAGATTCCAGCACTTCGGAAAGATCTTCTTTTTTGGCTCCCATAACCACGTCGGCGAACATAAAGATGAACCGCCAATAGGAGTTCCAGGCGAAAACCGGGTCTTTTTGGGCCATTCTTTCGGCTATTTCGTCGTTCAAGCCCAAGTTCAAAACCGTATCCATCATTCCGGGCATGGAAATCCTGGCTCCCGAGCGGACGGAAAAAAGCAGAGGGTTTTCCTTATCCCCGAATTTCAAGCCCCTTAATTTTTCCACTTTGGCCACGCTCTCTTCGACTTTGTCCCGAAGGCCTTCGGGATAGCTGTGGTTGTGCTCGTAAAAATACGTGCAGGTTTCAGTGGAAATGGTGAATCCTGGAGGAACGGGAATGCCCATTTTGGCCATCTGGGCCAGATTGGCTCCCTTTCCGCCGAGAAGGTCTTTTAGATCGGATCCTCCTTCGGATTTTTCTTTGCTAAAAAAGTATATATATTTTGCCATACCTTTCCATTATATCCCTCTGCGGGAAAAATTTCAAGAACTCACTTCTTTTTTGAAAGATCCATTATGGTTTTGATGACGGTGTCCGGATTCAGGGAAATGGATTCTATCTTCTCTTTTGCCAGGAATCTGGCAAATTCCGGATAGTCAGACGGCGCCTGGCCGCATATCCCGCAGTATTTCTTTTTCCTGCGGCAGGCCTGAATGGCCCGGGAAACCATTATTTTCACAGCTTCATTCCTCTCGTCGCTCACTTTGGACATTTTGGCGTTGTCCCTGTCCAGGCCCAGAACCAGCTGGGTCAGATCGTTGCTTCCGATGCTCATGCCGTCGAAAATTTCCAAAAAATCATCGGCCAGCAAAACGTTGGAGGGAATTTCGCACATGACGTAAAGCTTCATTCCCGGCAGGCGGCTTTTGATTAGTTTTTTCACTTCCCCGCCCTCTTTCAAGGTCCTGCAGAAAGGAACCATACCCGAAACGTTCTTTAGCCCGAAGACCTCCCTCACTCTCTTGAAAGCCAGGCATTCGAGCAGAAAGGCCGGCTGATAGCCTTCGTCCAGATATCGGGAAGCTCCCCTGAAACCGAGCATGGGATTGGACTCTTCCTTTTCGAAAAGCTCCCCTCCGACCAGATTCCGGTATTCGTTGGTCTTGAAATCGGAAAACCTGACGATCACCTCTTTGGGGTAGAAAGCGGCGGCGATCTGGGCAATGCCCTCTGCCAGCTCTTTTACGAAAAACTCCTTTTTGTCTTTATGTTCGACGGTTATCTTTTCGATCCTTTTTTTCAGATCGGCGTTTTTCAGCTTTTCAAAATGATAAAGAGCCAAAGGATGGACCTTTATCTTTTCTGCGATTATGAACTCTTCCCTGGCCAAGCCCACTCCCTGAACAGGGAGAAAAGAATTACGGAAAGCCGAATCGGGAGCTCCGATGTTGACCATGATTTTGGTGCCGATTTCGGGAATTTTTTCCAAATCGTACCTTTTGGTCTCAAAAGGCACTTTTCCCGAATATATCCTTCCTCTCAGGCCTTGGGTGCAGTCCACGGTGAAATTCTTTCCGGTCTTCATCACTTTGGTGCCTTTAACCGTTCCCACGATGCAAGGCAGCTGCATTTCCCTGCTGACAATGGCCGCATGGCAGGTTTTGGAACCCTCGTCGGTAACCACGGCCGAAGCCATTCTCATGACGGGAACCCAATCGGGATCTGTCATGGAAGTCACCAGAATTTCCCCTTTTTTGAATTTGGATATTTCCGAAACGTCTTTTATCACCCTGGCCCTGCCCCTTCCTATCCTGTTGCCCACGGCAATGCCCGTGAGAAGCGGGGCTTTTTTGCTTTTTACCTCATACTCTTCGTAGAACTTTCCCTTTTGGACCGCATGCACCGTTTCGGGCCTGGACTGGACTATAAACAATTTTCCCGTTTTTCCGTCCTTGGCCCATTCAATGTCCTGAGGCCTCCCGTAGTGCTTCTCTATCGTGCGGGCCCATCCGGCCAGCTTCAACACTTCCTCGTCGCTCAGGGAAAACTTCAATTGAAAAGAAGGGGAAACCGAAACTTCCTTGAGCCCTCCCTTTTTTCCATAAACGTATTTCTTGGTTTTTCTGCCCAGATTTTTGACGATTATCGGCTTGTAGCCCTTTTCCAGGGTCGGCTTGAAAACGTAAAATTCGTCGGAAGTTATCTTTCCCTTGACTATCATTTCCCCCACTCCCCAGATGGAATTCACCAGAACGGCGCCGGGAAATCCGGTTTCCGTATCTATTGTGAAGATAACCCCGGCAGAAGCCAGATCGCTCCTGACCATTTTCTGAACCCCGACCGACAAGGCTATTTCCAAATGGGAGAATCCTTTTTCTTCCCTGTAAGATATGGCCCTGTCCGTAAACAAAGAGGCCATGCATTTTTTGACGGCATCCAAAAGAGCTTTCTTCCCTTTGACGTTCAGAAAGGTTTCGTGCTGGCCGGCAAAGGAAGCGGAAGGCAAGTCTTCTGCGGTGGCCGAAGACCTTACGGCCACCTCGGGACTCCCCAGGCTTTTATAATGCTTTAAAACCTCCTTTTCCAGGTCGGAAGGAATCTCGCTTTCCAAAATGAGACTTCTGGCTTTTCTGCCAGTTTCCCTCAAGATTTCCAAGCTGTTGGGCTTGAACTTCTTAAAAACCTTTTGGAGCTCTTTTTCTATTCCGTTTTCTTCCAAATAGCTGCGGTATGCGTGCGAAGTCAAAACGAAGCCGTCGGGAACCCTCACTCCCTTTTTGGAAAGATTGCAGTACATCTCCCCCAAAGAAGCGTTTTTTCCTCCTACTAAGGGAACGTCCTTTGAAGATATTTGGTTGAATTTCAAAACTTTTTTCATAAATCAGGGGCAAACGCATCGGGCGCTTTCAATTTCCGGACAGTCCAATTCTATTCCGCTGCCGGCAGACTCCACGCACCAACAAGTCTCCGAGTCCTCAGTAAGACGGGAGGAAGCGGCAAAATCTCTTTTGTCCGCAGATTCAAAGCACTTGATTCCCCAGCCTCCGTTTTCATCGGTGACGGATCTTTCGATCAATCTTAAATCATCTCTGTCTTCTGACAAGGTATCGTCGGACTCATCGCAAATTTGATTATATGTTCCGGTGCTGTCATAAATCATCTCGGCCGCATTCCTAAGCTGGTGCATGTGCCGTTTGATGTTAGCGTCTTGGGCTTTTTCTCTCTGTTTGCTCATGGGCATAAGGACTATGCCGGCCAAAAGCCCGATTATGGATATAACCACCAAAAGCTCTATTAAAGTAAACCCTTTTTTTGAAGTCATTTTATTTTAATTTTAATTTCCTCCACCGTCTGGGGGTTGGCCAGAGTGGAGAGGTCTCCCAGGTCTTCTCCGGTGAAAAGCTTTCTCAAAATCCTCCTCATTATCTTTCCAGACCTGGTTTTGGGCAGATCTTCAACCAGATAAACCTGCTTGGGTTTTGCCACCGGGCTTATCTCTGAAACGACCTTGCCCACGATTTCTTTTTTGATTTCTTCTTCCGGCCTTTCCCCTTTGTAAACGACAAAGGCGGCAGGCACTTCCCCTTTTATCTTGTCGGGAACGCCAATGACCGCGCACTCGGTTATTTCCGGATGCAGGTTTATGGCAGCTTCCAATTCTCCGGTGGTCAGGCGATGCCCCGCCACTTTTATGGCATCGTCAGCCCTCCCCACTATCCTTATCAAGCCGTTTTTGTCTTTGTAGGCCGTATCGCTGGTAAAATACTTTTCTTTGCCGAATTGGCTCCAATAAGTTTTCAAATATCTTTTTTTGTTCTTGTACACCCCTCTCAGCAAGCTGGGCACGAAGGGGGGCAGCATAACCAGGCTCCCTTGTTTTTCGGGAGGGCAGGAATTTCCTTTTTCATCCAAAATGTCCATTTTCACTCCGGGGAAAGGCAAACCGGTAAAGGCGGGCCGAAAGGGGCCCATTCCCGGCAAGGAAGTTATGACTATGCCTCCGGTTTCCGTCTGCCACCAGGTATCCACTATGGGGCATCTTCCCTTTCCGACGTTCTCGAAATACCACTGCCAGGCAGATTCGTCTATTGGTTCTCCGACAGATCCCAAAAGCCTCAATTTTTCCAAGTTGTGCTTCTCAACGAATTCTTTTCCGTATTTTTCGAACATCCTTATGGCCGTGGGAGCTGTGTAAAAAACGCTCACTTGGTGCTTTTCGATTATCTCTGCCCAGCGGTCGGGTTCTGGCCAGTCGGGAGCTCCCTCGAACATCAAGGTGCAAATTCCGTTAAGCAAGGGGGAATAAATCGTATAGGTGTGCCCGGTTATCCAGCCCGGGTCGGAAGTGCACCAAAAAACGTCGTCTTCGTGGAAATCGAAAATCCACTTTCCCGTCCAGTAGGCCTGGACCGTGTATCCTCCGCAGGCGTGGACGCAGCCTTTGGGCTTTCCCGTGGACCCGGAAGTGTAAAGAATGAATTGGATGTCGGAAGCGTCCATTTTTTCTGGCTCCGCTTTCGCCTCCTCTTTTTCCCAAGGATGATCTTTTCCAGACCTCTTTAAAACGAATATTTTCTTGACCTTGGTGTCTTTGGCCCCTTGCCTGGCGTTTTTTTCAAGATCGATTACATTGCCCCGCCTGTGGTAATTGTCGGCCGTAAAAAGAATTTTGGCTTCCGTATCCTGCAGCCTCACCCTCAGAGCAGAAGGAGAAAAAGCGGAAAACACCACGCTGTGGACCGCCCCTATTCTCAGGCAAGCCAGCATGACGACTACGATCTCGGGGATCATGGGGAGATAGACTCCGACCCTGTCCCCTTTCTTGACCCCGTTCTTTTTCAAAAAAGAAGCGCATTTTTCCACTTCCTCCTTTAATTCCGAATAGGTAAAAACCCTCGGTTCCTCCTCAACCGGCTCGGGCTCCCAGACAAGGGCCTTTTTGTCTTTTCTGTTATCCCAGTCCCTCTCGAATATATTGGCTGTCAGATTTATCTTTCCTTTCTCGAACCATTTAAAAAACGGGGGTTTGTGAGAAAACCCTTTTTTCCATTTTTTGAACCAGAAAAGCTCGCTTGCCAGCTCCTCCCAGAAAGCGACGGGATTTTCCAAAGCCTTTTGATAGACAGACGGATCGGAAAGCAGAGCCTGTTCTTTGAATTTTTGGGCGGGATAATACAAAGTTCCGCCGTTTTGAGAAACCTTTTTTTCCATATAAAAGCTTTAATCCATTATATCAATTGGAAGCCTTTTTAACACTGTGGAAAACTTAAAAGCGCGGGTTCTAGCCCGCGCCTTCCGATCCCTCTCCATTTTACTTAATTTTCTTTCCCAGATATTCTGCAAACTCTCCCAAGCGGGAAGCGTAAGCCCATTCGTTGTCGTACCAGGAAAGCACTTTGACCAAGTTTCCTCCCATAACCTTGGTCTGGTCGGAATCCAGTATCGAAGAATAGCCGTCCCCGACGTAATCGGAGGAAACCAAGGGAGTGTCTTCCACCCTGAAAATGCCCTTCAGCTTGTCTTTGGAAGCTTCCTTCCTGAAAACGTCGTTCAGCTCTTCTGCAGTCGTTTCTTTTTCAACCTGGCAGACCAAGTCTATAATAGAGCCTACCGGAGTGGGAACTCTCACGGCTATGCCGTCGAGCTTGCCCTTCAATTCGGGCATTACCTGGCAGATGGCCTTGGCAGCTCCCGTGGTCGTGGGAATGATGTTCAAAACGGCGGCCCTGGCCCTTCTCAGGTCTTTGTGGGGCAGATCCAGGATTTTCTGGTCGTTGGTATAGCTGTGCACGGTGGTCATAAAGCCTTTTTCTATCTTGAAATTATCCTGGAGGATTTTGACGACCGGCGCCAGGCAGTTGGTAGTGCAAGAGCCCATGTCGAAAACGTCGTATTTTTCCGGCTCCAGCTTTTCTTCGTTGACCCCCAAAACGTGGGTAGGAATTTTTTCTGGATCTTTGCTAGGAGCGGAAATTACCACCTTTTTGGCTCCCGCCTTTACGTGTTTCGAAGCTCCCTCGTAATCCCTGAAAGCTCCGGTGCACTCCAGCACCACGTCGATTCCCAATTCTTTCCAGGGAAGATTGAGAGGGTCTTTTTCTGCAAAAATCTTTATCTTTTCGCCTTCGACCGAAAGGAAATCCTTCCCCGATTCCACTTTTTTGCCGTAAGCACCGTAAACGGAATCGTGCTTTAAAAGATGAGCCAGGGTTTGAGGATCTGTCAAATCGTTTATGGCCGCCAACTCCAGTCCGGGCAAAGAATCCAAAATATGCCTCAGGGCCGGGCGGCCGATGCGGCCAAAACCGTTTATAGCTATTTTCAAGGCCATAATATTTTATTTAATTTTAATCTTTGATTCCCAGCAGGGAAGATATTTTCTCCTTTTCAAAGCCCACTACGATCTGCCCGTCTATTTCCACCACCGGAACCCCTCTCTGGCCGGACTTTTCCATCATTTCCTCCCGGCCTTCCTTGTCTTGGGCCACGTCAATGTCCTCAAAATCTATTTTATGCTCTTTTAAATAGTCTTTTAAAGTGACGCAGTAAGGGCACATTTGGGTTGAAAAAACTCGTACTGTCATATTAGCAGGGCCGCCCCGACGGCTCCTCCCGAGTCGCCGAGCTCGGCTTTTTTAATTTTAATTTTCTTTTTTGAAATGAGGGATATGGTCCTTTTCCTCATCTCTTTTTCCGCTTCTTTGGCGAAAAACCGGTAAGCGTTGGAGATTCCCCCGCCGACCACTATTATATCAGGATCCAGCAGATTGGTGACCACCGACAGGCCGGCTCCCAGAATCTTTCCGTATTCTTTGTACAAGGCCAGAGCCTTTTTTTCTCCCCGAGCCGCCTTTTTCTGGAGCTCCAGGGGAACGACCCCTTTTCTCAAAAAGAACTCCTGGGAAAGATAGGCTTCCAGGCATCCCCGGTTGCCGCAGCCGCATTTCAAGCCCTGCAGCTGCAAGGGAACGTGCCCTATCTCTCCTGCCGAGCCGAAAGATCCGCGATAGATCTTTCCCTCCATGACTATTCCTCCGCCGACCCCGCTTCCCAGGGTTATTCCGAAAACCGTTCTCTTGCCTCTGCCCGCTCCCTTTAAAGCTTCCCCCAAAGCGAAGCAGTTGGCGTCGTTCTCCATTTTCACTTTCGTTTTCAGTTTTTTCTGCAGGATCTCTGCCAGAGGCAAACGGAAAACTCCTTTCAAATTGGGAGGGTTCAGCAAAACCTTTCTTTCTTTGTCCAAAGGCCCGGGCGCTCCTATTCCGACCCCGTCGAGACGGCCGTTTTTGGAAGCTTCCTTTGCCAAGACTTCCGGCAGATCCTTTTTGGGGGTGGGAATCTTCCAGTAGCTCTTCTTTCTGCCTCTCGAAAAAAGAACGAATCCGGTTTTTGTCGCTCCTATATCTATCCCGATTGTTTTTGCCATAAAAATTGGATTATTGGCAGTCCCCTTCCGGGATTTCTTCGGCGGTTTCCAGGCCGAAGCTGGGAGTGAAAGTTTCTTCGGACAAGGTCTGGGAGCATTCTTCGGGAGGATCATTAAAAGCCGCGCAAACCGCTGTTTTCAAAGATTCCGGAGATCTGCTCGGATTCACCTCTTTGCCGTTGATTATCAAGGTGGGAGAACCGGAAATCCCGTATTGGTCGTTCAAGTCGGCCTGAAGGTCGAACAAGGGATAATATCCCTGCAGCCAAGTGCTCTCGTCTTCGTATTTTTCGGTTATCTGGTATTCCGAATCTTTTTCGGAAACGCAGCTTTCCATTTTTTCTAGGTCTATTGAAGTTGAAGAAAGACAGCCTTCCGTGTCTCCTGACTGCAAAAAACAGCTCAGGTAGGAATAATATTTTTCGGGCTGCTCTTCCTGTATGCAGTACTGCCTCAGGTTTTCGTCTATTTCGTCTTTGCCGTGCATGATGTAGTCGACAAAATATATGCCCATGTCGGCCTTGTCCTTCAAAAGGTCGTAAACGGGAAGATAGGCTTTCTGCATTTGCAGGCCGTAGGGGCAGTAGCTCATGACGAACAGTTTAACGTCGGGTCTGTCGGTCTTTTCCGATTTTTTGTCTTCTTCTACCTGCTTTAAATCATATCCGCTCGGGAAAAGGAACCTGCCGTCTTTGGTTATGAAAGAAACGTATTTGGTATCGGCAATATCCATCTCTATCTGATAGACCCCGCTTTCTTCCACGGCCTCGACCAAGGAAGCGGTAATGCCTTCTTCCTGGATGCTTTCGTTGACAAAATCCAGCGTTTTTTGGGAAGCTTGATCCAAAGAAAGGGTCGCTTTTTCAAAAGAGCAGCTGCCGCCGGAATAAAAGAAATATGCTCCCGCTGCCGCCAGCAGAACTGCAGCTGCCAAAACTATTGTTTTTTGAGAAAACCTGAAGTTCATAAATTTTTAGCTTTATTGAATAAATTAACCTGCTTTATCCTGCCCAGCCCTCCTTCAAGGCAGGCTTTTTCTCCGAATACATCCACTTTATCAGCTTTTTTTCCGTAAATCAAACAGGGTATGGGCTCTGCGCAGTGCTGCTTTAAAGCGCAGCAGGTGGAATGGTCCCCCGTAACCAGAACCGCCGTATCTTTCAGGCCCAAAAGAGCTTTGGCCTCTTTGTCTATATTCTCGATGAAATTTTTCTTTCCTTCGTAATCTCCGTCGTGGCTGAACTCGTCTGTTTCCTTGACATGGCAGAAAACGAAATCAAATTCTGCGGAAAGCTCGCAGGCTTTCTTGATCTTTTCTCCCAAGTCCTCTATCTCGAAAGGCTCCATACCCAGGATAACTCCCACTCCCCGGTAGAGCCCTCCGGCGGTCAGGCAGCAGGCTTTCAGGCCGTATCTTTCCTCAAAGCTCGGGGTTTTCTTCAATTGCCCGGCTCCCCTCACCAGCAAAAAGTTTCCCGGAAGCAAACCCTGTTTTTCCCTTTCCAGGTTCAAGGGATGGTCTTTTAAAACCTCTGCCGCCTTTTCCAGGAAAAGATTCAAAACTTTGGCAGTAAACAAATCCTCTTTGGAGCCGTCCAAAGGCTCTATTTCCAAGGGCGCTTTTCCTTCTTTCTTGGGATCGTTTCCGGAAATCCTGGAAGAAAGCCCTTGGCCTCTCAGAACCAAAACGGCTCGGTGCCCTCCCGATTTTTGAAAGAAAAACTTGACATTGTCTATTTCCGTTCCGTCCAGGGATTGGACCAGGGAAGCCGTATCTTTTATCCTGGCCGCCCTTCTGTCTTTTATCTTTCCTTCCTCCAAGGTGGCAAAATTAGCTCTCAGGGCCACGTCTCCCCGCTTTAATTCCATGCCGACGCCGGCAGCCTCGTAAGGCCCGCGGCCGAGATAGTATACCTCCGGATCATAGCCGAAAAGAGCCAGATGGGAAGTGTCGGAAGCGGGATATTCCTGCCAGGGAAACAAAAAAGGTTCGACCAGCCCGCAGCTGCCCTTTTCTGCCATCTTGTCCAGATTGGGAGTGTAAGCTGCTTCCAAAGGGGTCTTTTGCCCCAATTGATCTATGGGCCTGTCTCCCAGGCCGTCGATTATCAAAAAAATGTATTTCATGATTTGAATTCTTCTTCTATTCTCAAAAGCCTGTTGTATTTGGCCGTCCTTTCTCCGCGGGCCGGAGCTCCAGACTTTATATAGTCTGCTCCGATTCCGACAGCCAAATCGGCGATGAAATCGTCGCAGGTTTCTCCGGAGCGGTGGGAAACCATTACCTTCCAGCCGGAATTCCCGGCCAGAGAAGCCGCTTCCAAAGCCTCGCTCAAGGTCCCTATCTGGTTTACTTTAAGCAAAAGCCCGTTGCAAGCTTTCTTCCTGGAAGCTTCTTTTATCTTTTCGGGATTGGTGGTCAGCAAGTCGTCTCCGATAACGGTTATCTTTTCTCCCAGAACTTGGGTTATTCTTTCAAAACCTTCCCAGTCGTCTTCCGCAAACGGATCTTCAATGGCTTCTATGGGATATTTTTCGACCAGCTCCGAATAATAATCTAAAAGCCCCTGGAAGTCGAATTTCCCGAAATTGGTTTCGTATTTTCCTTCTTTGAAAAACTGGGAAGCTGCCACATCCAGAATCACCCCAACTCCCTCTGCGGAAACCAAATCCAGGGCCTCCTCGGGAGACTTAAAAGGCGGAGCGAATCCCCCTTCGTCGCCGACATTGGCTCCCAGCTTTTTTCTCAATTGCCAGTAAATTTCAGAGGCCCGCTTCAAAGATTCTTTGAAACTCTTTTCCTGGGGCACTATCATGAATTCCTGAAAATCCAAATCGTTGGAAGCGTGAGCTCCCCCGTTTATGACGTTGAAAGAAGGCTTTGGCAGGGAAGCTTTGAAATCGAAATTGGACCCGATATACTTCCATAAAGGAAGCTTGCAGCTGGCGGCTCCCGCCCGGGCCAAAGCCAAAGAAACGCCGAGAATGGCATTGGCCCCCAAGTTGGACTTGTTTTGGGTGCCGTCCATCTCAATCATTTCAGCGTCGATTTCTTTCTGCAAAAGAGGGTCTTTGCCCTCGAGCCGGGGAGCTATTTTTTTGTTGACGTTTTCCGCAGCTTCCAAAGCCGGCAGAGCCGCAGCCTCCCTTTTTCCGGTGGAAGCTCCCGAAGGAACGGCCGACCTGAAAAGCCCGTCTTGCGTGAACAAATCCACTTCCAGAGTCCATTTGCCCCTGGAGTCGAGTATCTCTCTGGCTTTTATCTTTTCTATAGTTGATTTTTTCATTGTTTTTGAAGATATTCGTAAGCGGAAAGAGCGGCTCCGGCCCCCTGTCCGGCGGCAATGACTATTTGCTTGTATTTGACGTCGGTGACGTCTCCGGCGGCAAACAATCCAGGAGTTTTGGTTTTATATGTTTTTTGGTCTATCTTTATCTCGTCCCTTTCGCTGAAATCGACCAGACCGTTCAAAAAAGAGGTGGCCGGCTGCGATCCTATCTCCACGAAAATGCCTCCGACCCCAAGCTTTTCTGCCTTTTTGGATTTTAAATCCTGATAAGTCAGAGATTCGACGAACTTTCCCCCTTCTATTTTTTTCAAAGCGGCAGAAGTTATAATCTCTATATTTGAATATTTTCCCGCCCTTTCTTTATTTTCTTCGTCGGCATTGACATCTTTTGAAAATTCCAGGATATATACTTTTTCGGCGTAATTGGCCAGGACCAGCGCCGCTTCAAAGCCGGTGTTTCCGCCTCCGATAACGGCCACCTTCTCTCCCTGGTACATGGGAGCGTCGCAGGCGGTACAGTAAGAAACTCCCTTGCCTATGAATTTTTTCTCTCCGGGAACTTCCATGGGCCTGGGGTCTGCCCCGGAGGCGGCAATAACCGCTTTGGCTGAAAAAATCTGCTTGCTGCTGGTTAGAACGGAAAAAAGACCGTTCTTTTTTTTAATTCTGACAACCTGGTTTTTTTCAACATCTATTTTCTGCTTTTTCAACTGCTTCTCAAACTTTTTGATAAGATCCAATCCGGATATTTTTTCAAAGCCGGGATAATTTTCTATACCCACCGCTTTCCTGGCCATCTGTCCGCCGAAGATTTTACTCACCAGCATGACATTCAGCCTGTATCTGGCAGCATAAATGCCCGCTGCCACTCCGGCCGGCCCCCCTCCTATGATTATCAAATCGTATTCTTTCCGAGCCATAGAATTATTCAGGAAGTATGCAAAAAGTATTATTGAACCTGTTAATATAGTTGAAAAGCCCGATTATGGAGACTATCTCCACGCTCTCGTATATTTCCCGGGCAGGCATTGAAACCTGGTCTTTTTCCAAAGAAGATATGGCCGCCATATCACTTTATTTTAATTTGTTTCAAATATTCTTTGAGTTCGGGCCCGAATCTTTCATGCTTCAAGGAAAAATGCAGATTGGCCTTCATCCAGCGGGGAAGGTCTCCGCATTCCAGCCACTCTCCTTCTATTTCGTGGCCGTAAATTACCTTGCCGTCCTTTTTGGCCATTTCATTAAGGACTTCGGCCAGTATTATCTCCCCTTTCTGGTTAAAGGGGGCTTTTTTCAAGTAATCGAAAACGTCCGGAGTTATTATCGACCTCCCTATCAAGGCCAGGTCGGAAGGTGCCGATTCCAAAGACGGCTTTTCTACTATGCTTTTTATCTTGTAAAACCTGGAGGCTATCTTTTCGGGAGAAACCACTCCGTAATGGGGAATGCTTTCTTTGGGAACGCTTCTCAAGGCCAGCACCGGCCTCTGGCAGGTCTTGAAAACCTGGGCCAGCTGAGCGGCGCAGGGAACCCTGGAATCTATGATGTCGTCGGTAAAGAAAACGACGCAGGGTTCGTTGACTATTTTTTTCGCCTGTAAAACGGCGTGGCCGTCTCCCAGAGGTTCTTTCTGGACGACAAAGGAAAACTCCAAAGCTTTGGAAATTTCTTCCAAGCTTTTTAATCGTTCCAGCAAATGATCTTTTTTCCGGTCCTTGAGGATCTTTTCAAGCTTGGGAGACCTTTTCAAGTAATCTGTCATTTCCTGCTTTTTTCCGGGAGCTACCACGAAAACGACCTCTTTGATTCCCGAATCTACCGCTTCCTGCAAAAGATAATGTATGGTGGGTTTATCGGCCAAAGGCAAAAGCTCTTTGGGAACCGCCCTGGAAAGGGGCAGAAATCTCGTTCCCATGCCGGCGACCAATATGACTGCTTTTTTAATTCCGTTCATTTTGAATTATTATTCGTTTTCCTGGTTTTTCCTCAAAAAAGCGGGTATGTCCCATTGTTTTTCCTGATCCAGCATCTCTTTTTCGGTTTTTTCAGCCTCTTTTTTCAAATCCAAGGCGTTTTTTCTTTCTTTGGATTCTTTCGGGGCCACCGCTTTGACTTTTTTGGGTTTTTTCTTCTTTTTGGGCTTTTTTTCGGGAGGAACCGGTTTGGGCTCCGGCTCAGGTTTCGGCTTGGGCTTGGGTTTCGGCTTGGGTTTGGGCTCGGATTTTTTCCCGCAGCCGACCGCCAGCAAGGTCACCCTCAGCCTGCTCTTGTAGCCGGCGTCTTGAGCCACTCCGAAAATTATCTTTGCTCTCTTGTTAAAATCAGAAATGGTGGTGGAAATGTGCTCCACTTCCCTCAGACCCAAATCGGGGGAAGCGGTAATGTTGAAAAGAATCCTTTCTGCTCCCTCTATTCCGTATTCATGGAAGGGGCTCTTTAAAACCGCTTTGGCCGCTTCCTCGGCCCTGTTGCTTCCCTGGGCATATACGCTGTTTAAATAGCTCAGTCTGCCCCTGCCGTCGAGAATGGTTTTAAAATCGGCAAAATCGATGTTAATGAGTCCGGGAGAATATATCATTTCGCAGAAACCCTTGAGGTTCTCGGCCAGCCTGCCGTTTATGGCAGAAAAAGACTTGGCCAAGGGGGTATCCTTGTCGATTATTTTGAAGATGTTTTCGTTGAGTATCACAGACAGCACGTTCAGATGAGGAGACACCTTGTCCAGACTGTTTTTGGCTATCTGCAACCTTTTGGAGCCCTCGAACTTGAAAGGAAGGGTAAAAATGCCGACGGTGATAGTTCCCATTTCCTTGGCGATTTTGGCAAATTCGGGAACGGCTCCCGAACCCGTTCCTCCCCCGAGAGTTGAAACGAAAACTACCAAATCTATGCCTTTGAAAAGTCCGGCTATCCTGCTTTTTTCCTCGTGGGCGGCCCTTTGGCCCAGCTTGGGGTCCATGCCGCAGCCCAACCCGCGGGTGATCTGCTGACCGAAATGAAAAGTCCTCACTTTTTTGGAAAGCTCTTTCAATGCCTGGGAATCCGTGTTGGCTGCCACGAAATCCACCCTTTTGAGATAAGGGGCGATTTCGGAAATTATCGTCCCTCCTCCTCCGCCTACGCCTATGACCCTTATTCTGGTCTTTTGAATTTCATCCTGGGAGTTTTCCGAAGGCCGGCGGTTTTTCTTTGAGGGCTTCTTTTTTGAAGGAGTTTTCTTTTGAACCCTCTTTTTGCTTTTTTTCTTTGCCATAGGTTTTATTCTTTAATTATAGGAAGCCGGCGCGATCAATCGCTATTTCAAATCGAAGCTCCGGACGCTTTCGTAAAAATCTTCTTTGTATTCTTCCCAGTAAGAATCGGTTGTGTTAAAGACTAACGTCCAGGCCTTGGATTCTTGATCCTGAACGAAAGCCATGAGTATTTTCAGCTCCAGGTTCTCGTCCGTGCCTCCGGCCTCCACGAAACGGACGCTGAGCCCGTCCACGGTTTCTTGTTCCTTTTCCTCAAAGCTCACCTCTTCCATGGTCTGGAACATGAATTCTTTCAAGGCTTCGATATAAGAAGACAGATCCTTGGTTCCCAGATCATCCAGGGTCACGGCGAGATAGCTCTTAAAACCCAGAGATTCTGCCGCCTGGCTGGCGAACTCTTCTGAATCTTTCCTGGCCTTGAGCACGAACTGGGGGCCCGCTTCCGACTCTTGCCAGCCCTCGGGCAAATAGAGAGAAAAGCTTTCCTTTTCTATCAGGCGCGGATCTTTTTGCAGATCCTCGAAAGAAATATCCTCAGAGAAAGGCGGCTCTTCTATTCTGCTGTTTTCGTAGATATAAAAACCCACGGCTCCCGCCAGGGCTATTATCAAAGAAACTATTATTAAAGCTAAGGGTTTTTTTTGCATATTGATTTTAAGATTTTAGCGCTTTTTTGATTATATCCATAATAGCAGAAACGGTCAAATGAAAAAGGGCTCCGAGATTTAATCTCAGAGCCCTTGGGTCTCAGCTCTCCTCTTTGATCGGAGGGAGCTTCCGCAAGAACCAGGCAGGTATCATGGAATGGAAGACGGGTTTTCCCATCTCCGGGTCGCCGGGGCCTTTCCTGAGGAAAAGGCCGTGGCTGACCGGCACCATCCGGGTTTCCTGATCCGCCACTTTCAGAGGCTGGCCGAGGGACATTACCGTTCCCTCAAAGCCGTGGGGGTAGATTTTGCCGGTTCCGCGCTCGAGGCTGATGGGAGTCAGTTCGATGGCGACCCTGTCGCCGTCGACCAAACCCTTAATCCTGGTCTGGGCAATTGTTGCTTTCATTCAAACCTCCTGTTTTTGGCGTACTGGATATATTATACGCCTTTTTCTGTTTTTGTCAAGGATTAAGATTGATCAAGGAAACCACTACCGAGCGGATGATCTGAGTGCTCTGGCCTTGGGTTTTGATCGTATCAGAAACGGAAAGCACTTCGTACTCCCTTTCTCTGTATCCCCTTCCGTCATCATGATTATAGGAGATAACGATTTTCTCTCCCTTGTAAAAAGGGGTCAGTTCTCCTTCCAAAACGTGAAAACCTTTGACGCCCTTGCCTTCTCCCTTTATCTCCGTTCTTTTCTCAACCATTCCGACTCCTCCTTTCAATGAGCTAATGTTCTATTATATACCACTTGCGGTTAAAGTCAATCAGGCGAACAAAAAGACTAAAAAGAAAACCGCCAGAAAAAAAGCGGTCAAAAGAGCGGTCAAATTAGCGGAAATTTTTTCGTTCAATCCGTAGTATCCGGCAATAACGGTATTAAGAAGAGCCGGCGGCATCATGGCCTGAAAAGCCAAAACCCGATATCCTTCAAAATCCAAGAAATACAAAGGAATAAAAACGACGGCTGGAGAAATCAAAAATCTAAAGACAGCGACGTAAAGAATCTCTTTTCTGAAGGCATTCAAGCCGGCGGGGAAAGAGAGATTGAGGCCGACGTAAAACATTATCAGGTAAAGAGATAATTTGCCGGCCAGCTCCAAAAAGTCCGCCAAAGCGCCGGAATAAGGAAGAAAGCCTGAAAACGAAACTGCCAAAACGGCCAGATAAACCCAGACTACCGGAAATTTCAGACTGTCCCTGAAAACGGAAATCCATTTTCTTTTCTCCTCTTTCAAAGCGGAGGCTATTCCAAAAGTATAATGGACCAGGCCGGCGGCCACCACGTACAAGGAGCCGTAATAGAGACCGGATTGGCCGAAAAGCGCCCAGCACAAAGGCAGGCCTAAAAATCCGGAGTTGGGAAAAGAACATAAAAGCAAAAGCGTCCCTCTGTTTTCATTTTTTAAAATTCTATTGCCGGCCTTGGCTATCAGAATATTGGCAATCAAAGAAAAAACTATTACCAAAACCGCCGGAGCCAAAACCGGACCCGAAAGAAAAGAATGGAGTATTAAAAT
This sequence comes from uncultured Candidatus Saccharibacteria bacterium, assembly GCA_964393465.1. GTDB lineage: Bacteria > Patescibacteriota > Minisyncoccia > Minisyncoccales > MHMH01 > CAYMTT01. Next base: position 11,682 of record CAYMTT010000005.1, on the reverse strand, counting down.
CGGAAGCCCGAAAAATACGGCAAAATACTTGAGAGGATCTCTGGTTTTTAAAAGTCTTCCGTTTTTTCCGGCCAGAAAACCGGCAAGAAGTAAAACCAGAAAAAAGAAAATTTCAGCCATTACTACATTCTACAAAAAAACCGCCCTGATGGCGATTTTTTAATCTCTTATCCGAAATTCCTGGAATTCTCCCTTATAATCTTCCTTTTCCACGCGCAAGTTTTCCACTTTGGCAAAAGCCGGACCCTGCCTTACCCAGTCTGTCATTTTTTCGACGCCCTCTTTTTCCCCTTCGAAAACCGCTTCCACCCGGCCGTCGGGAAGATTGCGCACCCAGCCCGAAACCCCCAGGGATTCTGCTTTCTTTTTGGTATTATCCCTGAAAAAAACTCCCTGGACTTTTCCCGAAACGAAAATGTGGGCTCTCTGGGGCATTTAGTAATTCTCGTCTATGTAAAGCTGGGCTCCCTGGAGGGCGAAGTCATCGGCTTTCTGCTGGTTTTCGAATTCCTGAGGCCAGTTCAAAGGCCTTTCCTCCGTGACCATGGCTTCGTCAACCGGAACGATTCTGGCCCTGGCAATCCACTTGCCCCTATCGTTCTGGTAGCTCTCAGCTATTATTTTGTAACCTCTGTGGAATATTTCCTGTTCCATATTTTATTCGAAATACACCATGAATTCCAAAGCGTCGTCGTTTTCGGAAAGCCCTGAAGGATTGGCTTTTTGGAAAATTATGAATCCTTTCTTCATGAATTCCTGGGCCCCTTCCTCATAAGGTTTCTCGAAATTCAACTCTCCCGTAAAGGGAACGAAGTCCTCTGTCATCCAGTCTCCCTGGGAAGTGGCATAACCTTCCGCTATTATCCTGCCGTCCCAGTCTGTCAGAATCACCGGAAAGGTGGCTTCAAAATACCAGCTCCCGACAGCTTCCCCGCTTATTTGAAGAGGGCTTTCTACTACCTGGTCGATTTTCGGGCTGTAAACCCGGATAAGCCCTTCTTTTTCTGCTATCTGGCCGATATCTTCTGTGAATTTCTCCCCTCCCGGAACCTTGCACTGGCGGGGATGGCTTTCAGTTACGGGGTAGCCGGCTTCTACGCATTCCTCGAAACTGGTTATCTCTTGGATCTGTTCATCGGCAAGATTTTGGTAAAAGTAATATCCGCCGATTCCCAGAACGAAGAAAATCAATACTGCAATGATTGCTTTAAAATGCATGGTTTTTTAAATTAATATTATTCTATGAATTCTCCTTCCATTTCGTCAAAAACCTGGTCGGTAACAGCGCTCTCCACGGAATCTCCGTTAACCACCAGGGTAATCTCGTGAGGGGTTATCACCTGGGCCAGCATTTCGCCTTCCCTGTCTCCGTAGCCCGCATGCCGGGAATCAAACGTGAAATCCACCTCGTAGCAATTCTCGCAGCCCACCAAGTCCAAGCCTCTGGATTCGACAAACTTCAAGTCCATTCCGTCGTAAAGAAAAGTCGGGGATTTCGTTTCCACCCAAGACTTGGCCAGCAATATGGCCTTGGTTTCATAATCCGTAAATTCCAAATCGCTGACTTTTACAGCTTCCCCTTCTTTGTAGCCCTTAACTTCCGCCCTGGCCCCCGCAAGATATTCTTCCAATACTTCAGAACAAGGCATTCCTCCGCAGAGGCTTTCTTCTCCGAAAGAGAGCTTTACCGACGAACCCGGGGCTCCGGGGCTGTCGTAAACCAAATACCAGACGTTCTCTTGCATGCCCGGATTGTTGATGACAATGTTCCCCGCTTCCTCAAAGTTATCGGCCGGAGAAGGATAAAGATTCCCTTCCCGGGAAAGATCGGAAGAATCGTTTGCCGTCAAAAAGTAATAGGCGGTTCCGGCCAAAGCTGCAAAAACGAACAAAAGAAGCGCTTTTTTCAACATAATATCTTTGATTAATATTTATTATTCCCGCTCTTTTATATTATACGAAAGAACCAAGCCGAAAGCAACATTTTTAAATAAAGAAAAAACCCGCCGCAAGGCAGGTTTTGTGATGTGCTTCTCCAACCGGATGAGGAAGTCCTATTGGGTCTTCGCAAAAGGTCGGTTTAAAAGTGCCGATCACTTCAGGCAAAACCCTCGGGGCTCTCATCGCGGCTGGCAAAGATAAATATATCACACCTGCAATAATTGTCAAGAGCTTTTCTCTTTTTTCTCGAACATCTTCCTGAAGATCTCGGCAAAGTCTATCCTGTCGAAAATTACTTCTCCCAAAATGGCAAACGGTATGGCGATCAAAATGACTATGCCCACGGTCCTCAAAGTAATTTGAGCATCCGTGGTGAGCTTAATGGCCAGCAGATCCTCTATTATGCCAATGATTATTCCAAAGACCAAAAGCTCGAAAATGACTTCCCACTTGTGCCACTTGGTTATTTTTTCCGCCATATTATTCTATTCCCAGAAGCTCCACCTCGAAAACCAGAACCGAATCTGGCGGAATGAGATCGCCCAATCCGGATTGTCCGTAGCCGAGCTCGGGAGCTATGGTTAATTTTCTTTTTTCCCCGACTTTCATTCCCACCAATCCCTGCTCCCAGCCCTGAATGACATTCCCCTCTCCCAGAACGAAAGAAAAAGGTTCCCCTGTATCCAAACTGGATTCGAACCTTTCCCCGCTCTCCAGCCAGCCGGTATAGTGGACAGAAACCCTGTCTCCCTTGTCTGCCATTTTTCCTTGGCCCCGTTCAAGTACTTCCTTTTTCAGCTGGCCCTTTTGGCACTCTCCCCTGTAAAAAGCCCATTCTTCGCATTCCGAACCGTCATCGAAAGAGCAGAAAATCTTGGTTCCTTTTTCAAAATCCAGGGGCCTCGACTCCCCTCCCTGATCCCGGCAAAAGACGGAGGCCGGATTCGCCGTTTCCCGGCCCTGTTCTTTTTCATAAAACCAGAAATGGTAGATTAGGCCGGCTCCCATTAAAAAGACGAAAAAAAGTATGTATGTTTTCATGTGTTTTTAATTAAGCTGCCAAATGAAAAAGTTCAAGAAGGCCGCAAAACCCACCCACAGAATGTAAGGCAGAAAGAGCAGGCCGGCCGCCTTTTCAACCTTATAGAACTTTATTCCCGTGACCGTTATCAAGGCCAAGAGAAAGATTATCTCCAGAAAAGCCAGGCCCGGGTTTTTAAGCCCGAAGAATATAACCGACCAGAAAGAGTTCAAAACCAGCTGGGCCCCGTAAAAATACAAAGAGCTTTTTTCTCCCTTTTTCCAAACTATGAAGGCTGCAATTCCCATTAAAGCGTAAAGGGTTACCCAGGCGGGAGCGAAAAGCCAGTTGGGAGGGGCAAAAGAAGGCTTTTCCAAAAAAGCATACCAGCTTTCAATTGAAGGGGCGGTAAAAATTGAACCTATTATTCCGGCCGCCTGGGCTACGGCAACGGAAGCTGCCAACTGAAGAGCGCTTTTCATTTTGATTTGAAGATCAGCCATTGGTTTTTTCTCTTGGTTTTTATTAAATGATAATCCCCTTTTAATTTTTTCCCTTTTAAAGAAAAAGAAAGCCTGTCTTTTTTCTCTTGGAGCATCTCGTATTTCCCCTTGTCGAAAATCTCCACCTTTCCGGCTCCGTACTGCCCTTTTGGTATTTTGCCCTGAAAATCGAAATATTCCACCGGATGGTCTTCCGTCTGCAAGGCCAGCCTTTTCAATCCTTTCTTTTGGGGAACCCCTTTGGGAACGGCCCAGGATTTTAAAACTCCCTTTTCTTGCAAGCGCAGATCGTGGTGGTGCCCGGCTTTTTGGGCGAAATGGTCGTGGACCACGAACCTATTCTTGTCTTTTTTGGAAAGCCTGCCTCGAGGCTCTGAAGTTTTTTTGAACTTTCTCTTTTTTTTGTACTCTGCCAGTCCCATTCCATTATTATATCACGGAACCGGAACAGCAAAAGAGGACGCATTGTGCGTCCTCTTTGGCAAAGGTGAATGGCTTCTTAGACCGATGCTGCATATGCGGGAGAAAAAGAGGCTAGGGCCGAAACTGCGGGCCTGCGGAGCGAGCATTCTGGATGCGCTTTCAGGATATTGTCGGTCTGGTGCCAGAATTGAGCCAACAATTTCTTGTTGATTTCTTGGTCGCCGGCGGCAGCTTTTTTCAAATCGTTGCCGTTCAACCAAGATGGCACAATCCCGCGTCTCAAAGCGTCCTTTCCTTTCCAGCTGACCGTAGCTTCGAGATCTACGGAAAACTGAATCGCCAGCCATTTTCCGTCGGAAGAACGCTTTATCCAGAAATCAACCTTATATTCTCTGTCTTCCACCCAAGTTGATTTCTTGACCTCGTATCCGGCTCCCCTTAGCATGTCTATGAGCCATTCTTCGGCCTGAAGGCCGAATGTGGTTCCTTCGCTTTTTTCCATTCTTCACCTCCCTTCCGGCTCCGGCAAAGAAACGGGAGGGAGGCGAAGAAAAGGATTTCAATGTTCTTTACACCTATATTATACAACATATATTTATATCTGTCAATAGAGGAAGCCGATAAAAAACCCCTTTTAAAAAGGGGTTGGCGAATAAAGATTATTGGGTTTTCTGATCCTTTTTCTTTTTTCTTCTCTTTCCGAGCAAAAACAGGAAGAAAAGCAAAGCCAGGATTATCAGCAAAATCCACCAAAGCTGCTGCCAGTCAAAGAAATCCCCTGCTGCGGCAGTAAACATTCCCTTGGTGATCCCCTGGGAGCTGCCGCTTCGGGCAACTTCCTCGGAACTGGTTCCGGCAGTGCCTTGTCCGCCTTCGAGAAGCTCTTTATCGCTTCCGGCAACGCCTTGTTCTCCGCCCTCGGGCCCGGATTCCTGCTCGCCGGAAGAACCCTCATCCCCTTGGCTGTCCGAATCTTGCCGGCCCTCATCTCCTTGCCCGTTTTCCTGATTATCTTTTTCAAGGGTGGTGAAAGTATACTGATTGCTGACTGCCAAAGAAGCATGGGAAACGCAGCGATAATGATAAGTGCTGCCCGGATTCAATCCGGTGATGGTAACGGAATGCTCAAGAACTTTATTCTGGTCTTCGGGCTGCGGAGCCGAATGCGGATAACCGTAGTTGGGCTGGCTTAAATCCAAATTAAAAGCTTCCCCTTCCTCGGCATAAATGACCCAGCTTGTGGCGGGATAATTGGTGTCCCAAACGATGGTCACGCTGTCCTGCCCGACGTCCTTGGAGGCCTCTCCCGTTATAAGGAGCCCGGGGGGAATGCCGCCTCCCACCGAGGTTCCGTAAATTACTCCTCCGCCGGAAGAATTGTTTTGTCCGTTTTCATCCTGCTGGACTCCCTTGAAGCCCACCAAAATATCAAAATAGGTGGTCTTTTTCTGCCATTCGTTCTCCTCTTCGGGCAAAAACCGCACCTTGTACTCGTATTCTTTGACAGTTCCCGAGGGGACCTCGGAAAGATCTATCTGGCCTTCCTGATAAAAGTCAAAAAGGGTCTTTTGGCCGGTGCTCCCTCCGTAAAGGTCGCTCCCGTTTTTCTCCCTGACGGTAAAAAGCAAAACCCTGGAAAGGTCGTCGGAAGGCACCTGGGAAGCATCGGGGAATCCCGGATAGTTTATGGCCTCAGTGGCAATGAGTTTTGGGCTTTCGGTATTATTGGTCACCTTTACCCAGCGGACGACTTGGTCTCCGGGAGTGAAGCTGACCTCGGAAAACAAAGGATCGTTCTGGAATTCTACTTCCAAAAATTCTTTAGAAGCCAAAGCGGGATTGGCAGAAAGCAGTCCGGAAAAGGCAAAAAACAGGGAAATTATTAAAATTGTTTTATTCTTCATTTTCATTTGAGTTTTCGTTTTTTGATTCTTCCTCGGGGATCAAGGTCGGCTCCTGGGGTTCGGCTTCCCCGGCAGGCTCCTGCCGAGTCGAGCCGGAATCCGTGCTGGTGGAATTCTCCTGGGGAATTTCCTGTAAAAAGATTTCTGAGCTTGAAGCGGTACCCTGCACCATGCCTTCGGTTCCGGTCGAATTTTCCCGGGTAGTGGAAGAATTTTCCGTCAGCTGGTCTTCCAAAATATCGGTGCCGGTGGAATTTTGCCCGGGCGGCTCTTCTGAAACGACGGGATCTGTTGCCGTGGAATTCCTGTTTTCGGGCGTCTGCAATGAGCAGACCGATCCTTCATCGACCTGTCCGTCGCAGTCGTTGTCCACCTCGTCGCATATTTCTGCTGTCGGGAACACGGATCCCATGCAATCGCTCCAAACTCCCTGTTCGCAAACCTGCACTCCTATCTGGCAGGCCCCCTTGTCTATTCCGCAGGGGCGGTTGATTCCGTTTTCTGAACACTCCTGCCCGGCTGTCGGGTCTTCCTGAGGATAAGCTTCCTGCGCTCCAAAAGACGTGAATTGGAACATGGCGTCGGCCCCCAAAATGTCGTCTACGGTAAGCATCGGGGGGCAAAAATCGCTGTCAGACATGTCCTGATTCGAGGATCCGCAGGGATCTGTAGCTATAACTTTTACTCTTGCTTCATCGGTTATAAAGTCTTCTTCGTAAGGAACCGTCCAAGTGTGGCTTCCGTCGTTTTCGGTGCCGTCGGCTATCTGGAAAAAGCAGTCGTTTCCGTGGTCCTTGCAGAACCAAATGTCTATTTCCAAATCTTCCCGGTCATATATTGGGCTGTCGGCCTCCCATAAAATGTCATACCTTCCCATACCGTCGCTTTCCCAGCCCGGAGGAACCAGATACCAGGTTTCCCCGCCGTTGGGATAGAGTACTTCCACTTCGGGAACCCAGTCGCCCGTGGTAACTGTGCTGAAAACTCTTTCTGTGTCGTAAAAACCCACGGGAGAAGCGAGATTCTCCTGCCATCCCTCAAAGGCGAATTCAAACTGACAAGACTTATTCTGCCAGGAAACGTTTCCGTCGGCCAAAGAAATCTGGAAGCTCCAGTCCTGGGGATCGGAATAAGAATATGCGCCCTCTTTGAAATCCTGCAAGGGGCCAGAATACTCCAAGTTTCCGTTCAAAAAAGCGGTAAGATTCAAATTCTGGCACAAGCTTCCGGAAAAATTATCGGCGGAAGCTTCGTACTGAATCGGATTTCCATGATTCTCCAAGCTTACGCTTCTTTCTATAGTAAAGCACGGGGTAATCTGTTCCTGCGGGAAATCATCGCCGTAAACAAGGGAAAAGTCCAAAACTCCCGCCTTGTAAATGTTGCCGGTGGAATTTTCCTTGTCAAGGAAATAAGCCAGGGTTTTTCCGACGGTGAAAATGCCGCCGAAATTCAAAAGGACTATCAAGGTCAAAACCACTGTCTTTAAGACCGATTTTGAAATCATTTCCTTGCTATTCATTATTCTTTTTTGGCTTCTTTGCTTCAGCATAAATTTTCTTTATCTCGTCGAATATTATCAGGAAAGCGGGCACTACTATCAAAAGGGCGAATCCCAAAGGTTTTTGCATGAAATCTACGGCGTATCCCAGCAGCGGAATGGAAATCAATACTTTTCCCACCACGTCGCTTTCTGAAACTTCTCTGGGATCGGGGGCGTTGTTGACATCCCCTTTGGTGGTATAGAGCTTTTCACCTCCGACCACTCTGACATCGTAAACCCTGTGGGTGATGGTCTGGTCGCCTATCCGGCTGTCAAAGGTTATCACGTCCCCTATCTTGTATTCGTCTGCGGGCTTTACTACAGCTACAGAGCCTGTTTTGATTGCGGGCTTCATGGAACCCGACTGAACGGTCAGCAAATCGTAGTTTCCCGGAATCGGAATAAGGGAGATTATCATCAAAGCGGCAAAGGACACCAGTATCACCAGGGCGGCGTAATACACTATATTCAAAATTTTCTTCATAAAGAGCTGATTACCTTATTCCTGGAATTCACAGACAAAATTCGGATTATTTCTGAATTGTTCGGTATAAAAGTGAAGGTCGGCGGTAAGCGAATCGCCTTGGCAATCATTGCCCATGCCCGCAGGATCGCAGGAAACGTTTCCCGTGCTTTGATTAACGCTCATTTCGCCCGCGCACCAGGCCAATCCCAAATAATATGTGGAAGATGCGCTCAAGGGAGCACCGGTGGTCGAATCGGCTATGGAATAGGCTTTTCCGTCAAACACGTCGCTGGCAGGCCCCTTTACATTGGTAAAAAGCGGCATCTCGCCCTCATCCGGCTCATAGAAGCTGTCCCCGTCGTCGGCCCAGGCAAAGAAGTACAGGTTTTGGGCCAATTCTCCTTGCCCCTCGCCGCAGGTGGAATCTCCCCCCTCGTTGGCTTCGGGCTCCTCGCAGCCGTTGTCGTCGTTTTGCATATTGTCAATTATGGCGCAGGCCCAGCCGTCGTTTTCCTGAACATGCAGGCTGATAATGCTTTTTCCCTGATCGCCGGGCTTAATGTCTTGGAAATTGAAAAACTTCTCGTCTGACAAATCGGTTAAATTCCAGGTTCCGTCGCATTCCTGTCCGGCTAAATCCGGATAGGTGCCGCAATGAAGAGCTCTGACTCCGTCAACATCGTAGCCGTCGGCGTTTCCGTTGGAAAAATCATCCGGATCCGAAACGTCTTTTATCTTAACAAACTTTATCCAGGGCAGATTCATTCCTCCGCCATCTATATCCAGGGAAGCGTCCAGGCAGATTTCTCCCAGATGATCCCAAACCTCGCCGTATTGGGAAACCCAGATATCGGCTTTTTCGGGATATGCCTGGCAGCCGGGGCTTCCGAAGCTTGTTTCTATAATCTCAAAATCGGGACCATCCCCGTTTAGAATCATATTGTCAAAGCCGAGGACCAGCTCTCCGCCAAATCCCAGACCCATACCCAGAGAAACAAAGTTAAAGGTATCGTTGTTTTCAGCTTGGCCCAAAGCTTTTGATGGATTGCTTCTTTCTAAGGGAACGGTTCCGCCGTTTTTCTTTTCTCCCTGCTCAAAGGAAACAACTCTGTCCGCCCACGGTTCGCACTGCCATGTGTCCCCTTCGCAGACATGGCCGTTGTAATAGGATTGGTTGTCCACCTGCAAATCAAGCGTGCCGGCAACGAGTATGTTGTCGCGGGAGCTTTCTATATCGTTGTAATAGGAAACCGTAAAACCCACGGCCAGAGCCGAGGCGAAGAATATCAATATTAAGCTGATTATGGGTTTCTTCATAAATTATTTAAAACCTTTACGAGTTGCCCCAACCCACAAGCTTGAGGCAACTTAAAAGATTTCAAACCGTTATTCTAGCTGAGGTTCTGGTTCTAATTGCACGCCTTCGCAGGTAAATCCCGCGTTGTTCCTCCATTGTTCTGCGTAAGCTGTCAAACTGGCGGTCAAGGAATCGGTCTGAGCTACGTCTCCCATACCGGATCCGTTACAGCTGATTTCTTGGGTTTCTGGATTCACTGTCTGCGTTCCGGCGCACCAGGCAAGACCTACGTAATAGGTTTCTGAGCCAGTCAAAGGCTCGCCTTCGTTGGAGTCGGCAACCATAAGATTGACGGGGTCTCCGGCCAGGGAACCTTCAAATAAAGAGGTTTCTCCGGCGTCATAAACTCCGTCCTGATTCAAATCCATCCATCCGAACACCTCGATGAACTGTGAAAGCTCACCTTCTAATGGGGTTCCATCCCCGGCTTCCTCTTCGGGTTCGGTCAGGCCGTTGTCCTGGTCCCTTTTATCGTGGACTATCAGGCAGGCCCAAGCATCGTTGTCGTAAGCGTGCAGGCTGATTACATTTCTCCCGCTGTCTCCCGGTTTGACGTCTTGGAAATTGAAAAAGTAATCGCCTTGTTCAATATCCTTTTCGCCCCACAAGGTGCAGTGGTTTTTGAAGTAATTATCCCCGCACTGTCCGTCGATAACCAACCTGTAAAGCAAGCCTCCCGGATTGCTGGAAGGAGTTCCCTGGAAACCTTGAGGTTCCCAGTTTTTCACTTTGAATTCAATGGTGTTCAAGCCCTGTTGGACATTGTCCAAAACCACGCCGTCTGTATAGGTATCCTGGCCCGAAGAATCGAAATTCCTTTCGCTGTTGTCTCCGGCAACCAAAGATCCATTCAGCCAGACTTCGTAGCTGTTATCAGCTCCCACTCCCAAATTCAGGGTTACCCCTTCAATGGGGCCCATCCACTCGAAAGTGTTCCTGAAAGTGTAAACGACTTCCTGTCCTGCATCAGCCTGAATAGTAGGATCTGTGGCCCAGATCCAGTCTGCTCCCGGAATGCTGGCCGTCCAAGCCGAATGAGGATTTGAAACCTCGACGGCAGGATGGGGCATAGGAGTAGGATCTGCACCAACATCCGTCCAAACAACCTGGTTGGAAGTATCGCTCTGGATTTCAACCGTGCAAGTGTTGCAGTAAACGTCGTTGTAGCTCTGCAGAAGGTGATCCACCTTTAAATCGAGAGAGCCTGCAACGAAAACGTTGCCGGTCGAAGTTTCAGTGTCGTTGAAGTAAGCTATGGTGCCTCCGACAACTGCAGCTGCAGCGACGCCGATGACCCCTAAGCTGATTATTATTCTTTTGTTCATAATGTTTAATGTTTTTTTAATTCTTGCGACCTTTTTCCTCCTCTCGGTTTTTAATCAAAACCTTTGCCGACCACCCCAAGTACAAGGAAATTTGAGGCAGCCGAAAAGAATTCGATTACTCTTCAAGAATAACGTTTTGGCAGTCAAAATTGGGGTTGTTCCTCCATTGTTCCGCGTAAGCTGTCAAATCGGCAGTGAGAGTGTCAGATTGCGCTATGTCTCCCATTGTGGAGCCGTCGCAGGAAATCTGGCCTCCCTCTTCCACTTCCAAGATTCCGGCGCACCAGGCGAAACCCACGTATTCTGTAACGCAGGCCTCGAGAACGCCGTTGTTTGTGGCCGAATCGTGAAGGCTGATTGCGTAAAAGACGTCAAAGAAGGAATCGGGACCCGCAAAAGGTGTTTCCCCTTCATTAGGGTCGTAAAGTCCGTCCTGGTCCAAATCGTTCCAGGCAAATCCCTCCAAATAGTCTCCAAGCTCTCCTTCTTGTCCCTCATCGTCTCCGGCTTCCAGCTCAGAATCGTTCACCTGGTTTTCTTCATTTTGAACGTTGTCAATGAAGAGACAAGACCAAGCGTTATTGTCAAAAACATGCATGCTTATGACATTTCTTCCGAGATCGCCGGGCTTAACATCATAGAAGTTAAAGAAAGACTGGCCTTCTAAGTCGGTTTCCTCCCAGAGTTCGCAGGTTTCCGCCCCGGGAAGTTCATAATCGCATTCAAGCTCGTAAACCCGCACGTGGTCCAAAAAAGTGCCCAGCGAGTTTTCGGTGCCAGAATCGGCAAACTCTATCCTAGTGACAGAATCTGAAGCTACGACATCGTAGCTTTTCTCCGTCCAACCGATAGGGCCTCCGCCGGCAGAATCCGAAACGGTATCAACCAAGCTTCCGTCCCATTCGAACTTAAGCTGGTTGTCTCCGCTCCCGGTATTGGGACGGGGGGCGAAAGCGAACTGAACCCTGTATTTGGCTCCGGGCGTTGTCGGCAAATTCTGCCATATAAGAACTGAAGCAGGCTCGTTGTTCGGGGGCAGATCGGGTCCGTACCAATCGCTGTCCAATTCGGCGTACTGATCCCCTTCGTAAGCTAACCCCAAAACTCCCTCGTGGTATTCAACCAAGGAGGGATCGGGCCTGTTATAGCCCTGATAACTAGTGTCTTCACCGACCCATTCCACCGAGATCGGAAGAGCA
>CAYMTT010000004.1:0-40338 GCA_964393465.1 uncultured Candidatus Saccharibacteria bacterium | reverse complement strand
CGGATCGGAATGGGACATGCTCTCTCGCAACAGAACCCGGTGCCGGAATTGCGGCAAGACGGATGTAAACTCGCCTTTCCGGGGCGGTCCCGACAAAGACAAAATTAAGGCCAGCAGAAACCAGATACCTCCCAGGTTCAGGAGAAAATGGGACAGGCGGCACAGCCGGCCCTATCAGATAAGAAGGCATATCAAGGAGATGAAGAAGTTCATCGAAGGATTGAATAAGGATTACCAAAGGCGGAGAGAGCTTTACCGGGAAGCGCGGTCCCGTTTGGACCCGTTGATGAAAAAATAAAAAAGAAAGCGGTTCTTCGGAGCCGCTTTTTAAATTGTTTTTTGTTTCCCGAATTGATAAGATAAAGACAGATGGAAAAAAATCCTCTCATTTATTCCCGCAAAAAAGCCTTCACCCTCATCGAACTCCTGGTGGTTATTTCCGTAATCGGGCTTTTGGCCAGCGTGGTTCTGGTTTCCATGGGAGGGACAAGACAGCAGGCCAGAGTCGCCCAGGGCCTGCGGTTCAGCCAGACTCTCGGTAATAATTTTGGAGCTTATGCCAAAGGCTGGTGGAGTTTTGAAACCATAGAAACCGGAGGAGTGGTGCTCGACTCTTCCGGCTACGGAAACGACTGCACGGTTTACGGAGCCAGCGTGGTTTCCGGTTTGGACAAGCTTGGAAACGCCTTGAGTTTCGGAGGAGACGACTGGGTCCAGATAGAAGGGGATCTGGAAATAAGCGGGGCCATGACCATAGAATTCTGGTTTAATACCCCGAATAAAAGCGCCAATCAGTATTTTTTCGACAACCGCAATCCGGGGACCTGGTGGTTTATAAAAAACTACACCGGAGGGACTTGCGGAACCATTCCCGGAAACATTTGTTTTGAAGGCAGGGTGATGGCACAAGACTCTGACTGGAATATCAACGAATGGACCCATATTGCCGTAACCGACGATACGTCGCAAGCCAAAATGTACATCAACGGAAAATTGGTGGATACGGGCAGCGGGCAAAGTTCTTCCATTACCACCAATTTGAGGATAGGAACCAGATACACCAATTCGGGGTATTTTCAGGGAATGATTGACGAAGCCAGGGTTTACGAGAGAGCTTTGTCGGTTTCCGAAATACGAAAACATTACGCCGAAGGCTTGCAAAAATATAATAATTTAGTTTTGAAATAAAATATGGACATTACTAAAATAATAGATCATACCAATTTAAAGGCCGATGCTCTTCCCGAGGATATTTTAAAGCTTTGCCGGGAGGCGAAAGAGTTCGGCTTCAGGGGAGTCTGCTTGCATTTAAAATGGGTGAATCTGGCCAAAAAAGAATTGCAGGGGAGCTTAATAAAGGTGGTTTCCGTAATTGATTTTCCTCTGGCCGGTTCGGGCAGGGAAGCCAGGCTGTTTCTGGCAAAAAAAGCCAGAGAATCGGGGGCCGACGAAATAGATCCGGTGCTGGATATCGGCAATTTCAAGGCCGGAAATCTCGATTACGTTTTGGAAGACTTGAAGGGTTTGGCTTCCGTTCTGCCCGCCAAAGTGATAATAGAAACGGGATATTTGAGCGACGAGGAAATTAAAAAAGCCTCTTTGCTGGTGAAAGAGGCGGGCTGCTATTGCGTCAAGACCTCGACCGGCTTGGAGCCCAAAGTGGAATTGTCCAAAAAGCTGGAGCAGGTCGCTTTAATGAGGGAAACCGTTGGCAAGGACTTTCCCATAAAGGCCGCCGGCGGAATAAAAACTTTGTCGGATTTGGAGAAAATAGTCGAAGCGGGAGCCACAATTATCGGCACAAGCTCCGGCAAAGAAATCGTCAGCGGTTCTTAGGGGGCTTCTTTTTGTATTCCTTTTCCAGGAATTTGAAGAGCTCTTTTTCGTCGGAAAAAACCCTGTCTGAAAAATAAGTCAGAAAGGGGCTGCCCGCTTTCCCCGGATGGACGACCCAGACGGTTTTGTTGGTTTCGTGAGCTTCTCTCAGTTCGTTTATCACTCCCGGGGAAGAAACTATTTTCGGGAAAAAGACGATTATTCTATTGCATTGCTTGACGAACCAGTAAAAATCCCGGTTGACTATTTGGTTGAAAAAAGTTTTGTCTTTGGTTCCCTTGAGATTAACCACCCCGAATCCTGCCGACTGTTCGACCACTCTGGGATCGAAAACCGTGAAATACTTTTTAAGCTTTTCTATGAACCTGTCTACTTTGGCCTGGTCTTTTTTTCCCTTGAGATGAGTGATGGGCATGCTGACGTAGACCAGGTCTCTTTCTGGGTAGAATATGGTGTCGTAGAAAGTCTCTATGGGCTGGTTGACGGGAACCGCGTAGAAAGGCTTTTGATACATATCGGCCCATGAAGAGGTGACTTCCACTTCAATATTCTGCCAGAGCAGGATTTCTTGGACGGAAAGGTTTTCGTCTTTCCATTGCTCTTTTCCGTCCAACCTCTTTTTTATATTCCTGGCGTCGTCAATCAAACTGCAGAATATGTCGGCTTTGAAATTGCCCAGATAAAATCTGTCGTAGGCCCGGGTAAATATCTTTTTCCAGTAAAAAAAGCTGTGGATGCTGAGAACCACGGCGTCGTATTTTTTGAGGTCTTTGGGCAGGGTGGTGAGGATGCTTTCGAAAACGGCGCTTTTTAGGGAATTGAGCACGAAAGGGTTGGTATTGAGCACGTTCTTGGTAGTCAGGGGCACTCCTATCTTTTTTGCCTGTTCGAAAAGCATGTTCCCCACATGGTAAACTTTCACCTTCTTTTTTTGGCTTTCTGCGTATTCTTCGAATTTCTTCAAGTATTCCTTTCTTCCAGAGCCCGAAATGGCGGTTGTGACTATAAGCATATCTCAGTTAAAAGTACCACACATATATTGGAATGTCAAAGTTGACTTTTTACCACTATTCATTAAAGTGAAGGCGGATCATTGAAAAGGAGGTCAGGAATGATAAAAGGATTTTTCTTGAGAGAGTGGATTCTCCGCCAGATGATGGCCGCTCCCAGTCCGTCGGGATTCGAGCAGCCTTTACAGAAAATTTGGGAAAGACACGCCGAATCTTTTTGCGACAGGGTTTCCCGAGACGTCTTGGGAAATGTTCTCGGCATCATAAACAGGGAAGGCCTTCCCAGAGTGATGATTTCCGCCCATTGCGACGAGATAGGCATGATAGTCAACCACATCGACGAAAAGGGCTTTCTTTACTGCAAGGGGGTTGTCGAATCTTCTCTTTTGCCCGGCCACAGGGTTCTGATTCACACCAAAAAGGGTCCGGTTTGCGGAGTGGTCGGAAAAAAGCCGACCCACTTAATGAGCGACAGCGAAAAAAACAAAAGAACCGCTTCCAAGCTCCACGATTTGTATGTAGATATCGGAGCTTCCGGCGAAAATGAAGCGCGGGAATCGGTGGCCGTAGGGGATTTTGCCACTTTTGCCGAAGGATATCTAAGGTTTCCCAACGATTTGATCGTTTCCCGAGGCTTTGACAATAAAATCAGCAGTTTCGCCGTCGCCGAAATATTGCGCTATCTTTACTTCCGCAAGGAGGATATGGAGGCCGGAGTTTTCGGGGTTTCTTCCGTTCAGGAAGAGGTGGGCTGCCGGGGAGTGAGACCGGCTGCCTTCGGCATCGAGCCCCAGGCGGGGATAGTGCTGGACGCGACCTTCGCTTCCGACACCCCGGATATATCCAAAAGAATGGCGGGGGATATAAAGTTGGGGCATGGCCCGGTTCTCTTCAAAGGAGGGAGCGCCAACCCGGTCGTCATGGAAATATTCCAAATTGTCGCCCAAAAGAGAGATATACCTTACCAGATAGCCGCCGACTATACAGCTTCGGGGACCGAAGTGAATCATCTTCAGCTTTCCCGGAGCGGGGTGGCTACCGCCTTGGTGGGCATTCCCTGCCGCTACATGCACACTCCCAGCGAAGTGGTGTCTTTGAAAGACGTCAAGAACGCCGTCTTTCTCGTGGCAGAGTTCATTTTGCGCCTGGGCGAAAATTCTGATTTCATTCCCAATTGAACCTTCAAGGGAGCGGCGATTTGCCGCTCTCTTTTCTTTGTTGAAATTTTGGCTCCTTTGGTTTATTATAAACATATACGGATAAGTATTAATTCCAATTAATTCTATGGAAGTTTTGTTTTCATGGCTTGAGACCCACGGCATAAAGGTGATTGCGATCGTGATTGCCGCTTTGGTCATCAACAGGATAGGAAGAAAATTCATAAAGAGAACCGTTGAAAAAGCGATCAAAGAAAAAGACCTCAGCTCTGAAAAAAAGAGGGAGGATACCCTGATAAGGATTTTCAACGGAGTGTTGAAAATAGCCCTGTGGATTTTCGTGATAATGACAGTTCTGCCGGAATTCGGAATAGAAGTTGCCCCCATACTGGCCGGAGCCGGAGTGTTAGGGGTGGCGTTGGGGTTTGGCGCCCAATATATGATAAGGGATTATTTGGCCGGCTTGGCCGTAATCTTGGAAAACCAGTACAGAGTGGGCGATGTTGTCTGTTTGGACGGCACCTGCGGTTTGGTGGAAGACATTACTCTTAGAAAAACGGTAATGAGGGATCTTGACGGAAAGGTCATGCATTTTCCCAACGGAAACTTCAAGGTTACGGCCAACATGACCAAGGACTATTCGAGGGCCCACATGAACATCAGCGTGGCCTATAAAGAGGATCTGGACAAGGTTATCGCTTTGATTAACAAAGTCGGCAAGGAAATGGCCCAAGAGGAACGCTGGAAAGAAGATATATTGAGCCCGATTCAGGTGATGGGATCTGGCCCGAACAAATTCGGGGATTCGGGGATCGAGATAAAGGTGCTGGGGGACACCAAGCCTCTCAAGCAATGGGACGTGATGAGAGATTTCAGGAGAAGGTTAAAGGCGGCTTTTGACAAAGAAGGCGTTGAAATTCCCTTTCCCCAGGTTTCCGTTTGGAGCCGGGATAAAAAATAGTTTATGCTGAATTCGCCGGTCGAGGAAATAAAAAATCGGCTGGACATAGTCGAGGTCATAGGCAGCTATATCAAACTTCAGAAGGCCGGAACCAACTACCGGGCCGTCTGCCCTTTCCACTCGGAGAAAAAACCCTCTCTTTTCGTTTCTCCGGTCCGCCAGATATGGCATTGCTTCGGCTGCGGAAAAGGAGGGGACGTTTTCGCCTTTGTCAAAGAAATAGAGGGAGTGGAGTTTGGAGACGCCTTGAGAATACTGGCCCAGAAAGCCGGAGTCCAGTTGAAAAAACAGGATCCGAAAATCAGGTCGGAGCGCCAAAGGCTTTACGAAATCTGCGAGCTCACCTGCCGTTTTTTTGAAAAACAGCTTCAAGATGGCAAAGGCGGGCAGGAAGCCAAAAAATACCTTTTGGGCAGGGGCATTTCTCCGGAAAGCTTGAAAAAATGGAGAGTGGGGTACGCTCCCGATTCTTGGCAGGCGCTTTCCGATTTTCTGGAATCGAAAGGATACACCCGCAAGGAAATAGAAAAAGCCGGTTTGGGCCTGACATCTGAAAAAGGCTCTTTTTACGACAGATTCAGGGGAAGGATCATATTCCCGATTTCCGATTTCAATTCCCAGGTGGTCGGATTCGGGGGAAGGGTTTTCAAATATAGAGACAAGGACGAGGTCGCCAAATACGTGAATACTCCCCAGACCCTCTTGTACGACAAAAGCCGGATTCTTTACGGTTTGGACAAAGCCAAGGTCGAGATAAGAAAGAGGAACCTTTGCATTTTGGTGGAAGGCTATTTGGACGAAATCATGTCTTTCCAGGCCGGATTTGAAAATACGTTGGCTGTTAGCGGCACCGCCTTGACCGGATTTCAATTAAAGATATTGAAAAGGTACACCGATAACCTGCTTACCGCTTTTGATATGGATGTTGCCGGCAATACGGCCACAAAAAGAGGAATAGACCTGGCTCAGCTTCAGGGATTCAATATCAAAGTCGTTTCCATGCCCGAAGAAAAAGACCCCGCAGATATTGTCGCCCAAGACCCCAAGAAATGGGAAAAACTGGTGTCGGAAGCAAAATCCATCCTCCAGTTCTACTTCGACAGCGCTTTCGCTTTGGCGGGGAATCCGGACAATCCGACTCCCGATCAAAAGAGGGAAATTTCCAAAATCTTGCTCCCGGTTCTGAAAAAAATACCCAATCTGATAGAAAGAAGCCACTGGGTTCAGGAATTGGCCCGGAAATTATCTGTTGAAGAAGAAACCATTCAGCGGGAAATGGAAAAAACAAAAGACGAACATCAGCGGGAGTTCGGACCCCAGAAAGAAGAGCCCTTAAAACAGGAGGAGCCCAGGAAAACCAGGAAAGAGCTTTTGGAAGAAAGAATAATTTATTTTGTTCTGAAAGATAAAAAAATTACAGGCAATCTTTCCAAAGATTATTTCCAATTCCTTTCGCCCGGATCTCTGGATATTTTGGAAAAACTGAAAGAAGGCAAAGAGGAAAGCCTTTCTCAAGAGGACAAAAACATTCTCGATCTGCTTTCTTTGAAATCGGAATTCGAACAGGAAGATTACGATTGCGGTTTGGAGGTCGAAGTGTGTTTTAAGGAATTGAAGCAGATCCGTCTCAAGGAAAGGCTGGACTCCATTTCCAAGGAGCTGAAAAAAGCCGAAGAAGAGAAAAATTCAGAAAAGGTGAAGCAGCTGACGGAAGAGTTCAGGGAAACCGCCAACAAATTAACAAATATTTAGTATTATGAGAAAAAAACCCAAAAAGAAGCCCAAAAAAAAGAAAAAGACAGTGAGGAAAAAGCCGGCCAGGCCCAGAAAAAAGCCCCAGAGGGCAAAGCCGAAAAGAAAGCCTGTGAAGGCCAGGCCCAAGAAGGCTTCAAAACGCACTCGCAGGAAAAAATCCGGAGTTTCCCCGGAGATTTTGGAGTTTTTAGTACAGAAAGGGAAAAACCGCGGGTTCATAACCTTTTCCGAAATCCTATATTCTTTACCGGAAATAGAAAAAGACCTTCAAGGGCTGGAGGCGCTTTACGCCGAATTGGAGAGAAAGGGCATAGAAGTGAAAGAAAGCAGGGAATTCTTGGAAGTAAAAGAGGAAAGGGATAAGAAAAAAGCCATGCAGGGTGAAGGTTCGCTTGATTCGGTCCAGATGTATTTGAGAGAGATAGGAAAGGTTTCTTTTTTGAACGCCGACGAGGAAAAAGAATTTTCCAAAAAGATAGAAAAAGGAGACGAGGAAGCGAAGAACAAACTAATGAGGGCCAACCTGAGGCTGGTGGTTTCCATAGCCAAAAAATACATCGGCCGCTCTCCCAATCTGACTTTGTTGGACTTAATTCAAGAAGGCAACATCGGTTTGCGCCGGGCCGTGGAAAAATTCGATTGGAGAAGGGGATATAAATTTTCTACTTATGCCACTTGGTGGATAAGGCAGGCCATTACCCGGGCTTTGGCCGACCAAGCCAGAACTATCCGCATTCCCGTGCACATGGTAGAGACCATTTCCAAGTACACCCAAGTTAAAAGAAGGCTTTTGCAGGATTTGGGAAGAGAGCCGGTGCCCGAAGAGATAGCTGCCGAAATGGGCTTGGACGTGGCTAAAATCCATCATATCCAGAAAATATCCCAGGAAACCGTTTCTTTGGAGACTCCGGTGGGAGAGGATGAAGAAGACAGCGTTCTGGCAGAGTTTATTGAAGATGAAAAAGTGATAGCTCCTTCTTTGGAAGCCGCCAGGGTTTTATTGAAAGAAAGGCTCAATGAGATATTGGTTGATTTAACCCCACGGGAGCAGAAAATTCTGGCCATGCGCTTCGGCTTGGAAGACGGCATAACCCACACTTTGGAGGAGGTGGGCAAGGAATTCGGAGTGACCAGGGAAAGAATAAGGCAGATAGAAGCCAAGGCTCTGAACAGAATCAGGGAGCACGGGTCTTTAAAGAAACTCCAGGGATATTAAAGGGCGCGCGTTTTACAATTCGGAGATATTTTGGTAATATTCGGGATAGTTCCTGATTGCTAAAATAATCCATTCCGCAGTAGCTCAATGGTAGAGCATCTCGCTGTTAACGAGAGGGTTGTAGGTTCGAGTCCTACCTGCGGAGCTTTTTATTGACAAATACCACATTATATGGTATTATTTATTACATAGGAGGGATAAATGAAAGTTCTTTATCAATGCGAAAAATGTGGCCAAATCTTCGAAAATCCCAGCGAGGCGATCCTTTGCGAAGAGAATGGTCCCGCCCCGAAGTATAAACCGGGGGAAAGAGTCAAATGGTGGACCGGCAGTGGAGATCCGGAAACCAATTCTTTAATCCTTGTAGTAAAATCAGTTGTCTTGGATACACGAGGCTTGATGTATCGTCTCGAATATCTTGAAGGAGGTGATTTCGGGCTCTGGTCAGAGTCCACCCTTAGCAAGGAATAGCTTTCCTTAAGCCCTTTAAGAGAAAATCATTCGATTAATATCTTGAAGGGTTTTTTGTTTTGTAAGCGCCTGGCTGAGCCAGAAGGTTTTTTGACTTGATTTTCTTCCCATTTCATATATTGTGTAAACAGCAAATTTACAAAGGGAGGCCTTATGGTTTTCTTGAGAGGAGCGCAAGAGAAAGACATACCGGCTATCAAAAGAATTGCAGATGCCAACAAGCGCTTTCTGGGATTTACGAAAAATCCGGCGCTTAAAGAGTCCGCAGCCAGGTCGGAGCTGCATGTAGCCTTAATCGGCAGAGAAGTAGCGGGCTTTATCAGGTGGCACAAGAGAAGGGACGGCTGGATAACGATCTATGAAATCTGCGTAAGCGAGTCCCGCCGCAATCAGGGGATAGGCAAGAAGTTGATGGAAGTCGTGGGCCAGGGACCGGCAAGGGTTAAATGCCATTCTGACAATCCGGCTTTGCTTTTTTACGACCGTCTGGGTTTCAAGAAAGTGGATTTTGAAACCACGAGGGCCGGCAGGCGTCTGGATTGTTTAGAGAAGACGTACTACAAGGTACTCGATCAAGAATTGTTTTCCCTGGGGCTTCGGGGAGCGACTCCCATCCGATACACAATAGGGGAATGGATTCGTCCGCTCGAGCCCTTGTCGCCTCAGCTTTACGGAAGAGGCGGATTATGGGTGGCAAGAAGGAAAGGAACCGCCCTGCAACTGAAAAGATACATGCTGAACGCTCATGGAAAGGATGTCCGCATTTTCTCTTGCCGCATAGGAGTAATCCTTTGCGAAACCTCGGGCCGGTTCAAAACCGACAAAGTTATGGTTCTGGAGGAAATTTAATCAAAGACGGTCTTTTAAAAGCCGTCTTTTTCTTTGGCATAACGGCTTTGCCGGAATATCCGCCCTTTTGGTTGATAACGAAGGCTTGGAAGAAGCGAAATTGCCGGAAAACGATTTTAATTCCGCCCAGCTCCAAGAGCATCAGAGCTTGACTTTTCCGCCAGTTATTATATAATAAGCGGTAGTATATACCTTGAAAATTGAAAAGGAGGTTTAATAATGAGGAAAAAGGTAGTGTGCTTAACTTGCCACAAGGAGGTGGAAGTTACTCTTATAAGCTACGGCGATGGACATGTTGCAATATGTCCATTGTGCGGAAAACTGGCTTATAACAGTAAGAGCAAGGATAAGTAAAAGAACAGCGGAGAGGCGGGAGTTGATATGCTTCTGCCTCTCCGGCAATAATTTCAAGCGGGTCTTTAATCAAGGATCTGCCCAGAGATAAGAAATCAGCTTACCGGCTGATTTTTTTTGTAATAATGCGGCCATTTCTTTTTCGACAATAGCGCCTTCCCGCTGGCCGCGCCTTGGCTTGGAACGACCTCCCCAGGAAATATAAAAGAGGTTTTCGGAGACGCCGCGCTTGCTTGCGCTTTTTCCGTCACTGTCATGGCGGTCGCCCCGCACGGGGCCTTTCCCAAAAAAAGGATTATAGATTTGACAAATTTCCCTTTCAGTTTTATTTTGAAAATAATGTTCTTTAATAGGAGGTGACGGAGCATTGTATGAATACAAGGTGATCGATTTGTTCGAGGGTTTGGAGGAAGCGGCTTTCGAAGCCGGCTTTGAAAAACTTCCGGACATATTGGAGGAGGAAGAAAGATTCAACGGGGCCGCCAAAGATCTGCGTGAAGAAATAAATCGAAGGCTCGAGAAATTCGGCCGGCAAGGATGGGAGCTGGTCGAAGTGACTCCTTGCGCCACTACTTTCAGGAGGGAAAAAGAATAATTTTCTTTAGAGCGGTTCGCCAACACGGACCGCTTTATCATTAATAAAATTAGAAACATGATCAATTTCGAAGATTTCCAAAAACTGGAAATAAAGATAGGAAAAATCGTATCTGCCGAGAAAATAGAAGGCAGCGACAAGCTTTTAAAGCTGGAGGCCGATTTTGGTAATGAAAAAAGACAGGTGGTTTCCGGAATAGCCAGGCAATACGCTCCCGAGGACCTTGAAGGCAAAGAGGCCCCTTTCTTGGTGAATATGGAGCCGAGAACCTTAAAAGGGGTGGAGAGCTCCGCCATGATTTTGGCAGTGAGCGTCGAAGGGAAGGCCGTGCTTTTGCATCCTGACCAGGAGGTGCCTCCCGGCAGCGAGGTGAAATGATGAGAATATTCGTCAAAGCAAAGCCCGCTTCCAAAAAAGAGCAGGTGGAAAAAATAGACGATGCCCACTTTAAAGTATCGGTTAAAGAGCCGCCTTTGCGGGGGAGGGCCAACGAAGCCATAGCCAGGGCTTTGGCCGAGCATTTTAATATTAGCGGAGCCGGCGTAAAAATGGTTTCCGGATTCGCTTCAAAGAATAAAATATTCGATATTTACCGTTGAATGATAGCGGATTTTTTAATTGATTCCGATATATCTTTATTCCTTTTTCTGAACGGTTTTTCCGGTGAAAGCCGGCTTTTCGATTCCGTTGTCGTTTTTCTTGCTTCCCATCTCCAGTATTTTTTGGCGGCCGCCTTCATTCTATTTTTGTTTTTTTCGGTTCGCGGAAAGAAAGAAAAAATCCGCATATTCTTGACCGCCCTTTTTTCTGTTCTTTCCGCCTCGCTGGCCGTTCGGGTTTTTAAAGATTTTTTTCAGCGTCCCCGCCCTTTTTGGGATTTTGAGGTTCAAAATCTTCTGTCGGATACCTTGTTTTATTCTGGCAAAAACTGGTCTTTCCCTTCCGGGCATTCGGCTTTTTTCTTTGCCATGGGGACTGCCGTTTTCCTGCATAACAGAAAATGGGGGTCTTTTTTCCTGGCTGCCGCTCTTTTGATGAACGCCAGCCGGGTCATCGGGGGAGTGCATTATCCTTTAGATGTTCTAGGGGGAGCTGCTGTGGGAATTGCCGCCGGCTTTTTGGCTTTTAAGATCTTAAAGAAGGTTTATTGATAAAAGGTTTTTTACTGGTAGAATAAGGTTATGGGAAGAAAGTATTGGCATGTAGCCGGAGCGCCGCCGGAAATTAAGGGATAATAGAATAAAATATGAACTATTTGAAATTCTTTTTAATCGCTTTTCCCGTTTTTTTGGCCTTGGATTTTCTTTGGCTGGGCCTGATTTCCAACTCGTTCTATCTCAAAGAGTTCGGCAGCCTGGCCAGAAGGGCTGGGGATTCTTTTTCTCCCAACTGGATAGCCGCCCTCCTTTCTTATTTCCTGATAATCGTCGGAATTACGGTTTTCGTAATGCCCAAAGCCGGAGGAAGCTTCCAGGCGTTGCTTTTCGGAGCCCTGTTCGGAGTCATAGTTTACGGAGTGTACGACCTGGTCAATTTGGCCGTTATCCAGGAATGGTCTTTGAAATTGACCGTCGTTGACATTCTCTGGGGAGGGACCGTTTGCGGCATTACCAGTTTGGGCGCCCGCTACATTTACAAAGCCTTTTTTAATTAATTTATTATTAAAAAACTATGGAACAATTGAAACCTTTCAAAGAAAAGCCATTATTCGGAGCCTTGTTCGTCCTTTTGGCTCTGTTTCTGCTGGCCTTAACGGCTTTCGTAGGCGCCGGTACCTGGAATAAAATAAAGGAGTCAAAATATATAGGAAGGGATGAAGAAAGCACCATTACGGTTTCCGATACTGGCGAGGTATACGTAAAACCGGATTTGGCCCTTGCTTCTTTTTCGGTGGTGACAGAAAAAGAAACCGTGAATCAGGCCATGGAAGCCAATACCGGGAAGATGAACGCCGTCATCGATTCCATAAAAAGCTCGGGAGTGGAAGAAAAGGACTTAAAGACCACCGTTTTTAACGTTTATCCCCGTTACGAATGGTACGAAAAGAGCATTTACCGCCCTTCCGGAGAAAGAGTGCTCGTGGGCTATGAGGTGCGCCAGACCCTGGAGGTGAAAATCAGGGATATGGAAAAAATAGGGGAGATAATAGAAAAAGGCACCGCGGCCGGCGCCAATCAGGTGGGAAATCTGCAGTTTACCGTTGATGATCAGGATCAGTACAAAAAACAGGCCAGGGATAAGGCCATCGAAAAGGCCAAGGCCAAAGCCGCAGAGCTCGCTTCCCAGCTGGGAGTCGACTTAATCAGGATAGCTGGCTTTAGCGAAAGCGGAGTTTCGCCCCGCTATTCCGGCCTGGAAAAGGCGGTTGCCCAAGAAGCGGGTTCTTCCCCCCAGATAGAAATAGGGGAGAACAAAATAGAGGTTACCGTAACCATTGCTTACGAGATAAATTAAAAATATGGAAAAAAATTCATTGATAAGAACCGTTTATCTCTATCTTTTCAGCATTATCGGACTGGCTCTTGTGGCAATAGGGGGAGTGATGTTTGCGGACATGGGCCTGAAGACTTTTTTGTTCACCAAGGCCGAGGATCCCGAAAGAATCAGCCAGGAGTATAATTATTACGGAGCCGTTCCCGTCGCCCTTGAAAGGATGGAAGAATTCCAGGAGGGAGCCGAGCTCACCGATAAGGAAAAGGCGGCCGTCAAAAGCTGGTACCAAGATTACAAAAGGTGGCAGGAAGCCCGGAGAGAAGTCGACTATCTGGCCAGCCGGAGGCACAGGGACGCTTCCAGAAACCTGTCTTTCATTATCATAGGCCTGCCCTTGTACCTTTACCACTGGCGGATTATAAAAAGAGAAATCAGAGAGAGCCGGGCTTGATGAAAAAGAAAATAGTCTTGATATCGGTTTTGGCGGTTTCTTCCGTTGTTTTGTTTCTTCTCGTTCCCGAAAAAGGCCGAGCCTGCTTCCAAGAGCGCTGCTTTAAAGTGGAAATCGCCGACACTCAAGTCAAAAGAAGCCTGGGTCTGATGTTCAGGGAAAGCCTGCCTTTGGACGAAGGCATGCTTTTCGTTTTCGAAAAAGAGGGAGCGCATTCTTTCTGGATGAAAAACACCTTGATTCCATTGGACATAATCTGGATAAGCAAAGAAAAAGAAATAGTTTTCATAAAAGAAAATGCCCGGCCCTGTTTTGAAGAACCATGCTCAAAGATAAATCCCCGAGTCGATGCCTTGTACGTTCTGGAGGTTAACGCCGGGGCAGCCGGAGAAATGGGTTTGAAGGAAGGACAGAGAATGTCCTTTGAAAGAGGCCGGTTTTGACTTTTTATTTTTCAGAGTATACAATCAAACAGGTTCCTGAAAAATTTTCTGGGGAGGAAAAATGGAAAACAAAGAGGAAGTCAAAGAAGTCGTAGGAGTTCTTTCCGAACACGCTTTGAACTTTTATCTGAAAGAAGGCTGGGCGCTTGTCGATTACAAGTTGGTCAACGGCATGAGGCGCTATCTTATAGCCCGGAAAAAGAAATCCTGAGGCAAATAAAAAACCCGCTTGCTGCAAGCGGGTTTTATCTTAAAGATCGTTATTCTTTATATCCTCTCGTTTGCGCTTTTCTCAAGAGGTTTTCTCTGAAAGCTTCCACTTTTTCCGGCTTTTCGCAGAATTTGGAATAAGTGGCGTCGGCAAGAAGATTTAGGGCTTCGCTCAATTGCTGAGGACTCCGCGCTTGGTTTTTCAGGATTTCAAGGGCTTTTTCAAGCAGGCCGTCCACGGATACCCAGGCGTCTTTTATCTTTCTGAGTTTTTCCGCTTCTTCGATAAGCTCCGTTTTTGTAAGGAATCCGAGCTGTTCGGCCAGATATTCTTTGTAAATGTCTTCATAGTGCCCCAGGCCGCCGTTTTTCAGCCTATACAATTGGGTCATTATTGCCCACCTCCCTTTGGCTCTTTCTGATTATATTAAAAAATATCTTTGCGGTCAAATGTTTTGCGGGATTTCCCGCCCCTTGATATAATGGGGAGTGAAAGGTCGAGTAAAAAGACGAAATAACAAAATTTACATATGAAAATAATAATTCCATTTTTAACTTTGGCTTTATTCTGTTTCGCTGCTTTTGCGGATGCCCAGCAGGGCAATCAAGAATCGGCTTCCCAACAGGGAAAAGAACAGGGCCAGCAGATGCAGGCTCAAACCCAGAATCAGGGAGAAGAGCAGCAGGTTCAAAACCAGGAGGAAGAGGGCCAGGGCTTCGGGCAATTAATCCAGCAAAGAGCCCGGACCGTCAGCGAAGTGAGGGAGATGGTTCAGCAAAAACAGCAGGAAATGGTCCAGGAAATGCAGGGCTTGGGAGAAGACGTCCAAAAGGTCTATCAGAATCAGAACAGGGTCAGGGAAGCCGTGCACGCTTTGCTTGCCGTCGAGGATTTGGAAGAAGGCATCGGCCTTCAGGTTTCCGAAATCGCCCGGGAGTTCGACAATTCCGTTCAGGCGACAATAGAAGCCGAAGAAAAGATACAAAAGAGGAACGGTTTCGTCAGATTTTTTATGGGCGGGGCCGAAGATGCCGCTCGGGAAATCAAGCAGCAGGTGGAGCAAAACAGGCAGAGAATACAGGAGGTCAAGCAATTGAGGGAGGACTGCGACGACTGCAGCCAGGAGGTCAAGGATTTAATGCAGGAACAGGTTCAGAAAATAGATCAGGAACAGACCAGGCTCCAGCAGCTTGCCGAAAGGGAGGAGAATTCCAGAGGAGTATTCGGTTGGTTTCGGAATTTATTCGGACGCCTTCCGTTGTTTTAGAAAGATGATATAGAATGGATGAGCCCGGGCTTTTCGGCCCGGGTTTTTTTATTTCTTTTCATCTGGTATAATGAAAAAGACATGATGAAAATAGACATTAAAACTACAAATGTCCAGCTAAACGAAGCTCTGCAAAAGTACATCGAAGAAAAGATAGGCCCTTTGGACAAGTTCGTCGAAGGAGGCCGGGTTTGGGTGGAGATAGGCAAGCCTTCGAGGCACCACAGAAAGGGACCTGAAACTTTTTATGCGGAAGCCAATATCCAGCTTCCGTTCAAAGGCAGGGTTATAAGATCGGAGTCCTCAAAAGAGGATTTGAGGCTGGCAATAGACGAGGTCAAAGACGAGCTCCAGAGGGAATTGAAAAAGTACAAAGGAGTTAGGGAGGCCAAACAGAGAAGGGGAGCCAGAATGTTCAAAAAAATGCTTCACCTTTCCCCTTTGTCTTGGTACAGGGGGAGAAAGAAAGATTGACTTTTGTTTCTTTCAGAGATATAAATTCTTTAGGTTCTTTGAAAAAAGGAGGTAAGCAGTGCAAGAGACTTTGGAGTTTGTCGTTAACGAAAAAAAGCGGGATAAGATAATGGAATTGATCGGCCAAGGATACTCTCTGCGGTGCCTCGGCTGCAATGAGATGTACAAGGACCTGCCGGGCGAATACCGGTTTGACGGCCACGTTGAGAGGTTTTTCCCGGAGTGCAGTTTTTGCGGCTGCGACCTTTTCCAATCCCTGAAGGAAACCGTTTATCTGGAGGCCTCTGTAAAGCCTAAAAACGGAATGCTGGTTTTTAAGGAACACCATTGCCATTATTGCAAATGCAAGTTCGGGAAAATATGGACAGGCGACGCGGAAACCGAATGTTGCGCAGAATTTGAAATTTTGGAAGAAGACGAAAAGCAGAGAGTCTGCAAATGCTTGAAGAGCGGGCTCACCATAATGGTTTTAAAGAGCAGCAAAGAGGAAATGCAAGAGCCCGACGAGATGGGCTGTACTTTCCGGAGAATTCCGGGATAAAAAGCAAAGGCGGTTCCCTGGGGACCGCTTTTTTTATTTTCCGCAATCGGGGTATAATGGAACAATGGAAAGCCATATCATTCTGGGCGTAATTCAAGGGTTATTGGAATGGATTCCGATTTCCAGCGAAGGGGCGGTGGCCCTGGCCGGCGGATACCTTCTCGAAGGTTTCAATCCGGTGGATGTCGCCCTTTTTTTGCATGCAGGCACCCTTTTTGCAGTTCTTTTGTATTTCAGGAAGGATTGGATCAATCTCGCTTCTTTGAAAAACGTCCCTTTGCTCAAGTTCTTGATAATCGCCACTTCGGTTTCCCTGCTCGTGGCCTATCCTTTCTACAGAATTGCCAGACAAGCCGGACAGACCGGTTTTCTGCTTCTGTTTTTGACCGGCGCAGGCCTTTTATTCACCGCCTATTTCCAGAAAAGGGACAGAAAAGCCGATTTAAGTTCGAATAAGCTGGCTTTGATAACGGGTTTTCTGCAGGGGCTGGCGGTGATTCCCGGATTTTCCAGGTCCGGGGCCACGGTTTTCGGACTTTCTTTGGCAAAGTCCGACCCCGAAGAAATACTGAAAATATCCTATATGATGTCGGTTCCGGCGGCGGCAGCTTCCAGCCTGTTCCTTATTTTCCAAGAGAGCGTTTTGGTTTTGGCCAATTGGCCGGCCTTGATTTTCAGCTTTCTGGCCGGCTTTATCTCCCTGCATTTTTTGATAAAGATTTCCGGGAGGATAAACTTCTTCCGGTTCGCTCTGGTTTTCGCCCTGCTTTGTTTTCTGGGAGCCTTTTTGGGAATACTTGAAATAGTTTGAAATACCTTTAAAATGGTAGTTGCAAGGTCGAAAAGATAAACAACCTAATTCTTAAAAACATGCTTTCAAACCTTCCTTTAAACCTTGAAAAAACAAGCAAGGAAAACATAGACAGGGAAATCCTGAGAGCGGGCATGATCGCCGAACTGGACGCCACCAGCTTTTACGAGCAGATGGCCGCCATGACCGACAAAGAGGATATCAAAGCCGTTCTTATGGACATTGCCAAAGAGGAGAAAACCCACATCGGAGAATTCCAGACTCTGCTCTTGAAATACGACAAAGAGCAGGTAGAAGAGCTGGAAAAAGGGAAAAAAGAAGTCGAAGAACTGGGAGAATGAGAAAAATCGTCTTCTCTGCAATTTTTTTGATTTTTTTGCTTGGCGCTTTGGGGGCCGAAAATTTCGTTTTAGCCAAAGAAGAAATCAATTTCTTCTACAGCAAGAACTGCCCCCATTGCGCCGAAGAAGAGGAGTTCTTGTCCCGCTTGGAAAAAGATTTACCCCAAGTGGAAATCAATAATTACGAGGTAACCGGATCTTTTGAAAATCAGCGCTTATTGGAAGATTTTTACAACGAATACGAGGTGCCAAAAAGAGAATGGGGCTTAGTTCCCGTAACTTTTATTTCCGACAGTTATTTTTTGGGCTTTAACGATCAGATAGGCGAGCGGATTAAAAATTATTTGCAAGACTACGTTGTCGAAAGCTCCACAAACGAAATAGACGTGCCTTTTTTTGGCAAAGTGGACATATCCCGGCTTTCTCTTCCCGTTTTGGCGGTATTGCTGGGAGCCGTCGACGGATTAAACCCCTGCGCCATGTGGATTTTGATTTTCTTGATAGCCCTGCTGGTCAACACCAGGTCCAGAAAAAGAATGTGGCTTATCGGGGGGACGTTTATTGCGGTTTCCGGCATCATTTATTTTTTGATACTGTCTGCCTGGCTTAATCTGTTTTTGGCCATTTCTTACGTTAATTTCACCAGAATCATAATCGGAACATTCGCCGTTATAATGGGATTTTGGCAGATAAAGAATTTCTTAACCTATCATCCTGGAGTCTGCAAGGTGGTGGGAATAAGTCCGAAACTGGGAGAAAGCCTGCAGAACAAGGCCGAAAAGCTGGTTTCCGCTCCTTTGAACCTGGCCATAATGGGAGGCATTGTCGCTTTGGCTTTCGGGGTTAATCTGGTGGAGTTTTTCTGCTCGGCCGGGCTGCCGGCCATTTTTACCAGGGTATTGGCTTTGAGCGAATTGGGAGCTTTGAGCTATTATTCTTACATTCTGCTTTACGTTTTGGTTTTCATGCTGGACGATTTGATCATCTTTTCTCTGGCGGTGATCACCCTGAGCAAGGTGGGCTTTACCGACAAATACAACTACTGGGCCACTTTGCTGGGAGGCCTGCTGATTCTGGCCTTGGGCTTCCTGCTCATTTTCCGGCCCGACATTCTAATGTTTTCTTAATATGAACAAAGAAAAAGTATCGATTTTGAGCATTATAGTCAACGTTTTTCTGGGAGGGAGCAAATTCCTGGCCGGCTGGTTTTTGAATTCAGCCGCTTTGATGGCCGACGGCGTCCATTCCGGCCTGGACATTGTTTCTTCTTTTGCCGCTTTTTTGGGAATAAAAACGGCCAAAAAGCCCGTCGACGAAAAACATCCTTACGGCTACTATTTGGCAGAAACCATGGCCGGCTTGGCAATATCCCTGTTTTTGGCCCTTTCGGGCGGCTGGATATTGTACGAAGGAATCACCCGTTTGATCAGCAGGGAAACCCCTGAATTTTCCCCGATCGGGATAATAGTCATCGTGATTTCCATAATCGTTACCGAAGCCATGGCCCGGCTGAAGTTCAAGGTGGGCAAAAAAGAAGAAAGCCTGGCCTTGGTGGCAGACGGCGAGCATTCTAGGGCCGACGCCCTTTCCTCTGTCGGGGTTTTGGCGGCTTTGGTGGCAGTCAACTATTTCTGGCAGGCAGACGGCATAATAACCATACTGATAGGAGTTTACATACTCAAGGAAAGCTTTGGGGTGGGCAAAGAGGCCACCGACAACCTTCTGGGAGTGAAAGATCCCCAGACAGAAGAAAGAATAAAGGGCATCTGCAAGAAGGAAGGCATAGAGGTTTCTTCTTTGAGGACCAGGAAAATAGGAGGGGGAACCATGGCCGAGTTGACCATAAAACTGGATTCTTCCCTGAAAGTGCAGGAGGCCGAATCGGTTTCCAAATCTTTGCAGGAAAATCTGGCAGGCTCCATAGAAAGATTGAAGTTCGTCATCGTCCAGGTCGAGTCGCACGAATTGAAAAGCAGTTTCGTCAGGTCCAGATGGGGAGGATTCGGCAGAAGGTTCAGAGGCGGAGGCAGAATGGGAGCTTTGCTGCCCCAATTGCCCAAAAAGGGATACAGGGTGATAATTCCCCTGGAAAAAGGAGAGATTCCCGATGATTTCGGAGCGCCCGAATATCTGGTCCTAGACAAAGACAAAGGAGGCAATATTCTTCAGCGCCGAACGGTGAAAAATCCCGATTACACTTCCGAGAAAGGAAGAGGCATGAGGTTCGTAAGATCTGTGGAAGCGGACGAGATAATTACGAAAAAAATGGGCCCGGGAGCCAAAGAGCGGGCTCAAGAGACAGGCATAAAGGTCACCATTATTCCAAAAGATAAAAAATTAAAAGATATCATATAATATGGATTTTGAAGGAAAAATAGCCATAGTTACCGGAGCCGGAAGCGGAATGGGAAAATCCCACGCTTTGATGCTGGCCCGGGAAGGGGCCAAGGTGGCTCTCTGCGACATTAAAGATTACCAGGAAGTGGCAGAAAGCATAGAAAAAGAAGGCGGACAGGCTTTAGCCTTGAAATGCGACGTTTCCAAAAAAGAGGAAGTCGATTCCGCGGTCGGGGAAGTTTTAGAAAAATGGGGCAGAATAGACATTCTGATTAACAATGCCGGAATATGCCAGTTCAAGCCTTTTTTGGAATTGACCCAGGAAGATTGGGACAGGACCATGGAGATAAACTTAAGAGGATATTTTCTATTTGCCCAGGCCTGCGCCGAGCAGATGGCAAAGCAAAAGTCCGGGGTTATTGTCAATATAGCTTCAATAGCGTCGGGGCAGGTGGGCTCCGGCTTTCCGACCCTGGCCCATTATACCGCTTCCAAGGGGGGGATTATCGCTTTTACCGAAACCCTGGCTTGCGAGCTGGCCCCTTACAATATCAGGGTCAATGCCGTGGCCCCGGGAATGATAGAAACCCCGATGATAAATCCTTTAAAGAGCGATCCCGAACAGGAGAAAGAAACTCTCGAGCAGATCCCCATGGGAAGGCCCGGAAAACCCGAAGAAGTTTCCAATTTGGTTCTCTTTCTGGCTTCCGACAAGTCCTCCTACATGACAGGCTCCACCGTGGTGATAGACGGGGGCTGGCTGGCAGGCTGATTTTCTCCGTTGACAAAAAGGGGCTTTCGTGATATATTTTCACGGTAGCCCTTTTATTATAAGGAGGTGTAGATGGCAAGAGCGCCTCCGTTGCGCTTCTCGGATCTTTTTGTTTTGCCGGCTAAATTTTTTTGAACAGGAGGATGTTTGGCGAAAGGAAAAAAGCTTACGGTGAAGGTCCGCACTTACAGGTGCAAAGATTGCGGCAAGGAATTCGAACCCGTGGTCAAATCTGATTCTTTGGCCAAGTTCGATCATTTCGATCCCCAAGAGTGGAACTTCTGCAGGAACTGCGGAGGCGGACTCAAAATCGCGGGATGCCGCTACAAAAAGATTCCGAGATAATCTATCCCATAAGGGCTCCCTTCCAAAGGGAGCCTTTTTAAAAGGTTGACTATCTTTCTCGTTAGGATTAAAGTAAAGTAAAGTTGTGGAAAACTAAAGGTCGGCTAAAGACTAAAGAACCCATATATACATCAATATGCCACAAGGATACTGCGTTAAATGCAAAAAAAAGCAGGAAATGGAAGACGCCAAAGAAGTGACCATGAAGGGAAAGGGCGGAATGAAGAGGAAAGCGATGACCGGCAAATGCCCGAAATGCGGAACCAAGATGTTTAGAATTTTGGGCAAAGCCTAAAAATCGGAAAACAGCGCTGTTTTCTGGAAACAAATCCCCCGGTTTTGAGCCGGGGGTTTTGGTTGCGCGTTTTCAGTTAAGTTTTTGATAGAATATGTGAAAAGTAAAACAAATATTTAGGGAATCCGTTTTCTCAAAAAGCGAGGCAGTTTTTTAAACAAAAATTAAGCCTCCCCGGT
Source organism: uncultured Candidatus Saccharibacteria bacterium (assembly GCA_964393465.1). GTDB lineage: Bacteria > Patescibacteriota > Minisyncoccia > Minisyncoccales > MHMH01 > CAYMTT01. Next base: position 19,234 of record CAYMTT010000004.1, on the reverse strand, counting down.
TTTCCCGAAGGAGGCTTTGCTGATGTGTCCCTTTCTCTTGGTTACTACTTGCGTTTGCAGTCGAAGAAGGGTTTTTTCCCGAGATGCTTGCTGTTTTCGGAAAAGCGCAAATAGTTATAAGGATTGGGCTTTTCTTCGGGGAAAATATTCCTGTTTTGCAGGGAATACTCTGCCGGAAGACTGCTGCCTTGCCCTCTAACTAGGATGAGCCATCCCTTGTTGCGGTCAAAGTACGGTTCCTTGACTACCGTAAAAGGGAATGACGCGCTCTCGGCTACGAATACATCAAGGTATTCCAAGCCTTCTCGGATCTGTCCCAGACAGGTCACTTGATTCGGAAATTCGGGGAGTACCAAGTTAACGCCGAGGATTTCCGCGATCTCTATGAGATCGCGAGAAGTAGCTCTTTTCCTGAGAGCATCCTCGATTCTCCTTCTTGTTGCAAGCTCATCAATTGTTTCCATACTTCCTCCTTTAACTTTGCCCTCTCTTATTTGAAGATGGGCGGTGTTTGTGAAGGGGCTGTCAGCTTTTAATATTATACAATATTAAGTTTATTTGTCAATGGATTGCGAGAGTTTCTGAAGAAATGTGATAATATGAAAAAATGAAGTCCATTCTGACCATTTTTGGGATTTTATCTGCTTTGAATATTTTGGCTTGGATTGCGGTTGTAGAATTATCCCAGCCCCAATACCTTGAGGTATCTTTTTTCGAGGTAGGGCAGGGAGATTCAATATTCATAGAAACTCCCCGGAACCATCAAATTCTTATAGACGGAGGGCCCGATCAAAAAATTATAGAAGAGCTGGGCAGAGAAATGCCTTTTTGGGACAGGACCATAGACCTGGTGGTTTTGACTCATCCCGAATACGACCACCTTTCCGGCCTGATAGAAGTTTTAAAGAGATATCGGGTGGAAAAGGTTCTGTGGGCCGGCGTTCCCGGAAAGACTTCAGAATATTCAGAATGGCTGAAAGCGCTCAAAGAGGAGAAAGCCGCAGTTTACTCTTCCGAGGCGGGCGGGAAGATAATTTCCGGAAAAGCGGTTTTCGAGGTTCTGCATCCTTCGGGAGCCCAGTCGGGCGATTTGAACAATTCTTCGCTCGTTTTAAGGCTGGATTTTAAAAACAGCAGTTTTTTGTTCACCGGAGACATTTACAAATCGGTAGAAAGGAAGCTTTCGGGAACGGATGTTGACGTTCTGAAAGTGGCCCATCACGGCAGCAGGACTTCCACGGCCCCCGAGTTTGTAGAAGCTGTTTCCCCGGAGATAGCTGTCATTCAGTGCGGCAGGGACAATTTCTACGGCCATCCCCATCGGGAAACCCTGCGGGCCCTGGAAGGAGTGGAAGTTTTTAGGACCGATCTGCACGGGGGAATCAAAATAGTGAGCGACGGGGAAAAATATTCTGTCGGCGGAATTTAAAGAAATTGCCAATTTTTCCGAAATAGGGTATATATTACGTATATGGCAAACATAAACCCAAAAGAAGAAAAAACCGTCTTGATAATAAAGCCCGACGGGGTAACCCGCGGCCTGGTGGGAGAAATTATCTCCCGGATTGAAAAGAGGGGATTGAAAATTATCTCCCTCTGTATGGTTCAGGCTTCCCGCGAGCAGGTGGACGGACACTATCCCAAGGACCCCGCCTGGATAAAAAGGCTGGGAGAAAAGTCTTTAAAGACCTACAAGGAGCACGGCATGGACCCCAAAAAGGAACTGGGGACCGACGATGCCCAAGAGATAGGAAAAATGGTCAGGGGCTGGCTTTTGGACTTTTTCACTTCCGCTCCGGTGGTCAAAATGGTGGTCCAGGGCATAAAAGCGGTGGACGTGGTCAGAAAGGTTTCGGGCTCCACCATGCCTTCTCAAGCCGAAGTGGGAACGATAAGGGGGGACTTTTCCGTGGATGACGCGGCCGAAGCCAACAGATCCCAGAGAGCGGTCCGCAATCTGGTTCACGCTTCCGAAACTCCCCAGGAAGCCGAACACGAAATAAGCTTCTGGTTTTCAGAAAAAGACCTCTTGGAATACAAGAGGGCCGACGAGGACGCAATGTTTTAAAACGGCTTTATATTTGGTATAATTAAAGTACCCCCCGCTGGAATTTTCTAGCAGATTCTGGGACAAACGTTTCAAGAGGGAGCCTTATATTTTGTTCCGCCGTGGCGGAGCAGTGCGGGCACCCACCTGATAAATTTTCCAGAAAGATTCTCTAGAAAACAGCGGGGGTTTAATTTTCGCTCAAATAGCGTTCGCCTCCGTCGGGAAGAAAGGTGAGCACTTTTTTAAATCCGTACTTTTCCTTTATTCTTTTGGAAGCCGAAAGATTGGCTCCCGAGCTGGTGCCGGCCAGGATCCCGTGGGTTTTGGCCAGATTTTTGGTTTCTTCCAGAGCTTGGCAGCTTTCAACCGTCATTATTTCGTCAATTAGCCCGATGTGCTTTTTCACTATTTCGGGAATGAAGCCTTCTCCTATTCCCTGTATTTTGTGGAGCCCCGGCCTTTGTCCGGACAAGACCGCAGATTCTTTAGGTTCCAAGGCCACTATCTTTATCTTCGGATTTATTTTCTTCAAAGCCAGGGCGACGCCTATGAGCGTGCCTCCGGTTCCCACTCCGGCCACCAAGGCCTGGATATTTCCTCCCGTCTGCTCGATTATCTCTTTTCCCAGCCCTTCTTTGTAGGCTTCCACGTTGTCCGGGTTTTCAAACTGCTTGGGCAGCCAGGCCTTTGATTCTGAGGCCAGTTCCTTGTATTTCTCGACGGCTCCGGCCATGTCTTTTTCTTTCGGGGTGAGCACGATCCGGGCTCCGAAAGCTTCCATAATTTTCACTCTTTCCTCGCTCATGGATTCCGGCATGACGGCCGTGAATTTGTATCCTCGCTGGGCAGAAAGCGCGGCCAGCGATATTCCCGTGTTGCCGCTGGTGACCTCGATTATTTTTGCTCCGGGCTTGAGATCTCCTCTTTTTTCGGCTTTCTCTGCCATATAGAAAACCATCCTGTCCTTGATGCTGCCCGTGGGATTGAGCATTTCCATTTTCGCCAGGATCCCTTCTATTTGCATTAAAGGAGTGTTGCCCACTATTTTTGAAATGTTTTTCATAAAAAAGCCTCTTTTCCGGAAAAGAGGCAGGTTAGATTGATAATGTTTATCTTAAATTCGCCTCTTTTCCTTAAAGGAGACTACAGGTGCAGGCGAATTTTATTTTGCCGTTTTTCATATTCTGTCGGGGCACTGGGATTTGAACCCAGAATCTTACGCACCCCATGCGCAAATGTTATCCAGTTACACCATGCCCCGAAAATTACTTTTTTCCGACTTTTTTAAGGCACTTGGCGCAGGCCTTGATCCTTTTTCCCGAAGGCAAAGTGGCCCACTGCAAGTTGGGGTATTTCCTTTTTTTAATGGTCGGGTTGAACTTTCCTCTGAGTTTCACCCTCCGCCAGGCCATTTTTCCTTTTTTGCCGCATATGGCGCATTGTCTGGACATGTTGTTTTTCTGGTTTGAATATTTTATAATCCTATGCTACCATAAAAAAATTATGCTGGCAATATTCTCCCTGATAGTTTTGTTTTTTTCCATAATGCTTCACGAGATAGCTCACGGAAGCGTGGCTTTGCATTTGGGGGATCCCACGGCAAAATATGCAGGACGCCTCACCTTGAATCCTTTGAAGCACATAGACATTTTCGGAACCGTGATACTTCCCTTGTTGCTTTTGGTGCTTACTGCCGGACAGGGCCCGATTATCGGCTGGGCAAAGCCGGTGCCGGTCAACCCTTTGAATTTCAGCGATAAAAGATGGGGAGAGCTGAAAGTTTCAATAGCCGGGCCGGCCACCAATTTTCTGGTCGGGATTATTTTCGGCCTGGTCTTGAGATTTGTCAGTCTGCCCGATCAGGTTTTTTTGCTCTTCAGCATCATCGTTATTTACAATTTCGCCTGGGGCATGTTCAATCTGCTGCCAATACCTCCCCTGGACGGCTCCCACATACTTTTCAGTTTTTTGCCCGAAAGGTTCAATAGAATTAGGATGGTCTTGGCCCAGTACGGATTCTTCATTTTGATATTCTTCATCTTTTTCGGAGGGCTGGGTTTTGTCTTTTGGACGGCCTCCGTTTTCTACCAATTGATAAGCGGACAGTTATTTTTCATCTGACTCTATTGACGAAGATTTCTTTATCTGCTAATTTATAAACGTTATGCCGACAACTCAGCAATTAATAAAAAAAGGAAGGAAAAATCCAAAAAAGAAAGGCAAAGCTCCGGCTTTGGCCTCGGGTTTTAATTTCCTCAAGAACAGGCCCGGGAAATATCCATCTCCTTTCAAAAGGGGAGTTTGCCTGAAAGTGTTTACGGCCACTCCCAAGAAGCCCAACTCAGCCCTGAGAAAAGTCGCCAGGGTCAGGCTGACCAACGGCATGGAAGTGACAGCTTACATCCCCGGAGAAGGACATAACTTGCAGGAGCATTCGGTTGTCATGATAAAAGGGGGGAGAGTTAAAGACCTGCCCGGAGTGAGATACCATGTGGTCAGGGGAGTTTTGGATACCGCCGGGGTGGAAGGAAGAAAACAGGAAAGATCAAAGTACGGAACCAAAAAAGAAAAATAATCATGGCCAAGCGCAAAAAAAGAGTAAACAGAAATATAGCTCCAGATCCGGTTTACGGAAGCGTGCTCGTGAGCAAGTTTATGAATAATATAATGGAAAAGGGCAAAAAGAGCACGGCCAGGAAAATCGTTTACGGAGCTTTTGACATAATGAAGGAAAAGACCAAAAAAGATCCGGTCGAGGTTTTCGAAACGGCTCTGAAAAACGCTTCTCCTTTGCTGGAAATAAAGCCAAAGAGAGTTGGAGGGGCCACTTATCAGGTGCCCGTCGAGGTCAAAGGCGGAAGAAAGATGGCTCTTGCCATGCGCTGGATTATAAACGCGGCCTATTCCAAAAAGGGAAAGCCGATGAAAGAAAAATTGGCCGAAGAGCTCATGGCCGCCATGAAAAACGAAGGGGCCGCCGTAAAGAAAAAAGAAGACACTCACAGAATGGCCGAAGCCAACAGGGCTTTCGCCCATTTTGCCTGGTAAATTATGCCTAGAAAGTATCCTATTGAAAAAGTAAGGGACATAGGAATTATAGCTCATATAGACGCAGGAAAGACCACGGTCACCGAGCGAGTTTTATTTTACACCGGAATTTCCCACAAAATAGGGGAGGTCCACGACGGAAAGGCCATCATGGACTGGATGGAGCAGGAAAGAGAAAGGGGGATTACCATCACTTCCGCTGCCACCACCTGCTTTTGGAAGGTCAATGACGAGGAATACAGGATAAACATAATAGATACTCCCGGGCACATAGATTTTACGGCCGAAGTCCAGCGGTCTTTGAGAGTGTTGGATGGAGCCGTTGTGGTTTTCGACGGAGTGGCCGGAGTGGAGCCCCAGTCCGAAACCGTCTGGCGGCAGGCGGACAAGTTTAAAGTCCCAAGAATCTGCTTCATAAACAAACTGGACAGAATGGGAGCTTCATTCGAAAAAAGCCTGGATTCCATTTGGCAGAAGCTTTCTCCCAATGCGGTGCCGGTCCAAATACCCATAGGTTCCGAATCCAGCTTGGAAGGGGTTATCGATTTGATTAAAATGAAAGCTTTGAAGTTCGAAGGCGACTTCGGACAGATTCCCAAAGAAGAAGAAATCCCGGACAGTTTGAAAGAAACCGCCAGGGAGTGGCGGGAAAAAATGGTGGAAAAAATAGCCGGAGAAGACGAAAAACTCACCGAAGACTATTTGGCCGGAAAGGAAATATCAGAATCCGACCTTATGGAAGCTTTAAGAAAGGCGGTTTTGGACTACCGCTTAATACCGGTTTTCTGCGGTTCGGCCTTGAAAAACAAAGGAGTCCAACCTCTTTTGGACGGGGTCATAAACTATTTGCCCAATCCGGTCAATCTTCCTCCGGTCGAGGGAAAAGACCTTAAAACCGGAGAGAAAATAGAAAGAATGGCTTCCGACGAGGGACCTTTTTCGGCTTTGGCTTTTAAAATAGCCACCGATCCCTACGTGGGGACTCTAACATATTTCCGGGTATATTCCGGGACTTTGACCAAGGGCTCTTACGTTTTGAATTCCGTTACCGGAGACAAAGAAAGGATAGGCAGGATTTTGAGAATGCACGCAGCAGAAAGAGAAGAAGTGGAAGAGCTTTTCGCGGGAGATATTGCGGCCACCGTGGGTCTGAAAAACACCAGCACCGGGCATACCCTTTGCGATGAAACGAAACCCGTCATTTTGGAAGAGATAATTTTCCCGGAGCCGGTCATTTCCATAAGAATAGAGCCGAAAACCAAGGCCGACCAGGAGAAGATGGGCATGGCCTTGAAAAGGCTTTCAGATGAAGACCCGACATTCAGGATAAAGAGCGATCTGGAAACCGGAGAAACCCTTATTTCCGGAATGGGGGAATTGCACCTGGACATTCTGGTCGACAGGATGAAGAGGGAGTTCAAGGTGGAAGCCAACGTGGGCAGGCCCCAGGTAGCTTACAAGGAAACCGTAAGAGCGGAATCGGAAGCGGAAGGCAAATACGTAAGACAGTCCGGCGGCAGAGGGCAGTACGGACATGTTTGGCTGAGGATTAATCCCAAAGAAAGAGGGGAGGGCTTTGAATTCATGAACGAAATCAAAGGGGGAGTGATACCCCAGGAATTCATTCCGGCCGTGGAAAAAGGAATTAAGGAAGCGGTGGACAAGGGCGTGCTCGCGGGATATCCCATGGTGGATTTGTCCGTCGCCCTTTTTGACGGCTCCTACCACGAGGTGGATTCTTCCGAAGTGGCTTTTAAAATCGCAGGCTCCCAGGCTTTTCAGCAGGCCTGTAAGATGGCAAAGCCGGTAATTTTGGAGCCCATAATGAAATTGGAAATAGTGATCCCCGAAAAATTTCTCGGAGACACGATAGGCGATTTGTCTTCCAGACGGGGGAGGATCGAAGAGACCGAAGAAAGGATGAATATGAAAGTCATAAAAGCCAAAGTGCCCTTGAGCGAAATGTTCGGGTATGCCACCTCTTTGAGGTCTATGACCGAAGGCCGGGGCACCTTTACCATGGAATTCCACCGCTACGAGGAAGTCCCCCAGAACGTCGCCCAGGAAATAATAGACGGCAAAAGAAGATAAACTTATGGATTTTGAAGAAATCAAAAAAATAGCCGAAAGAGACGGAGGAAAATTCATCATTATCGAAAACGGCAAGCCCGTCTTGGTTGTGGTGGGGTTTGAGGAATACAAAAAGAAACTGGAAAAAAAGGAAGAGCCGGAAAAAAAGCAGCTCCCCGAAACTTTGCAGAAAGACGAACTTCAAATTGAAGATCTTCCTTTTTGATGGTACAATGAAAGCGTAGTTGACAGTTTTTCTTAATTATGTAGAATAGTAATAGCATTAATTATAATTAATCTTTTATTCCCAATTTATGGCGGAAAAAGAAAAATTTGAGAGGGGTAAGCCCCACGTAAACATAGGCACTATCGGTCACGTAGACCACGGTAAGACCACTCTTACCGCTGCAATTTTAAAGTCCCTGAAGCTTAAAGGTTTCAAGGCTTCCGAAAAATCGGTCGACCAGATTGATTCTGCTCCCGAAGAGAAATCCCGTGGCCTGACCATCGCGGTTTCCCACATGGAGTACGAGACAGAGAAAAGGCACTACGCCCATATCGACTGTCCCGGGCACGCCGACTACATCAAGAACATGATTACGGGAGCCGCCCAGATGGACGGAGCCGTTCTGGTGGTTTCAGCTCCGGACGGACCCATGCCTCAGACCAGAGAGCATATTTTGCTGGCTCGCCAGGTGGGCCTGCCCTATATCGTGGTATTTTTGAACAAATGCGACGCGGTGGACGATCCCGAAATAGTCGACTTGGTGGAATCGGAAGTGAGAGAGCTTCTGAAAAAATACAAATTCCCCGGAGATGAGATTCCGGTGGTGAGAGGTTCGGCTCTTAAAGCTTTGGAAGCTGGTTCTGCCGACGATGAGGCGGTAAAGCCCATAATTGAATTGGTCCAAAAGATGGACGAGTACATACCAGAGCCCGCCCGCGACGTGGACAAGCCTTTCTTAATGGCCGTGGAAGACGTTTTCTCCATTGAAGGAAGAGGAACCGTAGCTACCGGCAGAGTAGAGAGGGGGATTGTTCACTCCAATGAAGAAATTGAAATGGTCGGACTCAAGCCCACTACCAAAACCACGGCAGTGAGCATTGAAATGTTCAACAAAATTCTCGATGAGGGAAGAGCCGGAGACAACGTGGGCATCCTTTTGAGAGGATTGAAAAAAGAAGAAATCGAAAGAGGTCAGGTGCTGGCAAAACCGGGCAGCATTACGCCACACACCGAGTTTGAAGGGGAAGTCTACGTTCTCACCAAAGAAGAGGGCGGAAGGCACACTCCGTTTTTCTCGGGATACAAGCCCCAGTTTTACATCCGCACCACCGATGTGACCGGAGATGTTACCCTTCCCGAAGGAACCGAAATGGTAATGCCCGGAGACACGGTCAATGTAAAAGTTAAATTGATAGCCCCGGTGGCCCTGGAAGAACAGCAGAGGTTCGCCCTCAGAGAAGGCGGAAAGACTGTGGGAGCCGGAGTAGTTACCAAGATCATCAAATAATGCCTGAAAAGAAAGAAGCTCCAGTTAAAGACCAAGTGAGGCCGAAGCTTCGCATAAAGCTTCGGGCTTACGATCATAAAGTGATCGATAACAGCGCTCGCCAGATCGTTGATACAGCTTTGCGTTATGGGGCCGAACTTTCCGGCCCCATTCCGTTGCCGACCGAAATTCACAAATACACGGTGAACAGGTCGACCTTTGTCCACAAAGACGCCAGAGAGCAGTTTGAAATGAGAGTCCACAAGAGACTTATAGACATATTGAACCCCAATCCGAGGATTATTGATGCTTTGACCAGCTTGACCCTGCCCGCCGGCGTGGATATCGAAATTAAGATGTAGGCGTTGACAGAAAGAGAAAAATGTAATAATCTTGTAAATATAGTGAGAACCGTTAAACTTTAAAAGTCAACCATTCTTTTAGTCTCGGAGCGAAGCCGGGCTAGGCCCGGTTTTCTGTTGAATGTATGAAATTTATTTTAGGAAAAAAAATAGGGATGTCCCGGATATTCGACCAAAAGGGCAATATGGTGCCCGTGACTTTGATTGAAGCGGGGCCCTGCCAGGTGACTCAAGTAAAGACTAAAGAGAAAGACGGCTATGAAGCTTTCCAGATAGGATTCGAAAAAAAGAAGAAGGAAAAAAAGTCCCTTAAGGGAAAGCCTTTTCGCTTCTTGAAAGAATTCAAAGGCGGACAATACAAGGCCGGAGACAGAATAGACGTTTCTGCCTTCCAGGAAGGGGATAAGGTCAAGGTTTCAGGAATATCCAAGGGAAAGGGATTCCAGGGAGCGGTCAAAAGATGGGGATTTTCGGGAAGAAACGCCAGCCACGGAGTGAAGCACGAACATAGGACGTTGGGATCGATCGGCATGACCGGCCCCGAAAGGGTAATCAAAGGAAAAAAGATGCCCGGAAGAATGGGCCGAGACAGGGTGACTTTGAAAAATTTAAAAGTGGCCAAAGTGGATAAAGAAAACAATTTATTGGCTTTAAAGGGGGCGGTTCCCGGTTCCAAGGGAACTCTTCTGGAAATATATGCTGGTTAAAGTGTATGACAATTCGGGGAAGGCTGTTTCCCAGACCAGGCTGCCTTCCGAGATTTTCGGGGTTGAGATAAAGCCCGATTTTGTGCACGAGGTGGCCATGAGCCAGCAAGCCAACCGCCGGCAGGTTTCGGCCCACACAAAGAGCAGGGCCCAAGTCAGGGGAGGCGGAAAAAAGCCTTGGCGCCAAAAGGGCACCGGCAGAGCCAGGCACGGATCCATCCGTTCGCCTTTATGGCGCGGAGGAGGCGTGACTTTCGGCCCCACCAAGGAAAAGGTTTTCAAGAAAAAGATAAACAAAAAGAAAAAAAAGCTGGCTCTTTTCATGGTGCTTTCCGGTAAAGCCAAAGAAGGACTTTTGGTGATAGTCGACGACTTGAAAATGGAAAAGCCGAAAACCGGACAGATGAAAAGCCTTTTGGAAAAACTTCCCTGCAAAAAAGAAAGCTGCCTTATAGTTCTGCCCGCAATGGAAAAAAATGTCATTCTTTCTTCCAGGAACATTCCCGGAGTCAAGACCTTCCAAGCCAGGGATCTCAGCGCCCTGGATCTGCTTAGTTTCAAATATCTGTTGATGCCCAAAGAATCTTTAAAAGTTTTAAAAGAGACTTTCGCCGAATAACATATGGCTTTGCTGGATATATTCAAAAAGAAAAAGAAGCCCGAAAAGAAAGTTGAAAGAAAAAAGGCGCCGGAAAAAGCGCCCAAAAAACCGGTTTCCAAAAAACCGGCAGCCCCGGCCAAGCAGAAAAAATCTTCCTTTTTCGATTCCTACAAAATTCTGGTTAGGCCGCACGTTACCGAAAAGGCCACCGATCTGGTCGGAAAAAACCAGTATGTTTTCGAGGTTTTCCCCGAGGCCGGAAAACAAGAGATAAAGAAAGCCGTCGAGGGAGTTTACGGAGTGGATGTGGAATCGGTCAAGACCGTGAACATACCTGCCAAAAAAAGAAGGCTGGGAAGGATAGAAGGTTTCCGCAAGGGATATAAAAAAGCCGTGGTCAAGGTTAAAGAAGGCCAGAAAATAGAAATATTGCCGAGATAATATGCTGAAAAAAAATCATACAAAAGAAGATTTCAGTTTGCTTTCAAAGAAAAAGCCCGAAAAGAGCCTGCTTTTGCGCTTGCCCAGGAGAGCGGGTAGAGCGGGATCCGGGCGCATCACCGTCAGGCATAAAGGGGGAGGGGCCAAAAAGCTTTACAGAAAAGTGGATTTCGGCCAGGAAAAGCTCGGGCAGAAAGGAAAAATCGTGGCTTTCGAATACGATCCCTACAGAACTTCTTTTATAGTTTTAATACAATACCAAGACGGAGAAAAAAGATACCGGCTGGCTCCCCAGAACCTTAAAGTCGGAGACGAGATAATGTGCTCCGAACAGGCCGAGCTGAAAACCGGAAACCGCTTGAAGCTGAAGAATATTCCGGCCGGAAACTTCGTTTACAACGTTGAAATTAATCCTTCAAGGGGCGGAAAGATGGTAAGAGGAGCGGGATCCGGCGCTCAGATTTTGGCCCATGAGGGGAAATACGTTCATTTGCGGATGCCTTCGGGAGAAGTGAGAAAAATTCTGCAAGAGTGCTTTGCTTCCCTGGGCAGGCTTTCCAGGCCCGACCATGTTTACGCCAAATTAGGGAAAGCCGGAAAATCCAGGCACAAGGGAAGAAGGCCGACAGTGAGAGGATCTGCCATGATTCCTCCCGACCATCCTCACGGAGGAGGGGAAGGCAAGGCTCCCATAGGTTTGATTCACCCCAAAACCCCTTGGGGCAAGCCCACCAAAGGGGTAAAGACCAGGAATCGCAAATGGACTGACAAATATATAATAAGCAGGCGTAAAAAGAAATAATATGCCCAGAAGCTTAAAAAAAGGTCCCTATATATCCCAAGACCTTCTTAAAAAAATAAAAAATGTGAAGCCCGGAGACAAGACCGTCATCAAAACTTGGTGCCGGGCTTGCACCATTTCTCCGGAAATGGTAGGGATGACTTTCGGAGTCCATAACGGAAAAGAGCACGTAGCCGTTTTTATCACCGAAGATATGGTGGGCCATAAGCTGGGAGAATTTTCTCCGACCACCAAGTTCGGCAGGCACGGAGGAAGAATGCAGAGGGAACTGGAAGCCAAACAATCGGAAAAAGAATCGGAAAAATTAAAGCAAGAATAATAATTTATGGAAGTTTCGGCCAAATTGAGATATTTGAGGATAGCGCCCAGAAAAATAAGGCTGGTGGCAGATTCGGTTAGGGGAAAATCGGCGGAAGAAGCAAGGAACATTCTGCAGTTCACGATCAAAAAAGGATCGGAACCCCTCCTGAAGCTTTTAAATTCCGCGATTGCCAATGCAAAAAGCGCCCACAGCAAGGAAGCCGAAAACTTATACATTTCCAAGATTACGGTAGATGAAGGGCCCAAGTTCAAAAGATGGATGCCCAGAGCCAGAGGGCAGGCGTCGGAAATTCAAAAGAAGACTTCCCATATCACTTTAATTCTGTCAGAATCAAAGAAACCAAAATCAAAAAAATAATGTCGCACAAAGTCAATCCAAAATCTTTTAGGCTGAGAAAATCGGAAGACTGGCATTCGAGATGGATGAACCGAAAAAAACTTCCCGAATATCTGGAAGAGGATTTTAAAATAAGGAACTTTATAGAAACCAAGCTCAAGGAAGCCGGAGTCGAGAATATAGAAATAGAGAGGTTCGCCAACAAGATCAGCGTTATTATCAACAGCTCGCGTCCGGGTTTGGTGATAGGAAGAGGGGGGCAAGGGGCCGAGGAAATCAAGAAAGGCCTGGAGAAAATAATTCCCCAAAAAGAAATAAAAATAGAAGTGAGAGAAATCAAAAGGCCCTGGACTTCGGCCGCGCTTTCTGCCCAATGGGTGGCCCAACAGCTGGAAAAGAGGGTTTCCCACAGAAGGGCGGCAAAGCAGGTGCTGGAAAAGATAATGGCCAATAAAGAAGTTTTGGGATCCAGGATAGAAATTTCCGGGCGCCTGGGTGGATCGGAAATCGCCCGCCGGGAGTGGCTGAAAAAGGGAAATCTGCCCCGCCAGACCCTGAGAGCCGATATCGACTACGCGCTGGCCGAAGCTTACTGCAACTACGGAACCATAGGAATAAAAATATGGATTTACAAGGGAGAAAAATTCTAATATGCTTTATCCCAAGAAAGTAAAACACAGAAAATGGATGAGAGGCAGAAGAAGGGGCAAGGGTTCGGAAACCCGGGGGACCGAAATGGCTTTCGGCAGCTACGGATTGAAAGCTATGGAAAGCAAATGGATAACCGCCCGCCAGATAGAGGCCGCCAGAAGGGCGGTGATAAGATACCTGAAGAAAGGAGGGAAGTTCTGGATAAGGATTTTTCCCGACAAGCCGGTGACCAAAAAGGGAACGGAAGTCCCTATGGGAGGGGGCAAGGGAAGCGTGGACCACTACGTTTTTTCCATAAAGCCGGGCAGGATTATGTTCGAACTGGAAGGAATTTCCGAAGAAGTCGCCAGAGAGGCTTTCAGGAAGGCGTCCGACAAACTCCCCATAAGAACCAAATTTTTAATCAGGCAGTGATATATGAAAATCGGAGAAATAAGATCGAAAAAAAAGGCCGAGCTGGAAAAACTTCTGAGAGAAAACAGAGAAAAGTTGAGGCAGCTGAAGTTCGATTTGGCTTCCGGAAAGGTGAAGAACGTCAGGGAAATAAGGAGAATTAAAAAAGAAATAGCCAGAATAATAACATGCCAAAAAGAAAAATAACAGGAGAAGTGGTCTCCGCCAAAACCCCAAAGACCTTGATAGTGAGAGCAGAAAGAGTGAAAGAGCATCCCAAGTACAAAAAGAGATTCAAGTTCCACAAGAGATACAAGGCCCACGACCAGAAGCAGCAGTGCAAGCAGGGGGATACGGTGGTTATTGAGGAATGCCGCCCTTTGAGTAAAGATAAAAGATGGAGGGTGGTCGAAGTTTTGAGTAAAAAAGAAGAACAAATATGATTCAAACCAGAACGCTTTTAAACGTAGCGGACAACACCGGAGCCAGGGTTTTGCAGTGCATCCAGATCCTGAGGGGAACCAGGCACAGGTATGCCCGCTTGGGAGATGTGATAGTCGGCGTGGTAAAGAAAGCCGATCCCAGGAAGCCCGTCAAAAAGCACGACGTGGTTAGGGCCGTGGTTGTCAGGCAGAAAAAAGAATATCCCAGAGAAGACGGATCATATATACGCTTTGATGAAAATGCCTGCGTCGTTCTGGAGGGAAAGGGAAAAGAGCCCAAAGGGGGAAGGGTTTTCGGCCCCATACCAAAAGAGATAAAAGAAAAAGGATTTGACAAAATAGCCGCTTTATCCGAAGAAATAGTATGAGAATCAAAAAAGGCGATACGGTTTTAATAATATCGGGCAAAGACCGCGGCAAGCAGGGCAAGGTTTTGGACGTCTTTCCAAAAGAAGAAAAAATCGTGGTCGAGGGAGCGGCCGTCAGGAAAAAGCACGTCAGGCCCAAAAAATCGGGAGAGAAAGGCCAGGTGGTGGAAAAACCCGGACCCATGGACATTTCCAACGTCAAGCTGGTTTGTCCAAAATGCGGAAAAACAGCCAAAATCGAAAAAAAGATAATCGAAGGAAAAAAATACAGGGTCTGCAAAAAATGCGGACAGGAGATATAATATGCTAAGATTAAAAGAAAAATACGAAAAGGAAGTTCTGCCCCGGAAAAAAGAGCTTTTCGGAACAGACAATCAGATGGCCGTCCCCAGAATAGAGAAGGTGGTTCTCAATACCGGATTCGGCAAGGAAGCTGTGGCAAAGACCGGGGAAGAGCAAAAGAAAATCCATGACAGCGTCGTGGGCGATCTTTCTTCAATCTGCGGCCAAAAAGCCGTTTTGACCAGAGCCAAGAAATCCATCGCCAGCTTCAAGATAAGAAAAGGCATGCCCATCGGGGCCAAAGTTACCTTGAGGGGCGGAAAGATGTACGATTTTTTGGACAGATTGATTCATATAGTTCTGCCCAGAACCCGGGATTTTCGGGGAATAGATCCTGCTTTTCTGGATCAAAAAGGCAACTTGAGCCTGGGAATCAGGGAACAGGTAACTTTCCCGGAAATTTCCCCGGAGAAAACCAAAAGAATATTCGGCCTGGAGATAACCGTGGTGACAAATTCAAAAGACAGGGAAAAAAGTCTGAAATTATTCGAAGCTTTAGGCTTTCCGTTTAAAAAGTAATCATGGCCAAAAAATCCCAAATCGCAAAATCAAAAAAGAAGCCCAAATTCAAGACCAGAAAAGTTTTGCGCTGTTTTCGTTGCGGACGCAAAAGGGGATACATGAGGGATTTCGGGCTTTGCAGGATTTGTTTTAGAGAATTGGCCAGCAAGGGTTTGATACCCGGGGTTAAAAAATCATCCTGGTAAACATATGAAAGATCCGATTACCGACATGTTAAACAGAATAAAGAACGCCCAAGCGGTGGGGAAAAGCACCGTTTCTTTGCCATATTCGGAATTGAAAAACGAAATAGCAAAGGTTATGGGAAAAAAGGGATTTATAGAAAAAATAGAGAAAAAAGGCAGAAAGTCCAAAAAGACCCTGGAAATAACCTTGAAATACCAGGACAAGGTACCGGCCATTTCCGGAATGAAAAGGGTTTCCAGGCCAGGCCAGAGGATTTATGCTTCCTGCCGCCGAATCAAGCCGGTCAAGGGCGGATACGGAATCTCCGTAATTTCCACTTCCAAGGGCTTGATGACCAACAGCCAGGCCAAAAAACAAAACCTCGGAGGAGAGATAATATTGGAAATTTGGTAATAATATGTCTAGAGTAGGAAAAAAGACAATTCAAATACCCGAAGGCGTCCAAGCCGAAGTTAACCAGGGAAAGCTGAAAGTCAAGGGCCCCAAAGGCGAGCTCTTTTTCGAGCTGCATCCGGATGTGGAATTATTAGTTGAAAAAGGAGAAATATCGGTAAAACCGAAGAAAAAATCGAAGCAAGCCAGGTCCCTTTGGGGATTAACCAGAGCTGTGGCCGCTAACTTGGTCAAGGGAGTGGTTTCCGGATACGAAAAGAAACTGGAATTGGAGGGAGTCGGCTACAGGGCCAGGGTCGAGGATAAAGATTTGGTTTTGGAGGTCGGCTATTCCCACCCCGTGAAAATTACAGCTCCCGAAGGCATAACTTTTTCGGTGGAAAAGAACGTCATAACGGTTTCGGGCATCGACAAAGAATTGGTCGGCGGGATTTCCGCCAGAATAAGGAGGGTGAGGCCGCCCGAACCCTACAAAGGCAAGGGGATAAAATACCAGGGAGAAAAAATCCGGAGGAAACTCGGAAAGAGAGCTGCCGGAGCCACCCAATAATCTTATATGATTACCAAAAAAGAAAGAGTAAAAAAAAGGCACAGGAGGCTTAGAAACAAGGTCCAGGGCACTTCCCAGAAGCCCAGGCTTTGCGTTTCCAGGTCTTTGCAGCATATATACGCCCAGCTTATAGACGATGACAAGGGAAAAACCCTGGCTTGCGCCAGCGATCTAGAATTGGAAGGCAAAAAATCCAAATCTGAAAAAGCCAAAGCGGTCGGCAAGCTCGTAGCCGAAAAAGCCCAGGCCTTGAAAATCAAAAAAGCGGTTTTCGACAGGGGAGGATATTTTTACCACGGAAGAGTGAAAGCTTTGGCCGATGGCGCCAGGGAAGGAGGACTTGAGTTTTAAAAAAATATGTTTAAAGACAGATTCAAGAAAAAAGAAAAAAAGGACGATTTCGAATCAAAGCTTCTGGATCTTTCCAGGGTCGCTCACACCAGGGCCGGAGGGAGAAAAATGCGCTTCAGAGCAATGGTGGTCACCGGCGACAAAAAAGGGAAAGTCGGCATGGGCGTAGCCAAGGGAGGCGACGTGGCCTTGGCCGTGGAAAAAGCCACCCGTCTTTCCAAAAAACAATTGCTGGAAGTCCCCATAGCCGAAGAAACCATTCCCCACGAAGTGGAGGCCAAATTCGGAGCGGCCAGAATTCTTTTGAGGCCCCAAAGAAAAGGAAGAGGTTTGGTGGCGGGAGGAACAGTGAGGGTCATCTGCACTTTGGCCGGAATAAAGAATATTTCCTCCAAAGTTTTGGGAAAGACCGGAAACAAAATTAACAACGCCAAGGCGACGATGTCGGCCCTGGAAAAACTTAAAGCCAAAAAATAATGCAGTTGCACGACTTAAAAGTTGGAAAAAAGAAAAAAAGAAAGAGAGTCGGCCGGGGAGGAAAAAGAGGGACCTATTCGGGCCGGGGAATGAAAGGACAGAAGTCCAGGGCCGGGCGCAAATTGCAGCCGGCTATCAGGGAATTCATAAAAAAATACCCCAAACTCAGAGGATATTCTTTCAACAGGCTCAAAGATAAGCCTTCGGTGGTCAATCTCGGAATTATTGATAAAAAATTCGAATCCGGAGAAAAAATCACTCCTTTGAATTTGCTGGAAAGAAGAATTATCCGTAGAATTAAAGGAAGAATTCCCAAAGTTAAAATTCTAGGCGAGGGGGAGGTTTCCAAGAAACTCTTCTTTGAGGATTGTTCCGTTTCTCAAAAAGCCAAAGAAAAAATAGAGAAGGCCGGAGGAAAAATAATATGAACTGGCTCTCAAAAGTAATCCAAGTTTTCAAGATACCCGACCTGAGAAAGAAAATACTTTTCGTTCTCGGGGTTTTTGTAGTTTTCCGGCTGATGGCCAACATCCCCATGCCCGGAATAGACATTGAAAACCTGAGGGAGTTTTTCGACCAGTTCCAGGTTTTCGGGCTTTTGAATGTTTTTACCGGAGGAACCCTTTCCAACCTCTCCATAGTGATGCTGGGCTTGGGACCTTACATTACGTCGGTCATTATCATGCAGCTTTTGACCATGATCTTTCCCCAGCTGGAAAGGCTGTACAAGGAAGAAGGGGAATCGGGGCGGCAAAGGTTCAACCAGTACGGAAGATACCTGACCGTTCCCTTGGCCATGCTGCAGGGATACGGAATGCTTACTCTTTTGCAGCGGCAGGGAGCCATCGGAAGCTTGACTCCGACCTTGATGATCACTTCTTTGGTTACCGTGGCCGCCGGCTGTCTTTTTTTGATGTGGCTGGGAGAGCTTATTTCAGAAAAAGGAATCGGCAACGGAGTTTCTCTGTTGATTTTCGCCGGAATAATGGCCAGAGTTCCCTCGAGCATCAGAGAGATAGTTCTCAGGTGGGAAGCTTCACAGCTGCCCGCTTACCTTTTGTTTTTCGGCATGTCCCTTTTGATAGTGGCCGGAGTGGTGATGGTGACAGAGGCCCGGAGGAATATTCCCGTTTCTTACGCCAAAAGGGTTAAAGGCCAGAGAATGTACGGGGGAGTGTCGACCTATCTGCCTTTGAACGTTAATCCTGCCGGAGTTATTCCCATCATTTTCGCCCTTTCTGTAATGCTGTTTCCGGGAATGGTTGCAAATTTCCTGTCGGGAGCGGGAGGATTAGTCGGGGAGGCTGCCCAATGGCTGGGAAATCTTTTTGAGAACCCCTGGGTTTACGGAAGCTTGTACTTTTTGCTGGTTTGCCTTTTCACATATTTTTACACGGCCGTCACTTTCGATCCCAAGTCCATCGCCAGTAATCTGCAGAAAATGGGAGGGTTCATACCCGGCATAAGGCCCGGCCCTCCGACCTCCAACTTCCTCTATTACATATTGAACAGGGTTCTTTTGATAGGCGCCCTATTTTTGGGAACCGTGGCTGTCATGCCTTCCGTTGTCGGAGGAGTAACGGGAATTACCACTTTTTCTTTCATGGTCGGAGGCACCGCCCTGCTGATTACCGTTTCTGTGGCTTTGGAGACCATGCGTCAGATAAAGGCCCAGCTGCAGATGAGAGAATACGAAACCTTTTGATTATGGAGAAACCCTTTAATTTCGTTTTGATAGGCAGATCGGGTTCCGGAAAAGGCACCCAAGCCAAGCTTTTGATGAAAGAGTTCGGCAATCTTTACTATATCTCCACCGGAGACCTGTTTAGAAGTTTGGCCAAGGCCGGCACGGCGGTTTCAAAGAAGGTTGGCGAAATTCTGCAAAAAGGCGGCTTGCCCTTTGACGCTTTAGCTACCACCTTGTGGATGCACGAGATAGCTTTCAAGGTTAACGAAGACCAAGGAGTGCTGGCTGACGGCTTTCCCCGCAGGCTGCAGGAAGCAAAAGACCTGGAAGGATTTTTGCAGTTTATGGACAGGCAAGACCGGACTTTCTACCTTTTGGTGGATATTTCTCGAAGTGAGGCTTTCGACCGCCTCACCAAAAGAAGAATCTGCAAGGACTGCGCAAGATTGATTCCCTGGGTGGAGGGTTTCAAGGATTTGGAAGTCTGCGATAAATGCGGAGGAGAGCTAATTACCAGACCTGACGACGTGCCCGAATCGATAAAAAACAGGCTGGACTATTTTGACGAGAGGGTTTCTCCGGTGATTGAATATCTGCAAGAGCAGGGGAAATTGATAAAAATTAACGGAGAGCAGCCCA
>CAYMTT010000003.1:3027-41602 GCA_964393465.1 uncultured Candidatus Saccharibacteria bacterium | reverse complement strand
CCAAAATTTCATTTGGGTTCGTAAGGGTCGGAAAAATAAAAAACATAACTTATTAAGACAATTATAAGTTTTTTGTAAATAAAAATATTCCAGAATTCAGAAACTACTCAATGAGCTTAAAACTGGAAAGTGTCTGGTCGTGAATAGCGTTACCTGGAATATGCTTTATTATATAACTTTTATCATTCTTTCTGGCAAATACAAGATCTTCATCATACCCCATAGCGGTACATGCTTTTAGTCTAGTTCCTTTTACTCCTCCCAACATAAAGTCTCCTATTTTTACAATACTTTCTTTTGTTTCCGGGTCTATCCAACAAAAAGCTTCATTTTCGCGGTTGTAATCGGCAATATAATCATCTAAGGTCTGTTTACTTATCTTAACTGTGAAAGGGGCCCAATAAGGTGAACCGAATTGGGCAAGCACATTATTAATTGTGATGCCTGTATCGCTTTCCGATATTATGCCCCAATCTTCTGACGGATACTTTATTTCAAACCCCATTTGCTCATTCCGATAAGTCTTCCATTTGGCGAGTTCGGACGGAGAGAGAGTAATAGTAAACGGAGAATCACTCTTATCGGAAGACCAAAATATTTTATATCTGGTGTGCGTAACAATTTGAATTACATATTCACCCCCACCCATTATCTCTTTTACCTCCGGAATCTGCCATAAATAGGAACGTTTATCACCCGGATAATCATCAACAATAAGGAAATCACCCCTTCCTAATTTCTTGAGCCAAATTGAATAGGGCGCATTATCTGGATTTTTAGCTTCCCATTGAATTTCATATGACTTTCCGGTTTCCCATTTTTCTCCTCCGTTAGGAACAATAATAGTAACAGAAGATTTATGGATTATATAGTAAGTTCCGCCCGCTGCTATTACTACAACTGCAATTAAAATAGGTACAACTTGAAAAAACCCTTTTTGATTTTGCATATTTTTAGTTTTTTTATTTTTCCGACCCTTATGAACCCAAATGAAATTTTGGTTGCCTCTCGCCTCGCCTACGGCGAGGCGAGATGAGAAAATTTATCAATTTTCTCAAAATGGGTTTGACTATTCTTAATTATTGTGGGCAGCACAGGACTCGAACCTGTAGCCTTTGCAATGTGAGTGCAACGCTCTGCCGTTGAGCTAGCTGCCCGGAAACAATTGTATTCTACACATTTTTTAACAAAAAAACAAACCCCCGCGGAGGATCCGCGGAGGCCTGTCTGGGTTTTTCAGAAATTAGAGCTCGCCCTTCAGTTTTTTGTGGAAATCTCTCAGGATTTCTCCGGCGAGATCTTTTCCTCCCAAACCGAAAGCGATTCCTCCGGCAATAGCCACCAAGCCGACCAAACCGATGAACATGGTGAGAACCAGTTCCTCGCTGATTTTCAGCTGCAAGAGAATGGCCAGAATGGCGAAAATCCAAATCGACCATCTGACTATCGCTCCGACCAAGTGGCCGTAGCCCACTTTGATCGATTCGACAGACGCTCTGACTATCTTTTCCAAAAGATCGGCCACAATCACCGCCACGACGAAAATGAACGCGGCAACGATTACGTTGGGCAAGTACCCCAAGACATTGTTGAGGAATCCGGCGAACTCTCTCAGGCCCAGGATTTCAACAGCTGCCATCAAGAATACTATCATCAGCACCCATTTGACTATCACTCCGATAAATCCGGCAGCGTCGATCTTTAATTCGGCCTTTTCCAAAGCTTCCTTCCATACGCCCTTTTCGAAAATCTTGTTGAACCTTATCCTTTTGAGGATTTCGGTCACAAGCTTTCCAAGACCCACAGAGACGAACCAGCCGATGACAAAGACCACCAAGGCCCCTATTAAGGCGGGCAGAAAGCCCAAAAATCCGGTCCAAAGATCCTGTAGAGCGCTCATTGTTACCGAATACCAATCCATTACCATAATATTCTTATTTATTATTATTTATTAAATATACCGACCTTTTACCCGATTAATTTATTATACAAGAGAAAAAGTCAAATCAAAAATTCAAGCCTGTGGAAAACTAATGCCGGACCAGCTGCCTTTCTGCCAAGCCTTCGACATAGCGCTTTCGTATCTCGCCCACCAACATGGCTTTTTTATAGACTTTAACTTCGTCAATAAGCCCCACGAACCTCATGCTGCTCCCCCCTCCCCTGGCTCCTATTATAAAAGGGTCCGAAGCATCATTGGTAATTGAATTCAAAGTTCCTGTAATGGCCCCTTTGGTTCCGTTGACCCAGATTGAAAGCTCGTTTCCGTCCCAAATATTCACGATGTGGTACCACTTGTTCAACAAAGGAGATTCTTCGGTCCATCTGGCGTAAACTCCCGAAGCGTGGGCTCGCCAGTCGTCCTCTCCGATATCATACCAAACAAGAGCCGCCTTGGAATCCCCTTTGCTGGTAACGACTCTGTCCGTTCCTTTGGCAGAAAGCTTGGCCCAGGCTTCCACCGTGTATCCCAAAGAAGAACCCGAAAGCTTCAAGCTCTTGTCGCTCCCGCAGTCGACATAGTCCGAACCGTCAAAGCTCAAAGAATATTTCCTGTCTCCCCTGCCGACCACATTGTGAGGAGTATCGGAACTGTAATCAGCTCCGGTTATTGTCCCGGTGTTGTTGAAACCGGAACCGTCCAAAGCGGTAGTGCCCGATCCTTCCTCGAAACTCCAGACTCCCACGGCCTCCGAACCTAAAATGTGATAGACGTTCTGGCTGAACCGCAAAACTTCAGCTACTCTGGCTTTTTCCCTGACGCCGGTCATGGAAACCAAAACTACGCTGGCCAAAAGCCCAATAACGGAAATGACAACAAGAAGCTCTATTAGAGTAAAACCCTTAGGGCTGTTCGAACCCATTATTATATTCTACAGAATTAAAAAACAAAAGAAAAGAAAAACGCTTACTAAAAAGCGTTGAAATGTGGACCCGGTGGGAATCGAACCCACGATCTTCGCATTGCAAATGCGACATTCTACCACTAAACTACGGGCCCGAATCTCCGGTATTCCAAAGTTCTTATTTTTCCTCTTCTTTTCCCTCCGTTTCTGCTTGAGGTTCTTTTTTCTCCGGCTGCTCACCGGAAGTTTCCTCTTGGGATGCCTTTTCGGATTCGGGAGTCGGATTTTCCTCTTTGGGCTCTTCTGAATCGGAAGCTTTCTTTTCTTCTTTTGGCTGTTCTTCCTTTTCTGCTTCGGCGGGCTTTCCTTCTTGAGAAGGTTCTTGTTTTTTTTCTTGAGCTTGAACTTCCTCTTTCGGCTGCTCAGAAACTGCAGCTTCCGGTTTCGCTTCCTCTGCGGGTTTTTGCTCCCCTGAAGGTTCTTCTTTCTTTTCTTCTGTCTTTTTTGACTTTTTATGGGAAGGAATCTTTTTTCCTTCCAAAGCCCCTTCCTGAACCAAAAGGTTATAGACGGTGTCAGAGGGCTGGGCTCCTTTGGAAACCCAGTATTGAGCCCTGTCTTTTTTTAACACTTTTTCCTTGGTGATCGGATTGTAAAAGCCGACTTCTTCCACAAAACGGCCGCCTTTTGGCGGATTCTGCTTGTCGGTCACCACTATTTTGAAAGCGGGCTGATTCCTTTTGCCCGTTCTCCATAATCTAATTACCAGCATACGGATTAATTATACACGATAAATAATTTTAATCAAGAGCTACCATCCCCTGGCCTTGAGCGCCTTTTTGGCCGCCTCCTCTTCAGCTTCCTGTTTGGAGGAGCCCTCCCCTTCGGCTATCTTTTCTTCTTTTATGTAAACTCCGATTATGAAATGCTTGGAATGGTCCGGCCCCCAGTCTTTCAAAACCTTGTAGTTGGGGGTGACCCCTGTCTTTTCCTGTGACTTTTCCTGGAAAAGGGATTTTGCGTCCTTAAACAGATGCTCCTCTATTATCTGGGGCAGCTCTTTGATAACGCTTTTCATTATGAACTTCCGGCAAGCCTCATATCCCTTGTCCAGATACAGGCTTCCCACAAAAGACTCAAAGGTATTGGCCAAGATGTATTTTCTGGCTTTTCCCGTTTCCTTGGACTCTCCCTTGCTCAAAAGCAGAAAGTCGTTGAATCCCAGCTCCTCGCTTATTTCAGAAAGTATTTTGGCGTTGACCAAGGCCGCCCTCCAATTTGTAAGGTCGCCCTCGTCCTTTTTGGGATATTCTTTGAAAAGATATTCGGTAACTGCCAGCTCCAGAACCGCATCTCCCAGAAATTCCAGGCGCTCGTTGTGGAAAAGGTAAAAATCGGGGTTCTCGTTGAGATAGGACCTGTGCACGAAAGCCTGAATCAAAAGGTCTTTGTTTTTGAACTTTATCTTCAGCTTCTTTTCCAAAAGGGAAAAATCCTTCATTGCCTCATATTATCATAGAAAAAAGAAAAAAAGCAACTCTTGCCTATTCCCCGGCAATATCCTAGACTGGAATTACTGTTCTTTGAAAAGGAGGTGATAAAAATGGGAAGATTGATAAGCAATATATTGCTGATTGTCGTCATTGTTGCCGCAGTCCTGTATTCGGTCGGATTCGTCGTAATCGACGAATGGAACGAACAGAGGGAAATTGCCAACAGCTGTTTTGACGACGGCTCCGTTTTTTACGTCAAGGCCTTTTACGACCGGGAATTCCAAGAATCCCTGAAAATCAACCCTCCGATTCTTTCAGGCCAAAAAGAAAGAAGCCCGGAAGGGGCCATCGAGGCCGTGGTACAAAGGATCTCCGCTTCCTGGAAGCGCCAATTCGGCATAACGTTTCTGGTAAAGGAAATCGTTCCTTTTGAATCCAGATACGACTCTCCCAGACTGGTGCTGGAAAGGCTGAGATCGAAAGAACCGCCTGAGCCGGGCGAAATATTCTTGGTGTTTTCTGGCAAAAACACCCAAGGATTTCTGGCTCAGCCCCATTCGCTTCCCGAAGGCGACTGCATCATGATTTCCTACTCCTGGCCTTATTCTGGCGATGAATACGCCTGGCCCAGAAAGATCAATCCCAACTTCAGAGATCCTTACTTTGTCGAAAGATCCGCTTACCGCCTGAACTGGGAACTCGCCAAAGCTTTCGGTTTTCTGCAAAAGGAAGCTCCCGAAATCGTAATTCCCGAACGGGTAACCGAGCAGGAAATAATAGCTCTGCAAAACGAGCTCATGAAAGAGAGCTTGTGGAGATACTTCTGGCAGAGGTTCTCTGAAATCTTTCCTTTAAACAATGTCTTTGACATAAAGAACCAAGAAGCACAGGAGCTGATGGCTTCTTTGCGCCAGCAATCGTACCAAAAAGGATACGAAACCGGCTTTGACGAGGGCCTGCATCCCGGACACGCCGAAGTCTCTTATCCGGGAATGGTTACCTTAGAGCTGAAAGAGGTTTCGGGATGCTACGAAAAAGGCTACCAAGAGGGCCTGGCAGAGGGCAGAAAATTCAGATGGTACCGCCCCAAGCTCGAAGATCCGACTCTGCAGGAAGTCAGACTTTTTTTGGAAAAGAACCTGATCGACCAAAGAGTGTACGATCCGCAAGAGTACGTCTGCAGGCACTACGCCCGGGACTTGGTGAACCAGGCCGGAGCCGAAGGCATAAGGGCGGGATACGTCGTTTTGCTTTTCCCGCCTACGGGCTACGTTTACACCGGACACGCCATCGTCTGCTTCGAGGTTCCGGACTACGGACTGGTCTTTTTCGAACCACAGTCCGACGCGGAAGTGACAGTGGAATTGGACAAAAGCTATTTCGGCCAAAACGGAATGTTCAGCTTCAACAGAAACGACTACATACAGGAAATAGAGATAACCTGGCCCGACGGAACGACAGAAATCATAAAGTAACAAAAAGGCGCCCACTCAAGGGCGCTTTTCCATTACTCCTCTTCTGTAATTTGCTTGTAGACCGTTCCAAGGACACCGTTTATGAATTTCCCCGAACTCTCCCCTCCGAAGGACTTGGCCAATTCTATCGCCTCGTTTATGGCCACCTTGGGGGGAACCTCTTTTTTGTCGGAATACAAAAGCTCGAAAAGCCCTATCCTCAGAACGTTCCTGTCCACCACGGTAATCTGGCTTATGGGCCATTCCGGGGCCGCTTGGGAAATTATCTTATCCAATTGCGGAAGGCGCTCTTGCACTCCTTTGACCAGCTGCCAGACGAAATCCGGGTTTTCCAAGCCGGGGCCGTATTCTTTGATATTCTTTTCTGCTATCTTTTCCAAAAAATCGGGATTTTTTCCGTGAAAATCCCATTCGTACAAAGTCTGCATGGCAATGGATCTGGAAAGGTGCCTGCTGGCCATAATAAGAAATTACTGTTTTTTTGAAAGGTTTTCCCAGTTCATGGAACCTTGCTTTTTTTCTTCCCCTTCCTTTTCCTTCATTTCCTTTTCCTTGGCTTTTCTTTCTTTCTTGGTCAATTTCTTCATCACATCCAGAGCTTCCTGTCCCTTGTAGTAGCCGCAGTTGGGGCAAACCGTATGGGGCAACACCTTTTTGCCGCATTTGGAACAGACAGTCAAAGAAGGCTTTTCCAGACGGATGTGAAGCCTTCTTTTGTTTCTCCTAGATTTTGTGTGTTTTTTCTTTGGAACTGCCATAACTGGACTTTATCATACCAGAATTTTTTTAAAAAGGCAAGAAGCGACCCAAATATCCGCTCGCTCTGGCAAAAAGCTTTCTCATCCATCCGGTGGGAGAGACTTCTCGGTATTCGGGCAGAGACAAAGAAATCGTAATCACTTTTTCGTCGCAGGGACAGGAATACCCGTCGCTGTCCGAAGCGTTTGTTATTATATGGATTTCAATCCCCCTTTCCCCCAATTATATTGAACTAGAAACCCCTCCCTCGATCGGTGGATATTTGGAAAAAACAGATTTTCATTACGATTTTAAAAAATTAAAATATGCTTTACTAATTTTAACACTACATATAAAAAAAACAAGCCGGTGGGAAACCGGCTTGTTTAAGGTTCAGCTAGCGAAAACGACTCGCTTAATTGTGTCCTCAAACATCAATTCGTAGCCATTTTGCCCTCGGAAACTCTCTCCTTGCTCAATAGTCACTATAGCATCAGTGGGTGACCAAATATAGATCATACCCTGATCCGTGGTACTGAAAGCGTTGATGAAATCATACCTGCCACCATGATATGCAAGAACGACGAGCTGCGAGTAAATGCCAACCTCTTCCGCATTACGCATCAACTCCAAAGCAGACTCAAAGCTAGAAAAATATTCAGAACTAAGTCTTATCTCATCGGTTTTGTCCTTTTCCAGGAATTCTTTCAATTCGCTAAAGCTGGGACGCCGAAGATTAGAATCATCACAAGCTAAGAGTTGGCTTTCGAGATCTTCGCTCCTTGACTGCCAAATAGCAATCTCTAATTGAAGATCTTCTATGATGCTTCTCTGGATATCGAGCCTCTCTTTGGCACGCAAACTAGCTAATTCAAGCTGCCATTCTAAATCATCCGTTTTTGCTTTTTCTTCTTCTAAGGCAGCTTCTGATGCTTCCAGCTGGCTTTTCAATTGACGGATTTCCTCATCTTTTTCCTGAATAATCGAAGACGTGTCAGAATTTTCCTGATTTACATCTTGACAATTCAGAAAACAAAAAAAACCGCCAGCAAGAATGATAATGATAAGGAAAACAACTGCAATTTTCATTTCCTTACCTCCTATTTTGTTTTTAAATTGCTATTTATTTTTTAGCACAAAAAAATAATTTGTCAAGTAATTTTACTCGACCTAACTGATCCAATAATTCTTGTAATCTTCAAATGCCCAGCTGCCATGTCTTTGAGCTTCCAGGGCGTTCTAAAGATGGATTTTGGCCAAAGTTTTTAAAAAGGCAAGAAGCGACCCAAATATCCGCTCGCTCTGGCAAAAAGCTTTCTCATCCATCCGGTGGGAGAGACTTCTCGGTATTCGGGCAGAGACAAAGAAATCGTAACCACTTTTTCGTCGCAGGGACAGGAATATCCGTCGCTGTCTGTAATATCAAGCTTCATCTTGTTGTTCTGGGTGGTGAATACGACTTGGGGGTAATGGGAAGTTTCGTCGGTGCCGTTTGTAAAGAAAGCGTTGCCTTCTGTCACTGTCCACAGATACGAAGAGATTGAAGCTCCTCCGAAAACTTCGCTGCTGTCGGGATCGAATGTTGCGACTTCTCCTTCCGTGGGCTCCTGAGGTTCCCAGGTGAAATCGGGCCAAGGATAAGCGTGCAAAGGAGTGGTAAAGCTTCCCAGATCGGACCAATCGGACCAGTTGCCCTGGTCGTCCCGCACTCTCACCTGCCAGTAATAGGTGGTATTCCAGGCAAGGTCGGAGATCCAGTCGGAATCGTCGTCGTCAGAAAGGGTCAGGGTGTACGAATCGGAAGCTGAACTTGCCACGTAATTGAATTTTGGGTCGGTGAATCCAGAATCATCGTCCAGCCAAATCTCGTATCCTGCCTGGGGATCGCCGTCTGAATCGGAATAGGCAGACCAGTTTAAAGTGGGTATGCTTTTTTCCTTGAAAGAGCAGTGGTTCCAAGTCTCTCCCACGGTAATCGGCTGATCGGGAGGAACGTTTTCTTCTTCGCAGAGACACCCGAACATTTCCCCGTCCACGACATTGGAACAAGCACTTTTGGTATCGCAAACCCTGGCCCAGTAGCGGTTCCTGTTTCCCTGGACCGCGCAATCGCAGGCTTCAAAATCGGTTCTCGTTCCGTTAACGTATTGTCCGATCAACATTGCATCGGTAATGTTGACTTCGCCGTCGCCGTTTACATCCGCTCTTTCTCTTTGTTCTTCGGTCAATGAATAAGAACCTACGGTATAGCAAGCGACTATTCCATCGTCATAATCACAATTATCACAATCTGGACAATTGCCAGAATCGACATCTCCGTCACCGTCCACGTCTCCTATGGGAGGGCATGGAGAATAGTCTTTGGGTTCGGGTTCCGGAAAAGTGCAATCGCTTTCAACTTGCATCCAATAGGCTTCGCAAGGCATCAGAACGTCAACTTCTTGAAGGTCTCCGCCGTACCCGTCCTGCGTGCTGATCGTCAAAGAACAATCTCCATCCAGACTTGAGACTTTAACCGGACTGAAAGGGGCGCCGATCAAATATGTTCCCGATTCGTAATAGGTCGGAGATAAAGACCAGGGAGTCCCAGATACCGTAAAGGAGCAGCCTCCTCCGTCTTCTGCAACCCAATAGCCCACTCCCGCCTCGAGATGATCGTCTTCGATTTGATAGCTTTTCGATACCGGATCCCAGAAATAGACGGCGCCTATCGAGCATCCGGCAGCTTCCATATCCGATATGTCTATTCCTTCTTCTACAGAGGGGGAGAAAAGGTTCCAGCCATTTTCAAACTCAACGGGTATTTCATTAAAAGCCTTGCAGGTATAGGAAGCTGAAGGATCATTGGCAACAGCAGAGGACGATGTTGTCCAAGCTCCCAAAGTGTCTTCCGCTGGAGTTGAAAAGATTATCCTGTCTATCCAGCCCTTGTCGCTTCCATCTGCAACTCCCCCGTCTTTTCCGTAAAGCCATCTGAAACTGTGCGTCCCCGAATAAAGGATAGTATATGTTTCCAATTGCCAGTCAACTTCTCCAGAAATTTTCTTTGTATATCCGGAGTTTAAACTGCAATCACGATCATCATTAATGCAAAAAACCAAAAAGTCATAACTTTCTTCCGAACTGACCTTCCAATAGAAAGATATTTGGCCCAAACCTTCAAAGTGTTTATTTATATCTATCCAGCTTTGCTCGTAACCTCCCAAATTGGGATCGCTGGCCATGGATCTTGAACCGTCATAGGCGTAATCGGTGGCTTGATACCAGTTTTCGTCACCCCCGGTGGTCCAGCCGACTTCCTCGGTTACGGGATCGGGGGCAAAAACGACCAGGGAAACAAGAGCCCTGTTAATGTCATCGTAAGTGTACCACCCTTCATACCTTGGACTGTTTCCGCCAGATTCTTTATGCCCTTGAGCGCTGGAAAAAGAAGTGGGGATCTCGTAGCTGTCACGGGTATGCCCCGATGAGTAAGACGAAGTAAAACCGCTGCAGCTGCTTGCGTCAATCTCGCCTTGGTTTCCCTGAGCCCCTCCCGTAATTATCATGTCGTACTGGGAAAGATCGTCTATTTTGGCGCAAAATTGATCAAAGTTAAAACCTTGATAAACAGTATCTTCTGTAAATTCTTCTATGGTAGCGTTTATCGGACCTGAAGTGTCTACATTGTTTAGGGTAACAGCATGGATAGATCCTCTGCTTACGCTTGAACCGGGGAAACTGGCGGCGATGCTTCCGCTTTCTCCGGGATCCACCTCCTTCCAGAAAAATGCACCGCCTATGTAATAGCCGCCGTAAGAAAATAATGTGGAGGCAGCTACTATTTTTGACATCGGAGAGCCGTTAAAGGTGACCGAAGAAGCCTCAGAGTCCGAACCGTATTCTGCGGCGACCCAAACTGCCAAAATTAAATCTTCTCCCTGGTCGGAAGGAACAGTATAATCGCCGAGAGCAATGGAAGAGTAAATTGAATCGCTGGAAACCGATTGAGGATTGGAAGTGGTTATCTGCTCGTCTATATCGGCAAAGGTTATGTCTTGCTCGAAATCTTCTATGCTTTGTATATCCCCTATTTCGCTGGTTATTACCTTGGGAGCAAAAACACAATCGGGGTTGTTGCAAACATACAAATCAATGTCGTCTCCGTCGGGATCTGAAGCTGCAGAGCCAAAAGCTATCGCAGAATCCATGGCTTGCGGGTCGGGATTGTCGGTAATTGAGGAAATCACCGGAGGCTGATTGCATTTTAGAGTCTGGAAAGAATAGATTTCCTGGCTCTTGGAAGATGCCGTCTGCGATCCCGTGTAATAACCTCCGGAAGGATAATAATAATCGAAGGTGTAATTGGCGATCACCTCCCAATTATAAAGGGTTTCCCCGTCGAAATCCCAAATTGTGGTTTGGGGCTCAGTGATGTTGGTATCCACCACCGTCCATTCCGATTCTCCGTCTTTTTGCATTCTAACGGTATAATATAGATCGGTTATTCTGTAATGGCCGCCCGAGCTAGAATAGGGCGCGGGACCGTAAATTTCATTAAGGTCTTCTGTCGTAAATTCATCCCATTTCAATTCAACCGAATAGCAGGCGGAGCATCTCGCTTGGGAACAAAAATAAGGGTCGCATCCTCCAACCTCGCAATTCTCTACCGCCTTGACGTTCAAAAATGGAAATAAGGAGAAGAAAACAAAAACGGCAAAGATAATTAGAAATTCGCTCTTTTTATTCATAGACCGGTTTTTCACATTATACCACTTAATTTGCTTGCCAACAATTAAAAGGATTGTTAAAATCTTAAAATAGCCTTTATCAAATTATAACACAAATGAAAAAAAATAAAAAAAGTCCAAAGGGGTTGGTTTTCCATTTAAATCCCAAATTCTATCCCCTGGAATCCGTATATTGCGCTTCCTACATTTTTCTGGACAGAGCCTATCTGTTCCTGGAAGATGAAAAAGGCCAGATAAAAGTCACTTTCAAAAGCAAGAGAAAGACCGGCTTCAAAGAGCTGGAGAATTTGGCCGGGGAATTCCAGAACGAGCTTTTAAACTGCGTTCTCAGAAACCAGATATCCAAAAGCAACAGCAAATTAAGAGAATACATCGTAACTCGGGCTCTGGTCAGCGCTACCTCCGCCAAAGGAAAAAAATCCAAAAAATGGCAGAAAGACGAGCTGGGCCTGGCTCTGCCCTGGGAGGAGAAATATGGAAAGTAAATTGAATTTCAGCAAAAAAATCTACAGCAAAGAGGCCTTAAAAAAAGCCCAAAAAGCCTTCAAAGGCTTGGCTTCCTTTGAGAAAAATGAAAACGAAAGCTTCATTGAGATAAAAATTATTCCCAAAAAAGGAATCTCCGGGGAAAAATTGAAAGACGAATTCTGCAATTACGCGCTTTTCGAAACCAAAAATGAAATTTGAATTAAAAAAACCGGGCTTCAGCAGCGAAAAAACTTCCTTTTTCCGCTTCAAAAAACTGGGCGGGAAATTTTTAATAACCAACGATATCGGAGGCTACGCCTTTTTGGAACCGGCTGAATTTGAAAAATACCTGGCCGGAAAAACCAAAAAAGGGTCCAAAATCCACAAGGAACTGAAAAGAAAGGGTTTTCTGGAGAAAAACCGGAAAAAACTTGTCCAAAAATACCGCCAAAGAAATCTTTTTTTGTTTGCCGGCCCCTCCCTGCACATTTTCGTTCCCACTCTGAGATGCGGCTGCAACTGCGTTTACTGCCAAGCTTCTTCCAAAGGAATGAAAGAGAAAGGCTTTGATATGAGTTTTGCCGTTGCCGAAAAAGCGGTCAGAACCGCTCTCTCTTGCACTTCCCCGAACGTAACCTTGGAATTCCAGGGCGGAGAGCCTTTGGCCAATTGGAAAACGGTAAAGCACATAATCGAATACGCCGAAAGAGAAAACAAAGAAAAAAAGAAAAAACTGTCTTTCTCCCTGGTGACCAATTTCTGCCCGATGGACGAAGAAAAATACGGATTTCTGAAAAAACACGGGATTTCTTTCTGCACTTCCTTGGACGGTCCCGAATATCTGCACAATAAAAACAGGCCCTGTCCCGGGAAAAACAGCCACAAGGAAGCGGTAAAATGGATAAAAAGAATAGGACCGGGAAGGAAAATGCACGCTTTGGCCACCGTATCCCGCCATTCCTTAAAATATCCCAAAGAGATAGTCGAAGAATACCGAAAACTGGGCTTCAAGGGAGTCCACTTGAGGCCGCTGAGTTATCTGGGATTTTCCGGCAAGAGGAAAACGTCCATCGGATATTCTCCCGAAGAATTCCTCGGATTCTGGAAAAAGGCCATGGACCATATCCTGAAAATAAATCTCAAAGGCGAAATTTTCTTTGAAAGGCAGGCCCAAATAATGCTCAAGAAAATCCTGACGGACAAAGATCCCGGATACCTGGAGCTCCGCTCCCCCTGCGGAGCGGGTACAGGGCAGCTGCTTTACAATTACGACGGCGGAGTTTATACCTGCGACGAAGGCAGAATGACGGGAGACGAAACTTTCAAGATAGGAAATCTGAAAAAAGACGGCTATCGGGAAATAGTTTCCCATCCGACGGTAAAAGCGGTCTGCATAGCATCTCTTTTGGAAAATCTCCCCTGCGACTACTGCCCCTACAAGCCTTACTGCGGAGTCTGCCCGGTCCAGAACTACGCCCTCGAAGGTCAGCTTTTCCCCCAAATGGCAAACTGCGGAAGCTGCAAAATTAAAAAAGGGATGCTTGACTATATTTTCTTAAAGTTGGAAAATAAAAGAACGGAAAGAATCTTCCGCAAATGGGCAAGCTTATAACCTACAAATCAATAATCGGAGTGATAGCGGTACTGGCCGTCCTGTCTTTTTCTTTCCTGCCCCAATTGGAAACCCAAAGGGACGACGCTGCCATTTTCATAAAAGGAGCGCTGGGAACGCTTTCGGAAAAAGAGCTCTATCATTTCGCCCAAAAATCGATAAACGAAAACGACTATCAGAGAGCGACAGAGAGAGCCAGGAAACTCATGGAAATGTCCAAAGAATCCAAATGGACGGACGACGCCCTCTGGCTTTCTTCGGAAGCGCAGCGCCTGCAGGGAGAAAGCAAAGAATCTATTTCCGGATTCCTGGAAATAATTGAAAAATACCCCAACAGCGACAACGCCCCCCAAGCGGCCCATCAAATAGCCCTGATATATTTCAGCGAACAAGAATTCGAAAAATCCAGACAATACTGCGACCTGCTGCTGGAAAGATATCCAAACGCCAGAGAATCCCTGATAAAAGCGACCTCCAAGCTTAAAGACGAAACTTACACGGAAAAATGGTACCTGGAAGCGCAGGATCTTTACGAAGAAGGAAAGTACTCGGAAGCTCTTAAAAACTATAAAAAAATAGCTGACAATTATCCGAATTCCTCAAAAATGCCCCAGGCGGTTTTCTTAATGGGCAGATGCCAGGAAAGCCTCGGCAATGAAGACCTGGCCGTGGAAATATACCGGAATATAATATCGGGGTTTCCGGGGAAGGGAGAAACTTGGCGGTCTGCCGCCCGCTACCTTTTGGCAAGAATATATTTCCAAAGGGGCGATTACCGGCAAGCCAAAGAACAAAGCCAAATCATTCTGGACAACCCTTCGCTTACCCCGAAAAAAACTTTAAAAGACGCCGGAGAAATATTCGACCAGGCCGACAAAAAAATACAATTTGAAGACTCGGCCGACAGATTCCAAGAAGCCATAAATCTTCGCGATCAAGAAAAATATCAAGAAGCCATCCTGATATGCGAAGAAATAATGAAAGATTATCCCGTCAGAAAACAGGCCTGTCTCGTGGAAATAGGAAAATGTAAACAAGATACCGGAAATTTAGAAGAGGCCCTTTCATATTACGAAAGAGCGGCAAACGACTATCCGCAAGAAAGTCAAGCCGCATTTGAAGCTTATCTGAAAATAGCCGAAATATATTATTCAAAAAAAGATTTCCAAAAAGCCGACCAGTACTGCGACAAAGTCCTTTCAAATCCGGATAAAGCCGCCGAAGCTACGGAAATAAAAGCTATGGAATTAAGAGAAAAGGTGGAAGCGGCAAAAAAATACAAGCTGGCAAAAGACCTTTACCACCAAGGAGAATACCGGCAAACCATGCAAGTTTACGAGGAATTACTGCAAGAATTCCCTTTTATGGAAAAGGAATATCTTTTGGGAATGGGAGAATGCAACCAACACTTGAGATACAATCAGGAAGCCCTGTCCTATTACCAAAGAGTGATAAATGAATTCCCGGAAGAAACCTGGCATACCTTTGCCGCCTATTACCAAATAGCGGAATTGTATTACCTGAACAAAGATTTCCAAAAAGCCCAAGAATACTGCGAAAAAGCCCTTTCCAATCAGGACAAGGCCACCGAAGCTACGAAAATAAAAGCTATGGAATTAAAAGAAAAAATACAAAATTCAATATAATAAAAATATGAAAAAGAAAAAACTTCCCCAGATAAAAAAGGACATTGCAAGCTTCCTGAACAGCGAAGAAGGAAAAATAACCAAAAAAGACAGCCTTCGCCTGGGAATGACTCTGGGGATAATCGGGCTCCTGACCAATCAAATGACGACTCAGGCCCACAGCAACTGCTGGGAAGAATACGGCGGCTGCGGATCCGACTGCTCTACTTATGGAGACGGGTGCTCGACAGACAACAGCTCCGAGTGCTCGGGATACGACGGAGGCTATGAATCGACGAACCAGGGAAACTATTGCGGGTCAGACTGCGGCGAAGATAACACAAAGCATGATTTTACAGAATGTTTTGAATACAACGGCGGAGATGACGGAACAGTGCACGAATATTACGATTCCTCGGTATGCTCCACCCATCGAGATGCAGACTTGCTTTCAAATCTTGACACAGACTGCACATCTCATCTGGATAATGACATGGGCAGTGAAGATAAAAGTGTAGATAGTTATGACGACAGTTCTGACAATTCTTCCGATGACGGCAGCTATCACGATTACGACGACGTCGGAGACTACAGTTCGGATAACAGCAGCTATCACGATTACGACGACGTCGGAGACTACAGTTCGGATAACAGCAGCTATTACGATTTCGACATGTAGACTGAATTTAAAGCCAAATGGAAACTCTCAAAAAAAGCCAAAAAAGAAGGGTTGCCGCAGAAATGTTCTCTGCGGCTTTTTGTCCTTTAAACTGCCAGTACTGCTATATCCCCAAAACTCCGCTGATGAAAGACTTACAGGAAGAACTGAACGAATCTTTAAAAAAGGGGGAAATTGTTTCCGAGCTGAAAAAATTCTACGGAAAAGAATTAAAACACCTGGGCCTTTGGGGTGCAGAACCCACGCTCAATCTTCCCTTGATTAAAAACATGCTCCCTGCCCTTCTGGAAGAATTTCCCGAATTGGAAAGAATCGCTTTTTCCACTTCTTTGATGACCGATCCGAATTTGGTTCTTGATTTTATCAAAGGGATCGGCTTTGTCAAAAAACCATTCCTGGTAAACTGCCAAATTTCACTGGACGGCCCCGATTTTGTCACAGACAAAAACAGAATAAGGGGAGCTGCCAAAAAAATACCCGAAAACCTCTTTTATCTTTTCCAAAAGCTGAACGAAACCGATCTCGGGAATATAAAGCTGGAACTCAAGTTTAAATCTACCCTGACCATGGAAAACATGGAACATCTAAACAGCAAAAAATCCAGAATAAAGGAATACTTCGACTATTTCGAATGGATATTCCGGGAATACTTAAAAAGAAACAAGAACGCAAACGTCAGCCTCGCCCCTTCCACGGCACCTTCTCTGGCAGTCCCGGGAAAATACACCAAAAAAGACGGGGAAACCCTGGCTCTTTTCTTCTACAACCTGAGGATGCTGGCAAAGCAGAAAAAACGCTGGAAGCACTTGGCCTACACCAAAGACTCCCGGAAATATAAAGAATACACCAAACCCTATTCTTTAAACATCTACTCCCGCAGATTCGCCAGACTGATCCAAAACCAAGAAGAGCTTTTCATAAAGCCTTCGATGTTCACCTGCAGCGGAGGCGACAGCAACTTCGGCATAGAAACGACGGGAGAAATGCACATCTGCCACAGGATGTTTTTCCTGAATAATCAAAAATACATAGACAGCATCATGAAAAAAGGAGACATTGAAAACTGGGATGTCAGCCTTTTTTTCAAAGGAAACATAGACTTGATAAACAAAAAATACACTTTTTCGGCAAAGAACAAAAAAACCTGGCCCAGGCCCCTGTACATTCTGAGAAGCTACCACGACTTTACCAGGCTGAGGAATTCATACATCGTATCCATGATAAAAGAGCTGGCCCTGGCCGGACAAGCCGATAAAAGATTTTTGAAAGACGACGATCTCTGCTTCATGCTGGCCGTCTTTTTGAATTCCGCCCTCTCTTGTCCGGCAGAACAGCTGCTGAACACGGGAGTGATACACTTCATTCCCGTGTCCGTAGTACGCCTCTGGGGAAGCGGAGCTTTTTTTGAGGTCTTAAAAGATTATGAAGAAAACTTTTCAACAGGAAAATAACGAACTGGTAGAATCCTACCTTGAACACACCTTTTTCAAAGGGTGGAAAGAAGGCCTGCAAAATTACGAGAGGCTGGAGCTTTACGCCGGAACCGGATGCAATCTCAACTGCAAGTACTGCTATCTGGCCAGGTACG
This sequence comes from uncultured Candidatus Saccharibacteria bacterium, assembly GCA_964393465.1. Classification (GTDB taxonomy): domain Bacteria; phylum Patescibacteriota; class Minisyncoccia; order Minisyncoccales; family MHMH01; genus CAYMTT01. The sequence continues at coordinate 24,348 of CAYMTT010000003.1, read as the reverse complement.
GAAAGGATCTGTACCCGCCCGAATACCAGAATCCCAAAAAAATCCTGGAGAATCTGGAAATTTTGCTTGATTGGATGATCGAAAAAAAATACGCTCCGGCTTTGGAATTTTTCAGCGGCGAGCCTTTCGCCCAAAAGATGGGCTTTGACTCTTTAAACCTCATACTGCAAAAATTCAAAAAAGCGGAAAAAAAGCCCACCCAAATTACCGTTCCCACCAACTACACTTTCCTGCTTTCGGAAAACACGACAAAGAAAGTGGAAAACCTGATAAAAAGATACAAAAAGGAGGGAATGAATATAAGTCTTTCGGCCTCTTTTGACGGAAAATACTGCGAACAAAACCGCCCCTTTACGACCGGCAAAGAGAAAAGAAACGACGCCTATTACCAAAAGTGCTTCGCTTTCAATAAAAAGCATGGCTACGGATTCCATCCGATGGTATATTCAGAGCTCATAGGCAACTGGAAAAAGAACTTTTTATGGTTCCAGGAAAATTTCAAGAAATTCGGCATACCTCCCCAATCAATCTACCTTCTGGAGGTAAGGAACGAAGAATGGAACATGGAACAGATCAAATCCTTCATGGAATTTATAGAATTCCTGATCGAATGGACATATTCCGAAGTTTGCGACAGGAATCCGGAATATTTCATGGACTTTCTTTTTACCAAAAAAGGCTACAACATCCTGACCAACCCTTTCACCCGGGTAGGCAGAGGCTTGGGATGCTCCATACAGTCAACCTTCTTTTTAAGACTGGGGGATCTTGCCATGGTCCCCTGCCACAGGACTTCCTATTCTCCTTTTGTTCTGGCTAAATTCCGGATAAAAAACAAAAAGATAGCCGGGATCGAAAGCAAAAACCCGGAATTGACGGCGGGCATTTCTTCTTTTGAGGGTAAAAACGCTCCTTTCTGCGAAACTTGCCCCATGAAATACACCTGCTCTTTCGGATGCCTGGGCTCGCAGTATGAAGCTACGGGAGACCTGTTTTCTCCCATTCCGACGGTCTGCCTCCTTGAACACGCCAAAATCTATGCTATGATGAAAACGTACAAAAAGCTGAATCTTTACGGCTTGATATACGATAAAATAAGCGAAGAAAAAAAAGCGGGTTTGGACATTTTCCAAGAGCTAATGGATAAAAACTATGCCAAATAAAAGAGTTTACAAGCCAAATTTCAAAAAAATAGCCGATATCTTAAGACATCCCCAGATATATACCGCGTTCAACGGGCGGGACCTGTCGATTTTAAAAGAAGCCGTCATTGAAATGAAAAAAAGACAAACCGGAGGAAAAACCGAAAAAGCACTAAACCTGATTCTAGAAACGGCACTTAATAAACCCGTGACCCCGATATTGAAGGATTTGGCCGACGAATTCATAGTGGCCGCCGCCCATTGGAACGAAAACGTCAGACAAGAGCTGGGAGTGCGGGAAAAAATACAAGCCTTGAGAAATTTCATTGACTATCATTTATCCGTCATGGATACGATTAAAGCCATGAAAAACCTAATGGAAAGAGCGGAAAAAATCCAGAAGTTTTCCCCTCCCGCTTTCGAATTGAGCGCCCATTATTTAAAATCCCTGCAAGATCTCCAAAAGAAAAAAAAGAAATAAGAATAAACAAAGAGAAAACCGCCAAAGTGCAAACCTTGGCGGTTTTTTTCTCACTCGGTTTCCAGAATGATCCAGGGTATCATTTCGGATTTCCCGGTAACCACGGTTCCGTCGGCGGTTCTTCCGTTGACCACGTACATGATGTGGTTTTCATCGTAAGGCGTCTGGTCTTGATTGTTGCCGCCCGCGCCGACTTCTATCCGGTCTCCGGCTTCCAGGCAATTGTCCGGCAAATCCAGGATGATCGGATCGATGGGAGTGGTCTTTTTCAGGTCGCCGTCGCAATAGAACTGAAGGAGAATCTCCTCGAGGTAGACGTCGTAATCAGTGGTATTGATAATCGTGAACATCCAAGTGACATGCGAGTATGTCTCCCCTACTATGGGGTCGGGACTCACTTGAATTTCGAACCCGATTATCTCTTGGGGTTCTTGGTCGGGATCTTCGACGTCGGGCTGAATTTCGAGGTCTTCGAGCCTGTTTTTGAGGCTCTCGATCTCTTCTATCTGGTTCTCGAGCCTGTCTGTCAGTTCTTCGAGTTTGCCGGCGCTCTCTGAAGAGACGCATCCCGTGAAAGAAACCAAAGCGAGAATTAGAGTGATGAGAACGAGCTTTTTCACTATTCCCACCTCCTTTCTTTATTTCAGGTACTGTACGCACTCTATCACAAAAATATTGAAATGTCAAGATATCGAAAAGAGAAAACCGCCAAAGTGCAAACCTTGGCGGTTTTTTTCTCACTCAGCTTCTGAAAATCCACTCTACTTCGTCGGAAAAGCCGTTGACGGATCTACCGTCGGCGGTCTTTCCTATGACTTCGTATTGAACGTGGAATTCCTCATGGCTTCCGGGTCTGCCGGTGCTGCCCGTCCCAGCGTTACTTTGAACCTGAGCGCCAGCTTCAAGGTAGTTGTCTTTCAATCCCAGAGGTTCGGGATCGTAAGAACTGCTGTTAACCACCTTTCCGTCGGCGTAATAGCGAATGTAAGTCTTCTCGATATAAACGCCGACGTTGCCGGTGTTTATAATCGTGATTTTCCAATGAAGTTCGCTATCTGGCTCGGCGATAAGGAGGTCGGGCTCGACCTCTACTGAAAGGCCCAGAATTTCCTCTTGCGGATCTTCGGATTGTGCCGGCTCTTCTTGAGAACTTTCGAGCTCTTCTATTTGCTTTTCGAGCTCGTCGATCTGAACTTCCAATTCGTCTATCTGATCCTCAAGTTGGCCAACCAGCTCGTCAACTTTGCCGGCGCTCTCCAAAGAGGCGCATCCCGTGGAAGAAACCAAAGCGAGAATTAGAGTGATGAGAACGAGCTTTTTCACTATTCCCACCTCCTTTCTTTATTTCAGGTGCTGTACGCACTCTATCACAAAAATATTGAAATGTCAAGATCACTCTATCTGTTGCAAAATCTCCTCCAGCTTTTCAATTTCCTGCCCGTAAAGAGTCCAGTTGCCCTGCCTTTGAGCTTCCAGGGCGTTTTGCAGATGGGTTTTGGCCTGGGATATCAAATCCTTCTGGACGGGCTCTTGCTCTCCCTGCTGAGGAGGAGAATCACTGAAAACCATCTCTAATGCCCGATCCAGGGTTTCTTCCATGGAAATGCGTTTTTCATAGGCCACTATTACTCTTTTGAGCTCTGGGATTTTGCTCCCCTGCGCTCTCAAATAAAGAGGCCTGACGTACAATAAGGACTCTTCTATGGGAATTACCAGCAGAGAGCCCAGATTAACCTGGGAGCCTCTCTGGTCCCAAAGGGAAATCTGTCGGGAGATTTCCGGATTCTGGTTTATCCTGTTGATGATCTGGCGGGGACCGAACACCAGTCGCTGTTTGGGAAATCGGTAGACCATCAGTTCCCCGTAGTTTTCCCCGTCAGACCTTGCCACCATCCAAGCAGAAAGGTTATCCTTGTTCTTCGGAGTAAAGGGAATCATCAAAATGAATTCTTCCTGCTCTTCGCCGGGCAGCTTCATTATGATATGGCGCACCATGGGATCTCCCTTGCTTTCCGACACACGAGGGATCTGCCACTGATCCTCCTTGTTGTAGAAAATCTGCGGTCTTTCCATGTGGTAAACGGTGTAAAGGGCGGTCTGTATTTTGAAAATGTCTTCGGGGTAGCGCAAATGGGCTTTCAGGTCCTGGGGCATCTGCTCGAGCGGCAAAAAAGACCCTTTGAATATTTTGGCGTAGGTCTGAATCAAGGGATCTTTTGGATCTGCGATGTAAAACTGCATGCTGCCGTCGTAAGCATTAATAACAACCTTTACCGAATTCCTTATATAGTTAATGGAATTTCCCAGTCCCCTGTTTATCTTCTGGGAATAAGGATAGTGGTTGCCGGTGGTATAAGCGTCGTAAATCCACTTAAGGCTTCCGGAAGAATCCAAAACCAGATACGGGTCTTTGTCCATTTCCAGGAAAGGCAGAACTTTTCTGGCTCTTTCCTGAATGTCCCTGTGGTACATAATTCTGCTGTCTTTTTCGATGTCCTGGGACAGCAAGAGTTTTGGTTCCCCGAACTTCAAGGCAAAAACAATTTTTTTCCAGAAAGAATCAACCGGCACTCCCCCGCTGCCTTGGTAGTCTGAATAGACGTTTTCCTCCCCGGCGGGATAATCGAATTCTTGGCTTTCCGTGTTGGCCACCACATACTGGTCGGGTATTTCCCCATAGTAGATTTCGGGCCTTTCCACCTGCAAGGATTCTTTTTCGGAAACGGGAGGCAGGTCTTTTATAAACAGCACGGGCAGGCCTTCCTCTGTCACCTCGTTTACCGGCCCCAGAGTCAATCCGAACCCGTGGGTAAAGGTCAAATGCTTGTTTATGAAATTGGGGTTTGGCAGATTGGAAGAATTCAATTCTCTGGGAGAAAGCAGAACCTGGCGGTATTCACCGTCGATTACGTACCTGTCATTGTCTATGGAAACGAAATCATAATAAGTCCTTATCTCCTGAATTTGACCGAAAGTGTCCAGTAAAGGCTTCCTGTCCCACAATCTGATGTTCTTTATCGTGACCTCGTTCTCTTTTATATCTTCCATGGTCAAGGAAGCTTCCCCCTCCAGATTGCGCTCTTCAACTTTGTCCAAGCCGTAAGCTTGCTGGGTTCCCGAAATGTTATGGGTGATGTAGGGGGTCTCTTTTACCAGCTCGTTGGGCTCGACTATGAACTTTTGCAGCAATAAGGGCAAAAGCCCGCCTCCCAAAACGGCAACAACCAGATAGGCCGCAAAAGCGAAGAACAAAAAGCGGTATTTTCTCCTGAATATGCAGAAAACCGAAGCCAGAGCCGCGAAAGCCAAAACAAAAGAAGTGATTTTCAAAACCGGCAGGACGACATTAACGTCCGTATAATTGGCCCCGGTAAAAGGCCCCCTGTCGGAATAAAGGAGGTTGGGTATTTTGATAAAATAGGTCTGCAGGGCCAAGACAGAGAAGAGAAAAGCCAAAAGACCGAAAAGATGGTTTTTAGGCCTCAAATCCTTTCTTCCCTGGGAATCGAACCTCTGCTTCTGGAAAAAAGAGAAAACCGCTCCCCGGACAAAATATATCAAGGTGGCTCCCATCAAAGAAATGAAAGTGACCAGCAGCACTATCCTGGAAAGCATTTCCCAGAAAGGCAAAGTGAAAAAATAAAAAGCCAGATCCCTGCCGAAAATCGGATCCTGAACGCCAAAAGAAGTGGGGTTTAAAAACCGCAGGATAACTCCCCATTGGGAAGACTCTCCCAGCCCGGCGAAAAATCCGATGACCAAAGAGAAAAACAAAGAGAATCTTTCGATATTCTTTTCTTCCAGCTCCACGGCTACGGGCAATCCCCTGGTCAAGCGGCAGGCCAGCTTCAGGTTCAAATAAATAAACCCGAAGGTGAAAAGCCCGGCCAAAAGCCCCAAGGTTATCTTTGTGCCCAGCATAGTGGTAAATATATTCTCAAATCCCACCTGCCTGAACCAAATCCAGTCTGCAAAAAAAGAAGCCAGACGGGGCACGAATACCAATATTAAAAAAGCGGCTAAAATGATAATTTGTCTCTTTTTCATATAATTTAATATATCATATTTGAAAGGTTTTGGAAAACCGGGTATCATTTAATAATGCCGCAAACCGACTTTTTCTTTTTAATACCCCTTTTTCTGCTGGGAGCCGTATGCGTTTGTACCGATCTCAAAGAGGGAAAGATAAAAAACAAATGGATTAAAATCGGCCTGCTCTGGGCGGTATTTTTGTACTTTGGCCTTTTTTTGTACAACTTTTTCTATCTGAGAAAGCAGGAAAACGAACAATACCTCCTGCAGATGATATCCAACGGAGCCGTCTCTCTTTTGGTAGGATATTTTCTGTGGAAGTTCAAACTGTGGGCGGCGGGCGACGCCAAGCTATTTTTCGTCTTTTCACTGCTCATACCCCTGAGCTTCTATTCCAACCATTACTTGAACGTTTTTCCGGCCTTCGTTCTTTTGATAAACACTTTTATTTTAATACTGGCTTTCCTGGCCCTGGAAGCTTTGGTGATAAATTCCAAAAAGCTGATAAAAAAAAGAAGAAAGCCTGAACTGAAAAAGGAAAACTTGAAATTCTGGCTTCTGGATTCTGCAAAGATATATTTCACTTACCTGATTTTTTATACCCTGCTGAGCAAAACGATGGCCTTTTTCAACCAGATTTTCAAAATCGAAAGAAGCTCCCCCAACTATATTTTCTTTTTCCTGGCCTTGTTTGCAGCCAGAAGATACCTTTCCAAATATCTGATCAAAAACAAAAAACTTATGGCGGGAACCGCCATAATATTCGGGGGCTACCTTTTCTTTCTGGTTTTAACCGGCCAAAAAGAGCTCTTTTTACACATCTTCCAGAGGGCTTTGATTTACATGGCGACCATCGGGCTTTTTTCCAGACTAATGAGCATGCACTTTCAAAACAGGGAAAAGTTCTTATTAAAGACAGAGACTTTCAGCTTCTCGCCTTTTTTACTGGCCTCGGTTATCGCCACCTTGATTACCAAAGATTCCCTGCTTTCCCTCCTGATCGGTCTTTTCTGAGAGGATAAAAAGACATTCTGTGGAGCTTGCAGGGCCCTCTTTTTTTTATGGAAGCGAAATGGGCTTTGGTACCGTAGCCCTTATTGTTAAAAAAACCGTAGCCGGGATATTTTTTGTGGTAATTGCGCATCTGCCTGTCTCTGTAGACCTTGGCCAAAACGGAAGCTGCCGCGCAGGAAAAAACTTTTTCGTCCCCTCTGACAAGCGATTTTTCGGGAAACCCCGAATTTATGCTGAAGTTTCCGTCAACTATTAAAAAAGGATCCTTTCTGCCAGAAAACCCCAAAGCCAGCCTCCTCATTGCCAGCTTGGTGGCCTCGAATATGTTCATCCTGTCTATGACTCCTTCAGAAACCCTGGCCACTTTCCAATCGATATGAGGATGGGAGATTATAGCCGCGTAAATCTCCTCTCTTTTTTGGGGAGTCAGCTTTTTGGAGTCTCTCAGGCCCGAAATGGAGGGCTTTAAGGGCAGCTTCCTGACCGACACGGCAGCTGCCACCACCGGGCCTGCCAAACACCCCCTGCCGGCTTCGTCCAGGCCGACAACGATCTCGTATCCTTTCTTTCTCAGATTTTTTTCCTCTTGAAACGACGGCGACATCATACTATACTAACATAATACTATGAAATTCAGCCATTTACACGTACACAGCCACTATTCTCTGCTCGACGGTCTCCCAAAGATCGACGAGCTTTTAAATTATACCAAGGAACTGGGAATGGATTCCATAGCCCTGACGGACCACGGAGTGCTCTACGGAGCGGTGGAATTTTACAAAAAAGCCAAAAGCAAGGGAATAAAGCCCGTCATCGGATCTGAAATCTACATGGCCTTCGAAGGAATGGATCAAAAAAGGCCGAACATCGACGATAAGCGCTATCACTTGGTGCTTCTGGCCAAAAACGAAAAGGGATACAAGAATCTGGTAAGGCTCATAACCCGGGCCCACCTGGAAGGATTCTATTACAGGCCCAGAATAGACGAAAAGCTGCTCGAGCAGCACAGCGAAGGCCTAATAGCTTCCACCGCCTGCCTGCAGGGCAAAATCCCCCAGCTGATACTTTCAAAAAAACTCAAAGAGGCAGAAGACCTGGCAGAAAGATACCAAGGAATTTTCGGAAAGGACAATTTCTATCTGGAATTGCAGCGCCATCCTCACATCAAAGAACAGGAAAAAGTGAACAAAGCCCTGATTGAAATGTCAGAAAAGCTGAAAATACCCCTGGTTGCCACCAACGACTCCCATTATCTGAAAAAAGAAGATGCGGAAGCCCAGGATGTCTTGATGCTTATAAACACGGGGGCCGACCCCAACGACCCCGAAAGAGTCACCATGAAGCAGGACGACTTTTCTCTGAAGTCTCCCGAGCAGATGATAAAGGATTTCAAAGAAACGCCCCAAGCCATAGAAAACACCCAAAAGATAGTGGAGTCGTGCCAGTTCGAATTCGAGCTGGGAAAAACCAAACTTCCCCATTTTGAAGTCCCGAGCGGCAAAGATTCCGGAGATTACCTGAAAGAACTCTGCTACGAAAAGCTGGAAAAAAGATTCCCCAAGCCCACAAAGGAAATAACCGACCGGCTGGAATGGGAGCTGTCTATCATCAGAAAGACGGGATTTGCCTCCTATCTTTTAATAGTCCAGGATTTTGTCAACTGGGCAAAAGAAAACAGAATAGTCGTCGGCCCCGGAAGAGGGTCGGCTGCCAGCTCTCTGGTTTCCTACGTTTTGAGAATCACCAACGTCGATCCCATAAAATACAAACTGCTGTTCGAAAGATTCCTGAACCCGGAAAGAATAGCCATGCCGGACATCGATCTGGATTTTGCAGACAGAAGAAGAGACGAAGTAATAGAATACGTGGCCCAAAAATACGGCAGGGACAAGGTGGCCCAGATTATAACTTTCGGGACAATGGCCGCCCGAGCCGTAGTCAGAGACGTGGGAAGAGCCCTGAGATACACTTACACCTACTGCGACCAGGTGGCCAAGATGATACCATTTTCTTTCACTCTTGAAGAAACCCTGAAAAAGATAAAAGAGTTCCGGGAATTGTACGAGCAGAACGACCAGGCAAGAAAACTTATCGACCTGGCCAAAAAGCTGGAAGGGGTCGCCCGCCATGCCTCCACCCACGCCTGCGGAGTGGTAATTTCCAAAGACCCTCTGGAAAACATAGTTCCCTTGCAGCATCCTACCCAGAATGAAGAAACCATCGTCACCCAGTACGAAATGCATTCCATAGAAGACTTGGGCCTGTTAAAAATGGATTTTCTGGGATTAAAAAATCTCACTATCATCGAAGATACCCTGGCCAGGATATACAAAGTCAGAGGGCAATCGATAAACATAGAAGAAATTCCCCAGGACGAAAAAGCGGTTTACAAGTTATTGCAGCGGGGAAACACAATCGGGGTTTTTCAGCTGGAATCTGACGGAATGAGAAGATATTTGAAACAGTTGAAACCCACCGAATTCGAGGATATCATCGCCATGGTGGCCCTCTACCGGCCCGGCCCCATGCAGCTTATCCCCGAGTATATCGCCAGAAAACACGGAAAAAAGAAAATAGAATATCTGCACCCGAGGCTGAAACCCATCCTGGAAAACACCCAGGGAATCTGCATCTACCAGGAGCAGTTAATGCAAATAGCCCAGCAGCTGGCCGGCTTCAGTCTGGCAGAAGCCGACGTCCTGAGAAAAGCCGTCGGCAAAAAGATAGAATCCCTGTTAATGACCCAGAAAGAAAAACTCATAGAAGGTATGGTAAAGAACAAAATCGACAGGAAGGTGGCAGAACAACTCTGGGAATGGATATTGCCCTTTGCGCACTACGGATTCAACAGAAGCCATTCGGCATCCTACGCCACCATCGCCTACCAGACAGCCTATCTGAAAGCCAAATACCCGGTGGAATTCATGTCGGCTGTCCTGACTTCCGAAAGATCCGATACAGACAGAATCGCCCTCTTGATAGAAGAATGCGGCAAAATGGGAATCGACGTTTTGCCCCCCGACATCAATGAAAGTTTTTTAAACTTCAGCGTAGTGCCAGAGCAGGACAAGATAAGGTTCGGGCTTCTGGCCATAAAAAACGTGGGATTCAACGTGGCAGAATCCATCCTTAAAGAAAGAAAAGAAAACGGAAACTACGCCTCTGTCGATGATTTCGTTTCCCGCATAGACTCCAAAAACCTCAATAAAAAATCCCTGGAAAGCATGATAAAAGCCGGGGTTTTCGACAAACTGGGAGAAAGAAACCAGCTTCTTTCCAGCCTTGAAAAGCTGCTTAGCCACGCCCGGGAGAGCCAGAAAAACAAAAGCAACGGCCAAAAAGGGCTTTTCGACGGAATGAAAATAGCAGGGGGCAATATGGTGCTAGAAAAAGCGGAGCCCGCTTCGGAAAAAGAAAAGCTCAAATGGGAAAAAGACCTGCTGGGGCTTTACGTTTCCGGACATCCTTTGAAAAAATACGCCAAAATCCTGGAAAAGAAAGCTCTCCCCATATCGGAAATTGCGCCGGACATGATAGGAAAAAACATCATGGTCGGAGGGATCATTTCCGGGATAAAAAAGATAATCACCAAAAAAGGAAAACCCATGCTTTTTGTGAAGCTGGAAGACGAAACCGCAAAAATAGAAATGGTGGTCTTCCCCTCTATCATCGAAGAATACCCGACTCTTTTCCAGGAAAACAAGATCGTATTTGTCATCGGAAAGGTGGACAACAAAGACGGAGTGCCCAAACTTATCTGCAACAGCATAGAGGAAATTCTGGAAAAATAGATTGCCAAAAAGAGCGGAAAAGTGCTATAATCTACCTGTTATGAAAATAGAAACTCTGCGACATTCTTTTTCCCATATCATGGCCCACGCCGTTCAAAATCTCTATCCGGAGGCCAAATTCGGCATAGGGCCATCAATAGAAAACGGCTTTTACTACGATATCGAATTGAAAGAAAAACTTTCCCCCTCCGACCTCCCTAAAATAGAAAAAGAAATGAAAGAATTGATAAAGAAAGACTTCCCTTTCAAAAAAAGCCAGGTCTCCAAAATACGGGCCAAAAAAATGTTCAAAGGCCAGCCTTACAAGCTGGAACTGATAAAAGAAATCCCCGGCCAAAAAGTTACCTTGTACCAAAGCGGGGATTTTTTGGATCTCTGCAGCGGACCCCACGTAAAAAAGTCGGGAGATCTCCCCGAAGACGGATTCAAACTCACCAAAATAGCCGGCGCTTACTGGAAAGGATCGGAAAAAAACAAAATGCTCACCAGGATATACGGAGTGGCTTTCTCTTCCAAAAAGGAACTGCAAGACTATTTGAAGCGCCAGGAAGAAGCGGAAAAAAGAGATCACAGGATTTTGGGCCAAAAGCTGGAACTCTTCCTTATTGACGAAGATATAGGGGCCGGGCTTCCCTTATGGCAGCCAAAAGGAGCCACGCTCCGGCACTTGATAGAAGAATATCTCTATAAAGAGCTGGTTTCCCAAGGCTACCGCTGGGTAGCGACCCCTCACATTGCCAAGCTCGACCTCTGGAAGACCTCGGGCCACTGGAACCTTTACCGCGAGAACATGTACTCTCCCATAAAGATAGACGAGGAAGAATACATGTTAAAGCCCATGAACTGCCCTTTCCACGTGAAGATCTATCAGTCGAAAATAAGAAGCTATAAAGACCTGCCGGTAAAATACGCCGAATTGGGAACCGTCTACAGATACGAAAAATCAGGAGTCCTGCACGGACTGACCAGAGTGAGAGGCTTTACCCAGGACGACGCCCACATCATCTGCACCCCAGACCAGCTTTCCCAAGAGCTCACCAAATTGCTCAAGTTCGGCTTGAAAATGCTCGGCGACTTCGGATTCAAGGACTACGACATATATCTTTCCACCCGTCCGGAAAAATACGCCGGAACCCTCAAGGGCTGGGAAAAAGCCACCAATTCCCTGAAATACGTCTTGAAAAATCTGAAGCTGGACTACCGGGTGGATCCTGCCGGAGGCGTCTTTTACGGGCCTAAAATAGACATAAAGATAAAAGATTCCCTGGGAAGATCCTGGCAGTGCACCACAATCCAGGTTGACTTCAATCTACCCGAAAAGTTCGACATAACCTATATCGGGCCCAAAGGCGGGAAAGAAAGGCCTTTCATGATACACAGGGCCCTTATGGGCTCCCTGGAAAGGTTTATAGGTGTGCTCTTGGAGCATTACGCGGGAGCTCTGCCGTTCGGGCTCTCACCCGTCCAAATATGGGTGGTTCCCCTGGGTTTAAGGCACGAAAAATACGCAGATGAGATAGCTTCAAAGCTTTTTTCTCTGGGATACAGAACGGAGGTTAAAAAAGAAAACGAAACTGTTTCCAAAAAGATAAGGGAGGGGGAAATGCAAAAAATACCCTACATACTGGTGGTCGGAGACAAAGAAATGGAAAAAGAAACCGTCAGGATAAGAGAAAGGGACAAGGGCGACAAGGGAGAAGCCAAGCTGGAAAAATTCATTCAAGAGATTAAGTAAAAAATCCGTTCCCGAAAAAAGGGAGACTCATTAAAAACGGCTTGAAAAAGCCGCTTTTTTGATCTAAAATAACCTGTATGAGATATCATATTGTCACTTTCGGATGCCAAATGAACAAAGCCGATTCTGAAAGAATAGCCTCAATCCTGGAAGAAAAAGGATATTCCCCCGCTTCAAAGGAAAAAGAAGCGGATTTAATAGTGGTCAACATGTGTTCCGTCCGGCAGTCGGCAGTGGACAGAGTCTACGGGCTTTCCCCAAAGTTCAAAAAACTGAAAAAAGAAAAACCGGAGCTTAAAACGGTGCTGACCGGATGCATCCTCAAAAAAGACAGGCCGAAATTCAGAAAGTTTTTCGACTCCCTGGTCGATTTCGAAAAATTAGAAGTTCTTCCCTTGAGAAAAGGAAAAAATCTTGCTCTGATTCCTGTTTCCAACGGATGCAATAATTTCTGCACCTACTGCGTAGTCCCTCATACCAGAGGAAAACTCGTCTGCCGAAGCCGTAAAGAAATAATCAAAGAAGCGAAAGAAGCCGCAAAAAAAGGGTTCGGAGAAATATGGCTGCTGGGAGAAAACGTAAACGACTACAAATCCCCTGACAAAGAGTCCTTCGACTTTGCCGACCTTTTAAAGGAAGTAAACTCCATTCCCGGCGAATTCAAAATAAGGTTCACTTCTCCCCATCCCAAGGACTTTACCGATAAGCTCATAAAAGCCATGGCCGAATCGGAAAAAGCGGCCAGGTTTTTGAATCTCCCCTTGCAGTCGGGAGATGACCGGATACTGAAAAAAATGAACAGACCCTATACCGCAAAGCAATACAAAACCCTGGTGGAGAAAATAAGGGCGGCCATGCCCGATATTAATTTATCCACCGACGCCATAGTGGGATTTCCGGGAGAAACAAAAGAACAGTTCCGGAATACGGCAAAGCTATTCAAACAAGTCGGCTTCGACATGGCCTACGTGGCCAAATATTCTCCCCGTCCGGGAACTGCCGCCTTTTTAATGAAAGACGGCGTTCCTCTCAAAGAAAAAAAACGCCGGGAAAAAATACTCGTAGGATTGGTAAAACATGCCCAAAGACAAAGCTAAAATAATAGTGGTTCTGGGCCCGACCGCAGCCGGAAAATCGGATCTTGCCGTGGAACTGGCCGGAAAATTTAACGGAGAAATAATCTCGGCCGATTCCCGGCAAGTCTACAAGGGAATGGATATCGGAACGGGAAAAATCACCCGGAAAGAAATGGAAGGAATCCCTCATCACCTTCTGGATGTGGCGTCTCCAAGGAAGAAATTCAGCGTAGCTCAATACCGAAAGCTGGCTCTCGAATCCATAAAAAGAATATTAAAAAAAGGAAAGGTTCCCTTTGTCGTCGGAGGAACCGCTTTTTACATTTACGCCCTGATAGACGGAATTTTAATTCCGGAAGTGAAGCCCGACTGGAAGCTTAGAAAGAATCTGGAAAAAAAGACTTCAAAAGAGCTTTTCTCGCGATTGAAAAAGCTGGATCCGGAAAGAGCCAAAAACATAGAAAAAGAAAATAAAAGAAGATTGATAAGGGCTTTGGAAATAGTGATAAAATCCAAAAGGCCCGTTCCCAAAATAAAAAAAGACCCTGTCCCCTATCCTGTTTTGATTTTAGGAGTGAAAAAAGACCGAAAAGAAATAAAAAACCTTATCCGCAAAAGGCTGTCAAAGAGATTGAAAAAAGGGATGCTGTCCGAAGTCAAAAAACTGAAAAAGTCTCTTTCCTGGAAAAGGCTGGAAGAATTCGGATTGGAATACAGATATCTTGCCCGCTATCTTCAGGGAAAAACAGATTATCTGAAAATGACAGAAAAACTTCAAAAAGAAATAGAGCATTTCTCCAAAAGGCAGATGACTTGGTTCAAAAAAGACAGAAGAATCCGCTGGATTGAAAACCGCCGGCAAGCCGAACGTCTGGTAAAAAACTTCCTGAAATAATAAAGACCGCTGCTTGAAAGGCAACGGTCTTTTCAGCTTAATTTCCAGCATCGTAAAACTCAACTCTGAAGGATTTTCTCCAGTATCTTTGCGACTGTTTCCGGATTGGCCCTGCCCTTGGTGACCGCCATAACTTGACCCATTAAAAACTGGAGGGCGTTCTTTTTGCCTTTTTTGTAATCCTCGACCGCCTTGGGATTCCTGGAAACTATCTCTTGAACAGCCGATTCCAACTCCTTGTCGTCGCTTATCTGGCCCAGATCTTTTTCTTTGAGAATATGGGAAGGATCTCCCCCGGTGGCGAACATCTCGGCCAGTATGCTTTTGGCCGTCCGGCTGGAAATCACCCCTTGATGGATAAAGCTTATAAATTTTGAAAAATCGTGCGGTTCTATTTTCAAACTGGAAACCTTGCCGCCCTGCAAAAGACCCTGCAAATCGGTGGTAATGTAGTTTACGGCCAGCCTTATCAGATTTAAAACATCTTTTTCGGCAAGATTGGGCGGAAACTCGCTTACCACTTTCTCGAAATACTCGCTCAAGCTTTTATTATGAATAAAAACTTCGGCTTCCTTTTCCTGCAGCCCGTATTCCCTGCGGAATCTTTCTCTTTTTTTCTGCGGAAGCTCGGGAATTTCCGATTTTATCTTTCCGACGGCCTTTTTATCCAAACCGAGAGGCGGCAAATCGGGTTCGGGAAAATAGCGGTAATCGTGAGCCTCTTCTTTTATCCTTTGGGAAACGGTCTGCCCTTTTTTCTCATTCCAGCCCCTGGTTTCCTGAACGACTTTTTTGCCCTTTTTTAAAAGTTCCCCCTGCCTTTCTATCTCGAAGGCGATGCCTTTTTCCACGGCCTTGAAAGAATTCAGGTTCTTTATTTCAACTTTTCCTCCGGATTTTTTGTCGCTTCTCATGGATATATTGGCTTCCACCCTCATCTGGCCTTTCTCCATATCGGCATCAGACACCTCCAGATATCTCAGTATAAGCTGGAGTTCCTTGGCGAACGACGAAGTTTCTTGGGCAGATTCCAAATCGGGCTCTGTCACCAGCTCCATTAAAGGAACGCCGGCCCTATTAAAATCAACCAGAGAATATTCTTCTCCCTGGGGATGGATCAGCCTGCCCGTATCCTCTTCCAAATGTATTCTTCTTATCCTTACGTTCTTTTTGCCTATTTTCAAAAAACCGCCTTTGCACAAAGGCAAATCGTATTGGGAAATCTGATAACCTTTCGGCAGGTCGGGATAGAAATAATTCTTTCTGTCGAATTTTGAACTTTCGGAAACCTTGCAGTTCAAAGCCAGACCGCTCTTTATCACGCCGTCCACGGCCTCTTTGTTTATAACGGGAAGCGTTCCCGGATGACCCATGCAGATCGGGCAAACGTTAACGTTGGGATGCCTCTCGAGCGGATCGTTGGCGCAAGAACAGAACATCTTGGACCGGGTTTTGAGCTCAATATGTATCTCTAAGCCGATTACGGGAAAATACATAATTATTCCATTTTTCTCCAATCTTCCTTTTTTTCGGAATTTCTGCCTTCGGACTCATCCACGATTTCGACTCCGGAACTGGTGCCGATGATATCGGCTCCCGCTTGGACCATCATCTCCAAATCGGCCAGGTTTCTTATCTTTCCGGCTGCCTTTACCAAAAGGCCGGGAGCGGATTCTTTCATTATTTTTAGATGCTTGGCCTTTTCGGGAAGCTCGGACCTGTCCAAAGGATCTGCCACAGTAGCCGTTTTCACGCAGATAGCCCCCGATTCTTTTACCAGTTCTGAAGCTTTTTTGACTTCCTCATCGGTAAGATATCCCGATCCTATTATAACTTTAGTGGGAAGAATGGAACAAAGCTCTTTTAAATCTTCCAAGACTTCTTTGTATTTTCCGTTTTTGAAATCGTCGATCTTCATTACCAGTTCTATTTCCTGGGAACCTTCTGCTTTGGCTTTTTCGACCATTTCCCTCCTTTTTTCGCGGGAACTGGTTCCGGTGGGAGCGTCGATCAAAGTGGTAAGATTCACTTCGCTTCCCTCGAGCACTTCTTTGGATTTTTCGGTGTGCTCGGGATAAACGCAAAACCCCCGGAAGCCGTAATCCCTGGCTTCTTTTGCCACTTTTTCTATTTCTTCCGAAGAAGCTCCTTTTTTAATATAAGTTTGGTCTATTATTTTTGCTACTTTCATATACTGGTATTATAACAAAAAAAGGGGCTTTTTAGGAGCCCCCTTTGAATTTTTTGTAATAGCCGCAGTCGCGCCTCTCGGGACAATAACCGTAGATGACGCACTGGGGTTCCGACCACTTCCCCAAAGCGGGGTATTTTTCTTTTACGTGACGGGAAATTTCCCTGGCTATATTCCTTATCTCTGTTTGCGCTTCCGTGCAAGTTCTCTTTCCCACCGAATGCAGAGCGTTCCAGCCGTTAATATGGATAAGATCCAAAATCTTCAAGGAATGGGGCAAAACCCCGACAGCTTCGGCTCTGGAAACCCCTGCCTCTTGCAAATCATGGTAGAGATTCAGCATCTGGACGTGCTGCTCACGGAAAGCCTGGGAGAACTGGGAATTCTTTACGCTTTCGGGAACGGTCATTCTTCCTGCGGGATTGGAAGAAACCGCCTCGTAAATCGATTCTACCGACTGATCCCAGGTTCTCTGCCTTATGGCTTGG
Organism: uncultured Candidatus Saccharibacteria bacterium; assembly: GCA_964393465.1. Lineage (GTDB taxonomy): Bacteria > Patescibacteriota > Minisyncoccia > Minisyncoccales > MHMH01 > CAYMTT01. The sequence continues at coordinate 7,503 of CAYMTT010000003.1, read as the reverse complement.
TGAAAGCAGGCCAGGGACATTAAGGACAGGAATTCGAAATGGACGTGCTTCAAGTTGGCCAGCTCCTCTTCTTTTCTCTCTTTTACGGCTTCCTCGATCATTCCCTCGGGAAAATCCAACGAATTGGAATTCAAGAGAGAAACTCCTTTTATCTTGAGAACCTTGATAAACCGAGGAGAAGCTCCCTTGTATAAAGCGGATATTCCCTTGTTGGAAGATGAATAAATCTGGGCCGAAGGATACCAGGCCAGAGTCTCGTAGTTGGATAGGAATTCCTCGAACAGATAAGGGGCCTTTTTGGCTGCAGCTTCAATCATGGCTTCCACCACCTTCTTGACCACAGAAGGCGTTTCCTGAGAGCGGGTCATGTGCCAAAGATGGCAAAGCTCCCTGCTGTTGCCCAAAGTCTGGATATGAGTCCTGGCGTACAGGGGCAGAATATACCTTGCATCTTCTCCGGGCACCCCTTCCTCGGACATTTTCTCGTAAAGCTCGAAAGACTCTTGGAGAACCTTTTTGGCCTGAGCTCCGCAGGAAGAATCACTTACGTCTTTTGGCAAATGAAAGCCCCTGGAGGCTTTTGCCCTTCTCAATGACTGCTGGAGATGAGCCAAATATTGAGGCTGGCAAATGTGCAGGGTAACGGCTCTGGGAACGTTCTCCAAGCTGAAAACGAAACAGTTCTGGTCTCCGACCGAACCGTGTCCGCTGCCGAAACTGTTCTTTAAAACCCCTTTTTCTTTCTTGTCTCTTTGCCCTTCGGAAAGCGAGGACAGTTTTTCTGCCAGCTGGGCCGAAGACTTTTCCTCAAAACATCCGAGAGCGCCGGCTGTCGAAAGCAGCTGGGGGTTCTCGGTTATTCCTATCAGTTTGACTTTGAAGTCCTTTTCCATCATAACCTCCTCAAATATTTAATTTTGAAAGTGCCAAACCTTTTATCTCCCGGAAAACTTCTTCAACGGGCCTCTCTCCGTCTACTATGTGCACATCCTCGAACATGGAAGCGAGCTTCTCGTAATTTTTCCAAACCCTGGCCAGTGTCTTTTCCTTCTCGAAAAGCTCCACATTGAACCTGTCCTTGTTAATTCTGGAAATGCATTCTTTGGGGGAAACTTTTATAAGGAAAGTGATATCGGGAAGCAGGAAAGGCTTGTTTATCTCCAGAAACCATTCCAGATCCTCTTTTGCTGAAGCTCCGTAGGCCACCGTGGACAGAAAATACCTGTCGCTGATAACCTGATTCCCCTTTTCCAGCAAAGGAATCATTTCCTTTTCCAGATGGTGGGCCCTGTCTGCCGCAAAAAGAAGCTGCAGGCACTCGGGGCCCGACTTCCAGTCTCCCGTAAGCTGGCCTCTGACCAGCCCTCCGATAATTCCGTTGGTCGGTTCTTTGGTAAGATGAACGGATTTTTGAAGATCTTTCCTGATCCAGTCTCTCAACATGCCGGCCTGAGTGCTCTGGCCGGAGCCGTCTAGGCCCTCGAAAACGATAAATTTTCCGGAATAAAGGTTCTTCTTCATACCGTTACCATTCTATCATATCCGGGGAAAATAAAAAGGCCGGCCAAAGGGCCGACAGAAATATTTGAAAAGCCTAAAATTGGACCTCTTTTCCTTCGAAAAACCCTCCTTTCCCTTTGAGTATGGACATCTGCTTTTTCAGCATCTCTTCAAAATCCAAATCAACGTGCTTTATTTCCGCTCCGGAAAGCTTGGCAAACTCGAAGATATTTCCTCCTCCCCTTTCTTTGTTGTCATACTGCTTGGCAAAAAGAATTCTTTTCACCTTTTTTGACAATAAGATCTTCGTGCAATCCAGGCAGGGGGTCCCCAGAATATAGGCGGTAGCCCCCTCCAAATCCCCTTTGCTGTTCAGAACGGCGTTAACTTCCGCATGCAGAGTCCGCAGGCAGTGGCCTTCGACCATCAAATGCCCGACTTGGTCGCAATGGGGGTGTCCGGGAAGAGATCCGTTGTAGCCGGCCCCTATCAAACGGTTGTTTTTATCCACCAAAAGGCAAGCCAGCCTAAGCCTGTCGCACGTCCCCCGGGTGGAATAAAAAAGAGCTAGGGTAAACCAGAATTCGTCCCAGCTGGGCCTTTTTGATTTTTCTGCTTCTTTTCCCATGGCAATTACAATATACCATAAAAAAAAACGGCCTTCCAGATAATGACCGACGGTAAAATCTGCAGGGGCGCCAGGATTCGAACCTGGAACTCTTCTTTTGGAGAGAAGAAGTTTGCCGTTAGCCTACGCCCCTAAAACTATTCGTTCCACTCTTTCCTTTTTTCGCTTCTGGCGTTCTCGTTGGAAAAGCCCTGAGGATGCCTCTTTTTGAGCTTTTGTATGTTCTCCTGCATCACATCTTCCAAATCCCAGCCGAAAAAGTCGCAAATCATGGCAATATACCACATGGTATCGCCGAGGTTTTCCTTGATTCCATCTTTTTGATCGTCCCCGTGTGAAAAGGTCTTTTTAATGCAGCCTCCCACATCTCCCGCTTCCCCGACAATCCCGAGACCGAAAGTAAAAATTTCCTTTTCTTTGTTATTAAACTTCTTTACCGTCCTTCTGCAAAGTTTTTGGTATTCTTTGGGAGTCATTATCCTTCTATGGTAATTCCCATATTCTTTGCCGTGCCTTCTATGATTTTCATTGCGGCTTCAATGTCGTTGGCGTTCAAATCTTCCATTTTTTTCTCTGCCACCTTTCTCAACTGAGCCCTGGTTATTTTGGCCACCTTGGTTTTATTGGGTTCCCCCGAGCCCTTCTCGATTCCGGCTTCCTTTTTCAGAAGCTGAGAGGCAGGAGGCTGTTTCAGCTGAAAGGTATAGGTTCTGTCCTCGTAAACTGTAATCTCGACCGGGATTTTGAACCCCTGATTGTCTTTGGTGGCGTCGTTGAACTTCTGGCAGAATTCGGCGATATTCAGGCCGTGCTGGGCCAAAGCCGGACCTACGGGAGGGGCCGGAGTGGCCTTTCCCGCCTGAATCTGCAACTTGACGACAGCTTTTACTTTTTTTGCCATAACTATATCTTTTTAATTTGTAATGAATCTAGTTCGACCGGAGTGTCTCTTCCGAACATGTTCACGGAAACTTTAACCTTTCCCCTCTCTTGATCGATTTCGAACACTTTTCCGTCGAATTCTTTAAAGGGGCCGTCCACTATCTTTACTGCGTCTCCCTTTTTAACGTCTATCTTGTACTGGGGAGTCTCCACTCCCATTTTCTTTTGCAGAATGTCTATTTCTCCCTCAGAGACGGGAACCGGGGTGGTGCCAGCTCCAACGAATCCGGTAACGTTGGGAGTGTTTCTCACCACGTACCAGCTGTCGTCTGTCACTATCATTTCCACCAGAACGTAACCGGGATATATCTTTTCTTCGACCACTTTCCTTTTGCCTTCTTTTATCTTTATCTTTTTTTCCTTGGGAACGATAACGTTGAAAATCTTGTCTTCCATACCCAAAGATTCAATCCTCTGCTTGAGGTTCTTGGCCACGGCGTCTTCGTATCCGGAATAGGTATGAATCACGTACCAGTTTCTTGCTTGGTCTATTTGTTGCTTCGGCATGTCTTTAAAGTATGAATTGGTTCAAAATGGCGGTGAAAAAAGCGTCAAAACTGCCCAAAAAGGAAGCTACCACAATGGAAATGCCCAGGACTATAAGAGTGTATTTAAAAGTCTCTTCCCTGGTGGGCCAGTTAACTTTCTTCACTTCCAATTTAACCTCTTTCAAATAAGTTATTAGCTTTGTAAATATATTCATATACGTTTTGGAATATTGGTTAAAAAAACAGCCTCTTTCGGCCACTCTTTCAATTACATATTAGTACCGAAAGGCCAACTTGTCAAGCGCCGGAAAATCAGCCCGCCAATTCCACAGAATCTATAAAATACCTTCCCTCTATTTTCTTTAAAACTATTACTTCCACCATTTCTCCGGGCAGCCTGTCCAGACTTATTCTGACAGCGTACCTGTATTTGTTTTCCTGCAGTTTTTCTTCATTGATAATCTCGTATCCCTGGAAACCTTCTTCTATCAGAGAAAACTTTCCCGAGTTTTTCTGCTCGACTGAGTTTTCGGTAAGATAATAGACAGCTTGAATTTCATTTCCTTCAGCTCGAGCTTCCATAAAATCTTTCAAAACGTTTTCCGCCGCTCCGCTTTCCACTTTTTCTTCCAGGCGCAAAAGCTCATCTTGGGCTATTCTGTTATACTGCCAGCTTAAAAACATGATTATGAGAACGGTAACAATGAAAGAAACCAAAAGGATCAGCCAAGGAGACAGTTTTTCGTTTTTAAAAAGATTTTTCATAGTATTTGTTTAAATATTCTTGGATTTCAGAGACAATCTCGGAAATGCTTGCCAGCCCGTTCTTAATATCCATTAAAGTGCTGTTATTTTCTTCGCAGACGTCCATGGAAGTGCTCTGTCCGTACTTGTCTCCGACATTGTGGGCGCAGTAGC
>CAYMTT010000003.1:0-2927 GCA_964393465.1 uncultured Candidatus Saccharibacteria bacterium | reverse complement strand
CGTCCATGGAAGTGCTCTGTCCGTACTTGTCTCCGACATTGTGGGCGCAGTAGCCGGTTAAACATTCATCGTCGCTATCGCAATCCCCTTCACCGGCAGAACATTTACAATCGGAAGAACAATAATCCCAGGACCAGAGAGAGGAGGTGTGGCAGCCTGTCTGGGGAGACTTTTCGGTACGGAAGGTCATGCCCCGGCCGTAGGATGTTCCGGCGTCGGTTTTAATGACAGCCCGGTAGTAATAGAGCGTGTCGGGAGAAAGTCCCGAGAGGGAAGCTGAAAAAGAAGAAAGGGAGTCTTCGGTCAGGGCGGGAGTTTCATTCCCGTAAGAGGAGCTGTTCCCCCACTGGAACCAGACTTGGCAGGAGTTCAAACCCCCCAGTCCGGAGACCTCTCCCTGAAGCTGAGCCTGGTTTTCCGCAATTCCGGAAGCTGACTTTGTAAGGACGGAAGGCCTGGCGTTAATGGACAGGGTTGGATCTCCCAACAGAGTCATTCCGTAATACCACATTCTGTCGTTACGGTTATACGGAGCCCGTGAATCCCACCAGCTTTTATAAGATTCGCCGAAACTTTTCCCTTGGCCGAGCATTAGATAAAAGTCGGATGGAGCCAGCATGCTTCCGGTTTTGGCGCTGCCCAAAACCACCAAGCTCCGACCCTGAGAAAAAAGATAATGGCCGGCAATGTAATTGGAAGCGGTATATCTGGCGGCAGAGCAAGCAAAAAGATTGAAAAACAAAGGTTTTTCGAAAATGTCCTCTATATCATTGTAATGGGTTTTTCCTCCTTCCCAGCCGTCGGGATTTTTAAAAATATGGAGATTGGGGCCCGAATGAGCCTTCAAATAAAGAAAATCGTAATCCTGCTCCAGCCTGGTTTCGTAATCCAAAGCGGAAGTCTGGCGCTCGTCATCTATCAAAACCAGATTGTCTCTTCCGTAAATTTGCTCCAAACCGTCAGCCCCCCATCTAACCCAGTCATCGTCGGGATAAGCCAAAGAAGAAAAAGACATTTCCATCTGGCCGGTTCTGTATTGATGGTTTTTTGCCAAATAATCGTTAATTAGAGTGGCTTGATCGGCCAAACTGTCGGCCAAAGGGGAAACCATCAGTCTGCCCGCCCATATTTCGGGCTCTTTGTCCCCGGAACCTTCTTCGTGCTTATCAAAAGCATTATTTAAGTCTTCGTTGATCCATCGCCCGTCCAAATCCATAAAATACAGGTCTATCGGGAAAATACTGTAGCTGTCTTGAAAATCGTCATGCATTTCAAAATACATCAAAGGCAAATCTCCGATAAGCAAGACTCCGTCAAGCTTAGAAGAATAGGCCTTGGAGAAATAGTCTCTCAGCTGCTTTCCGTCGCCGGATAAAAACTTAACCTCGGTTACTCCCCATCCTTCATTTTCCAAATCCTTGACGTACCGGTCCAAGCGGGTTTGAATCAACGGCTGAAGCTCTTCTTGAACCACCACTATCACTTCTTTCTGGAAATTCCCCGAACTGTGATAAATTTCCTTCAGAGAGAGAACCGGACTTTCCTCAAAAAACAATTCGGCTTTCTGCAAAGCTCCCTGATCAACGGGTTCAAACCAAGGAATGCTGGGGTTGTTCTCGTCGTAAGTTCTCAGCATCTGGTTCAATTTTTTCTTGGTGTAGGTTCCAAAATAGCCGGTTCCCTCCAAAAGCCCCAGGGGCCAGAGAACGAATTCCCCGTAGGCTTCCTGAAAATCAATCAAAGATTGATAGGTTATGCGGCCGAAATATCCCGTATCATAGCCGTCGGGGAAAAACTCCAGATATTCCAGAAATCTCTGCAGGTATTGGACTTCCTGGCCGCTTATCCCCCAATAAAGATCTTCTTTGAATTCATAGCCGGGAGGTATGGGAGAATAAGCGGCAGCCAAAAAAGGGAATGCCAAGAAAAAAACGACGAAAAGAAATATTAATCTGGTGAATTTTTTGTCCATATATCAATTACGACAGCAGCAGCCGAGAATGCCTCCGGGAACCACGCTTCCCCCTTCCTCGAGCTCGCCGCAGTCGGGAGTAACCCCGATTTCTTTTTCGTTGTCTCTGCAATAGCCGGTTTCTCCCGGCAAATGCAGCTCGCCGCACCTTCCAGATTCAAACCCCAGGCTCTGGCATTTTTCTGGGCAGGCAAGCGGCTCTTCTTTCTGGAAAAAATATCCCTGCAGGAAAAAATACGTAATCGCGGATGCGGCAATTGCCAGTCCCAGGAACAAAGCGGTTTTCCTGAAAACAATCATACGTCCAAATTCTGAACGTTTTTGGCGTGGGTCTGGATGAATTTCTTGCGGGGGAAAACTTCGTCTCCCATCAAAATATCAAAGATTTTATCGGCTTCTTTGGCGTTTTCTACGGTCACTTTCAAAAGAATCCTGTTTTCTGGGTTCATGGTAGTTTCCCACAACTGGTCAGGGTTCATTTCACCCAAACCCTTATATCTCTGGACGGAAACTCCGGGAATCTTCTCTTCAATGATTTTACTGCTTTTCTTCAGCCCTTTTATATCGGCTATGATTTCAGCCTTGTCAGACTCGTTGTAAGCGTACTCTATTCTTTTTCCCGATTGAATCCTGTACAAGGGAGGCTGAGCGATATAAAGGTGGCCGGCTTCCACCACTTTCGGAAAATGGCGGTAAAAAAGCGTTAAAAGCAAAGTTCTGATATGATTGCCGTCCGAATCCGCATCGCACATTATGATAATCCTGTGATACCTTAATTTTTCAAGGTCGAACTCGTCGGCAATGGCAGTCCCCAGGGCTATTATGAGGGATTTTATCTCCTTGGAGCTCAAAATCCTGTCCAAACGAGCCCGCTCCACGTTTAATATCTTCCCTCTTAAGGGCAAAATGGCCTGGAAGCGCCTGTCTCTGGCCTGGCGTGAAGAACCTCCGGCAG
>CAYMTT010000002.1:0-47510 GCA_964393465.1 uncultured Candidatus Saccharibacteria bacterium | reverse complement strand
AGAAAAGAATCATAATACAAAAGTGCCATGTAAATCAGAAGAGCAATTCCAATTAAACCCAGATTTGCAATATAATTTTTGAATTTTTTTATAGTAAAACCCATCTATTCACTCATAAAACCAAACTTTATAAATTATTTTTAATGTCTTTAAAATGATTAAAACCACAACACTTAAAAAAGCGTGTTTTTTGCCTTGAATCAGAACTTCCCTCAGTTTATCTTTTACCAAAGGCAAGTTTTCATAGATTTCCTCCAAGGAGCCGAACTCTTTTATAAGCTGAATGGCGGTCTTTTCGCCCACACCTGGAACGCCGGGAATATTATCGGAAGGATCGCCTCTCAAGGCTCTGAAATCCAGAAGTTGTCCGGGCTCCAAACCCTGATACTTTTCCTTAACCGAATCCCGGTCGTATAAAACCGTGTCTTTCACTCCTTTTCTTAAAGAATAAACTTTGGTTTTGGAATCCACCAGTTGAAGGGCGTCCAAGTCCCCGCTGAGAATAACACTTTCCAATTCGGGCAAAACCTTTTTTCTGGGGGCCTGCCTGGCTATGGTCCCTATTATATCGTCGGCCTCGAATCCCTGTTTTTCGAAAATCGGCACTCCAAAAGTATTGAGGATTTCTTTTACCGCCGGAATCTGGCTGTAAAGATTTTCCGGGGCCGGAGGCCTCTTGGCTTTGTATCCCTTGTATTTTTCATGCCGGAAAGTGGGAGCGGGATAATCAAAAGAAGCGGCCACAAAATCCGGACTAAAGTCTTTAAGAGCTTTGAAAAAAACCAGCAAAAATCCGTAGACCGCGTTAACCAGCTGGCCGGATTTTGCGGTAAGCGGAGGGAGAGCGTGATAAGCCCGGTGGATCACCGAATTGCTGTCTATTATGAGAAGGCGCTTTTTATCTTCCATCTTTATATTTTAGCACGATTCCCCTTTTTTTATTATCTTTGAATTCAAACTCCAGAATCAAAGAGTCCGGAGGCAAAAGCTTGCGGATTCTGTCGGACCACTCCACGGCCACCACGTTCCCGGGCAAAGAAATTATTTCTTTGAATCCCAATCCGGCGATCTCTTCGGGTTTTTCAATCCGATAACAGTCCAGATGGTAAAAAAAACCGAAATCTTTTTTAGGGATTTTGAATTTCTTCATTAAAACGAACGTGGGGCTCAAAATCTTTTTTTCGATTCCCAGGCCTTTGGCCAGCCCCTGCAAAAAAGTGGTTTTTCCCCCTCCCAGGTCGCCGACCAGCCCCAAGACCAAGGCTTTTCGGCCCGGCCCCTGCTTTATTATTTCCTTGGCCAGCAAAAATCCAGCTTTTTTCGTCTGGCCGGGTTTGTTTGTCAAGCAAAAGGCTTCAATAGAGTTGACTTTTTCCATAGGTTGAGTTAATTTGATATAACTTGCCATGAACGCTTTAGAACGAGCTAAAAATTTATTGGAGCGATCCCGAAATATCTGGATTGCGCCATCCGCCGATTCGCAGGCCGACGGCCTTGCCGGTTCTTTGGCGCTTTTTTTTACTCTAAAGAAATTAGGCAAAAATGTAAACATTTTTACCAAAAGAATCCCAAAAAGATTCCGTTTTCTGGTGAATCCCGACAACAACGGAGAGTTCGTCATTTCAATCAACACTTCCGAAGCTGAAATAAAGAAAATGAGATACCAGAAAGAAGGAAAAGACCTGAAAATCTATCTGGCCTTGAACAATGGGGAATTGAGCAAAGAAATGGTCACTTTCCCCGAGCAAATCGTCCAGCCGCAAATCAAAAACCCCGATCTTTTAATAGTGGTGGGCGCGGAATCTCTTGAAAGTCTGGGCAATTTCTTTTCCAAATATTGCCCTGTTTTCGACAAAACCCCCGTTTTAAACATGGACAACCAGGTTCACAACGAAGGGTTTGGAGAGGTCAATCTAATCGAACCCGCCTCTTCTTTGGCCGAAATCGCGGTCGATTTGATAGAAAAATTCGGTTCTGAAAAAGAATTAATAGACCAAAATGTAGCTACCGTGCTTCTAACCGGCATAATATGGAGATACCAAAATTTCCGCGATCCGAGAACTCGGCCCAAAACCCTGGAAACCGCTGCCCGCCTTATAGAAAAAAGGGGCAATCATCAAAAAATAATCCAGCATCTTTATAAGCAAAAAAACATTTCCCAAATAAAACTGCTGGGCAAAGCTCTGGAAAAGATAAACTTTAATAAAAACAAGGATCTCTACGTCATCTCCCTGGCAGAAAAAGACTTTAAGGAAGCGGGAGCTTCTTCGAGCGATTTGAGTTTCGTTTTTGAGGAACTGAAATTAAACTTCAGATATCTTTCCAATCTCCTAATACTTTGGGAAAGCCACGCTTCCCCGCCGGCGGTCAAAGGAATATTCTATTCAACCAAGCAAGGACCGGCGGAAAAAATCCTGGAAAATTTCGAGGGAGTTTCTAAAAGAAACGGAGCCCTGTTTTTAATAAGAGAAAAAGAACTGGAGACGGCAGAAGAAAAAATATTAAAAATTCTCTAGTTTATGAAAAATATCACCGGAAAAATCCAGATTTCCCAAGCCAGGCTTTCCGAACTGCAAAAAAAATCCTCCAACATACCCGATCTGAAAAAACAAATAGGGAACTCCGCTGATAAAAAAACCACCCAGCTTTTGGAACTTCTTCTGGGATCGGCTTTCCTTTCGGAAGCTTCAGACCTCCACATAGAACCCAGAGAAAAACAGGCTCTTTTAAGACTGAGAATGGACGGGATTTTGCAGGACGTGACCTCAATCCCCTTGCCGCTTTACCGATCTCTGCTTTCGAGGATAAAGCTGCTTTCCGAAATGAAACTGAATGTTTCCGATCGGCCCCAAGACGGCAGATTTTCGATCGTTCTGAATAAAATGGAGGTGGAGATCAGATCTTCAGCCCTTCCGGCAGAACACGGAGAAACGGTGGTTATGAGAATTTTGAATCCCAAAACTTTGATTGAGATGGAAAAGCTGGGCCTGAGGCAGGATCTTCTCAAAGACTTCCGCAAGGAAATAAAAAAACCGAACGGCATGGTTATAGTTACAGGTCCTACGGGTTCGGGTAAAACTACGACCCTTTACGCTTTTTTGAAGAAAATCCAAAGGAGAGAAATAAAAATAATAACCATTGAAGACCCCATCGAATATCATTTGAAAGGAATATCGCAAACTCAGGTCAATCCTTCCAAAGGATATGATTTTGCCAACGGACTCCAGTCGATAATGCGCCAAGACCCAGACGTCATATTGGTGGGAGAAATAAGAAATCTGGAAACCGCCAAGATAGCCTTGCAGGCGGCATTAACCGGGCATCTGGTTTTAACCACCCTGCACACCAACGATGCGGCGGGAACCATAGCCAGGCTGATCAGCTTGGGAGCCGATCCTTCAAATATAGGTCCGGCCATAAACCTGGCTATCGCCCAAAGACTGGTGAGACAAATCTGCCCAAAATGCGGAAAAATGGAAAAACCATCTCCTGAAGAATTGAAAAAGATTAAAAATGCTTTGAAGGGCCTTCCCAAAGGAGTTAAAACTCCGAAAATAACCGATAAAATAAAAATCCCCAAAGCTAAGGGATGCCCTGAATGCAACCATACCGGTTACAAGGGAAGGATAGGAATTTTTGAAGGATTTCCCGTGGATGAAGAAATGGAAAAATTCATCCTGACGTCTCCTTCCATAGCTGTTTTGAGAAAAATGGCCGTTAAAAAAGGAATGGTTTTAATGAAGCAGGACGGATTCATAAAAATCCTGCAAGGCGTAACCACCGTGGAAGAAGTAGAAAGAATGACGGGAAAATAACGCTAAGGCTGGGGGTGCATACTCTAGCTTGGGAACATAAAGTTTAGAATTACTTCGAGGATTGGTTCAGCATCACCTGGACCATCCAATCAAAAAGCAATTCCTCCCCCCAGCCTCAGAGCTACTTTCCCTAATAAAAAGTTCCTACTGCACAACTTGATATTATAAGGCATTATGAAAAATTTGTCAACCCCAAAAGAAGAACAGACCCTGGATTTGACTTTAAGGCCGAAATCCTGGCAAGAATACGTAGGCCAGGAAAAAATAAAGAAAAATCTCAGAATTATCATAGACGCGGCCAAAAAAAGGTCGGAACCGCCCGACCATCTTCTTTTTTACGGCTGCGCCGGAATGGGAAAAACCACTCTGGCCTATGTCATAGCCAATGAGATGCAGGCGAACATTAAAACCACCTCGGGTCCGGCTTTGGAAAAAACCGGAGATTTGGCGGCGATTCTAACCAGCTTGAACGAAGGCGACATTCTTTTTGTCGACGAATGCCACCGCCTGAACAGACTAATAGAAGAATACCTCTATTCGGCCATGGAAGATTTTAAGCTCAATATCGTGGTCGGAAAAGGCCCCATGGCCAGGACAATGACCTTGGATCTGCCCCATTTCACGTTAATAGGAGCGACCACCCGGATGGCCTTGCTGTCCTCCCCTATCAGAAACAGATTCGGAGGCATATTCCAGCTTAACTTCTACGAACTGGAAGACATCAAAAAAATCATTCAAAGGTCTTCAAAAATCCTGGGGATCAAAACGGATCCGGTCGCCGTGGAAGTTATCGCCGGATGCTCCCGTTTTACTCCGAGAGTGGCCAACCGCCTTTTGAAAAGAGCCAGGGATTTCGCCCAAGTCGAGGGAGAAGATATAATCGATGGAAAAACCGCCAAAAAAGCTCTAAATTTTCTGGAGATAGACCGACTCGGCCTGGAACCGGGGGACAGAAAAATATTGGAGACGATTATAAAAAAATTCAGCGGAGGTCCGGTGGGAATCCAAACTTTGGCGGCGGCCACCTCCGAAGAAAGAGATTCGATAATGGAAATATACGAACCGTATTTAATGCAAATGGGGTTTATCGAAAGAACTCCCCGCGGAAGAATGGCCACCAAAACCGCTTACCGCCATCTGGGCCTGGAGTATAAAAAAAACCAGGAGCTCTTATGAGGATTTCGTTTTTTTGGATCGTTTTTTTGGCTGGATTTTTTTCAGCCAATTTTGTTTCCGCTTCCGTTTATATAAATGAAGTGGCTTGGATGGGAAGCTCGAAATCTCATGCCGACGAATGGATAGAATTGAAAAATTACAGCGACTCTCAAATAAACCTGGATGGATGGGAACTGAAGACCGCCGACGGATCTCTCGAAATAGAGCTTTCGGGAACAATCACCGCCCAAGACTTTTATCTGCTCGAAAGGACCGACCAGCAGACCCTGCCAGATATAGAAGCCGATCTTATATACACCGGGGCTTTGGGCAACCAAGGGGAAAAACTGGAGCTTTACGACGCTTCGGGATCTTTGCAGGATTCCTTGGACGCTTCCCAGGGATGGCCTTCGGGAAACAACGAAACCAAACAAACTATGGAAAAAAGCGCCGAAGGCTGGCAGACCAGCTTAAATCCTGGGGGGACTCCTAAAAGCGAAAACAGCCAGGGAGAAAAAGAGCCGGCAGTTGAAGAAAAACCGGAAAATCTCCCTTCATTGGTCGAAAGCAAAGGTGATTTCAAAATTTTTTTGATAGCCGCAGCCACAGCTCTTTTTTCGGCGGCCGCAGTTTTGAAGCTGAAAAAAAATCAAAAATAAGGTATAATAAAAAACATGAGCGGACATTCCCATTGGCATTCAATCAAACATAAAAAGGGAGCGGCTGACGCCAAAAAAAGCAAAGTCTTTTCCAAAATATCGAGAGAAATCACAATAGCTGCCAAAGAGGGCGGCGGCGACACGAATTTCAATCCCAAATTGAGAATGATTTTGGAAAAAGCCAAAAATATGAACATGTCCTCTGAAAACATGGAAAGGGCCATAAAAAGGGGGACGGGCGAACTGGAGGGAGTAAATTACGAAAAAGTCATGTTCGAAGCCTACGGCCCGGGCAACACGGCCTTGATCATAGAAGGCATCACCGACAATAAAAAAAGGTCTTTAAGCGAAGTAAAACAGATTTTAAACCAGCACGGCGGCAAGCTAGTGGGAGAAGGAGCGGTTAAATGGATGTTCGAAATGAAAGGATGCCTTTCCCTGGACGTCGAAAACCAAGAAAAAAGACTGGATTCCAAAGAAGAATGGGAAATGGCCGCCATCGATTCGGGAGCGGAAGATATTTCTTGGGACGACAACCTTTTAAACGTTTATACGAAACCCGACCGGCTTTACGAAGTTAAAAAAACCCTCGAAGAAAAAGGCTTAAAAACCGAAAGGGCTTCCTTGGACTGGGTGCCCAAAGAATACGTCCAGGTGAGCGAAAAAGAAAAAGAGTCCTGCGAAAAACTTTTTGAGGCTTTGGACGAATCCGATTCCGTCCAGGAAATTTATTCGAATTTAGAATCCTAACATGATTATAATAGGAATCGACCCGGGAACGGCAACTACCGGCTACGGAGTGATAAAAATGGAAAAAGCCGATCCTCAATGCGTGAGCTACGGCTTAATAGAGACTTCCCCGTCTCTGGCCGCTTCCGAAAGGTTGAAGATAATAAACAACGAGTTGAACAAATTGATAAAAAAATACCGTCCCCAAGCCATAGCCGTGGAAAACCTGTTTTTTTTCAAGAATTTAAAAACGGCCATGCCCGTCAGCCAAGCCAGAGGAGTGATTTTAATGACGGCGGCCAAAAAAAAGATACCTATCTACGAGTTTACCCCTCTTCAGGTAAAAATGACCATGACCGGTTATGGAAAAGCCGAAAAAAAACAAATCCAAAAAATAGTTAAAATTCTTCTTGACCTTAAGGAAATCCCCAAGCCCGACGACGCCGCCGATGCCTTGGCCATAGCTATCTGCTGCTCCAGAGTGGCTCCCAGGCCTTGACAGATATTTTAAGGGGAGTATAATGCTCTTGTAGAACCATTACCTGGTTCTTTTTTAAAAAGAGCCGGGGGGGCCCCGTTAAAAAACGGGGAAAGGTCGGAAAATTGAATTAGAAAATAAAAAACAAAAATATGGCTTACGAAGAAATTTTAACTCCTTTCGTTATGGAAGAGGAACCCTCCACTGAGGAACCTTCAAAAGAAGAAACTGAAGGCGGAGAAGAAGGCGGAGAAGGCGAAGGAGGAGAAGAAACTCAGATGTAAATCAAAAACCCCGCATAATTGCGGGGTTTTTGATTATTATCTCAATTTGACGAATTTTCTTTTCCCAACCCGAATAATCATTCCTTTTTTGATTTTTATTTCCTTTTTCCAATCTTTTTCTACCCGGCCGTCCACTTTCACCGCTCCCTGAATAACCAATCTTTTGGCTTCCGAATTGCTACCGGACAAGCCGGTTTTCACCATTATTTTAAGAATATTCATCGATTCTTCTTTAATCTCCGCTTCCGGAACCTGGGTCGGCATTCTCTTGTCTTTAAAAACCCGGTTGAATTCTTTTTCTGCTTCCAAAGCGGCTTTTCTGCCGTGATAAAGGGAAACTATCTCTCTGGCCAATTCGGCTTTGGCTTGCCTGGGTGGAAAATCTTTTTTAAAGGTAAGTCTTGTGCAAAGTTCCAAATATTCTTTTATTGAACGGTCCGGAATGGACATCACTTTGCCGTATTGTTCTGAGGGCTTTTCTTCTATGCCTATGTAATTGCCGAAGCTTTGGCTCATTTTTTTCTTGCCGTCTGTCCCGGTTAGAATTTTCAAAGCCATCACGTCCTGGCCTTTCTGCCCGAAACGGGGCTGCAAAGATCTTCCGGCCAGCATATTGAAAAGTTGATCTGACCCTCCCAGTTCCAAATCGGCTTTAATTTGGACCGAATCATAAGCTTGCGAAAGAGGATAAAGAAATTCGTGCAGCCAAATGGGTTTTTTCTCCTGTTTTCTTTTCTGGAACATATCCCTTTCCATCATTTGCCCGACGGTGAAATAATGGCTCAGGTGGATTAATTCGGCAAAGCTCATCTTCGATAAATAACTGCTGTTGCGGACAACTTCGGTTTTCTTCATATTCAATATTTTCCCCACCTGTTTTTTATAGTCTTTCATATTTTCTTTGACCTCTTGCTCGGTCAAAGACCGGCGAACGGCCGATCTGTTGGTGGGATCGCCTATCTGGGCGGTGAAATCTCCCATAATCAAGACTATTTGGTGCCCCAAGTCCTGGAAATCCTTCAATTTCCAGAGAATCGAAGCTTGACCTAGGTGGATATGAGGGGCGGTCGGGTCGATGCCGAACTTCACTCTCAGTTTTCGGCCCGACTCCAGATCTTTTTTGAGGTTCTGTCTATCTATCAATTCTTCTACTCCCCTATTCAAAACGTCTTTTATTTTTTCTTCGGAGAATCCCATGAGAAAATTGTTTCAATTATAATCTATCATGTTTTGAAAAAAACAAAAAGAGGTGATATAATTCCTAATTGAAGTATGTTATCGCCCAAAACTGCATTGGTAATTAAAATAATTGGCGGGACGCTGGCTTTATTTTTTTTCTGCGCCCTGCTTGTTTTTATTTATTACGCCAATGACCTGCCCAGGCCAGAAGTTTTCACGGAAAAACCTTTCGTGCTGCCGGCCGAAATTTACGATCGCAACGGAGAAACTCTTTTATACCAGATTTACGGAGAAGAAAAAAGAACCATAGTCAGTTTGGACCAGGTGCCCGATCATTTTAAAAAAGCGGCGCTGGCTGCCGAAGACTCGAATTTTTACAACCACCCCGGCATAGATTTAAAAGGCATTTTGAGGTCGATTTTAAAGAATATACAAATTGGCAAGCCCGTATACGGAGGGTCTACTATTTCCCAACAACTGATAAGATCCAGTTTTCTGACGCTCGACAAAACTATACAAAGAAAAGCAAAGGAAATAATTCTCACTCTGGAATTGGAAAGGCGTTATTCCAAAGACCAAATTCTGGAATTTTACTTAAACCAAATTCCTTTCGGTTTCAATGCCTACGGAGTTGGAGCCGCTTCCAAAACTTATTTTAACAAACCGGTCCAGGAACTGACCCTGGAAGAATCCGCAATTTTGGCCGCTTTGATACGCGGCCCCAGCCGACTTTCCCCCGAAGGGCCCAATCACCAAGAATTGATGGACGTTAAAGATTTTATCTTGGAAAGAATGGCTTCTTTGGGCTACATATCGAAGGAAGAATCAAAAGAAGCTCAGGAAAAAGAAATTGTTTTTGCCGACATCCGCCATCAAATACTGGCTCCTCATTTCGTTCTTTATGTAAAAAACTATTTGGAAAACAAATATTCAGACTATTTCCTCAGGGAAAAGGGTTTGAGAATATATACCACCTTGGATTGGGACCTGCAGCAGCTGGCGGAGGAAGCCGTCCAAGAAAGGATAGAAATAAATAAAAGTTTTAATTCTCACAACGCCGGGCTGGTTGCTATGGATCCTAATACCGGAGGAATTCTAGCTATGGTCGGATCCGCAGATTATTGGGGCCAATTGTATCCTGAAGGATGCGAACCGGGTTTAAATTGTTTTTTTGAGCCCAAGGTTAATGTCACGGTTTACGGAGGCGGCAGACAGCCGGGATCTGCTTTTAAACCCTTTGCCTATTCTCAGTTTTTTAAAAGCGGAGCCTCGCCGGAAACCGTTCTTTGGGACGTAAAAACCGAATTTAATCCGAACTGCACCAGTACGGCCGACCAGGAAGAAAATGAGAACGGACTCGACTGTTATCATCCCAAAAACTACGACGAAAAATTCAGAGGCCCCGTCTCTTTGAGAGAAGCCTTGGCCCAATCCATAAATGTTCCTTCGGTCAAAGTTCTTTACCTGGCCGGAGTTAAAGAAACCATAAAATTGGCAAAATCGATGGAAATATCCACATTAAATGAAGATCTCGGATTCTACGGACTGGCTTTGGTTCTGGGAGGAGGAGAAGTGAAACTTATTGATATGGTTTCAGCTTACGGGGTTTTTGCCGCAGACGGTATAAAAACCGAGCCTTCTTTTATTTTAAGAATAGAGGATTCTGAAGGAAATATAATAGAAGAGAATAAAAAAACCCCTAAAAGGGCCTTGGAATCTCAGGTAACCAGAATAATCAACGACGTACTCTCCGATAATGAAGCCAGAGCCCCTTTATTCGGTTCCAGATCTTCTTTATATATCCCGGGATATCAGGTAGCGGCCAAGACCGGAACCACCCAGCAATACAAAGACGCCTGGACGATCGGCTACACCCCGAACTTGGTGGCCGGAGTTTGGGCCGGAAACAACAACAGTTCTTCCACCGATCAAAAGCCGGGCCTGGTTTTAGCGGCTCCCATTTGGAATTCTTTTATGGAAAAGGCTTTGGAATATTTTCCCAACACGGAATTTAAAAAAGCGGACGAATCCGCTTATGTTGAAAATTTACCCTTAAAAGAAACGTTGGATCTGGAAGATCCTCATTCCATATTGTATTATCTCGAAGAAGAGCCCGAAAGAGATAAACAATATCCAAATTGGGAAAAAGCTATTTATTATTATCTGCACCCCACTTCGACCGACATTTCGGATTCCTAAGACTTAATGGGCATCAATATATAAAGATAATTGGGATCTCCTTCGGGTTTGACTACTGCCGGTCCTTCTTCTTTATTAAGCTCGAAAACTATTTTCGGGCTTTTTATATTCGACAGTCCCTCCAAGAGGAATTTATAATTAAAAGAGGTTTCTAACTCTTTTTTATCTCCTCCGTTTATTTGGCCGGATAAGAAATTTTTATTTTCTCCCAGCTCCGGATTTTGGGAAAGAATTTCTATTCCGCCTTTTTCGGGGTTGGTTTTAATTTTAACTTCATTGCTTTTGCCACTGAAAATACTGGCAGTTTTAACTTGATTTAAAAAATCTTCCCTGTTCAAAATCACCTGAACGTCGTGTTTATCCGGAATTATTCCCTGATAATCGGGATATTCCCCCTCTATCAAACGGGAAACCAGTTGGACCTGCGGATAGGAAGATTCTTTTATCGGGGACTCAAATAAAACTTGATTGGAAGAATAATATAATTTTATCTTTCCTTCATTTTCGGAAAAAATATTAACTACCTCTCTGGCGGTTTTTTGGGGGAGTATAAATGAAAATTCTTTATTGGTTTTTTGTTCAAATTTTAAAACTTTTTCTGCCAACCTGAAACTGTCAGTGGCTGTTATTTTCAATTTATCTTTTTGAAAACTAAAATAAACTCCCGACAATTCCGGACGGGCTTGGTTTATTGCGCAAAAATCAACGACCTGAGAAAGCCCTTGGCAAAAAAATTGAGAATTTAATTCTATAAAATCTTTATTTTCAGTTTTTGGAATAATAGGAAATTCTTCCGCATCCAATCCTTTAATTTTAGTATTATTATTTTTACAGTTTATTATTAAATCCTGATTTTTAGTTTCCAAGGTTATTTTTTCTTCGGGTAAAAGATTTATAAAATTCGATATGGTTCTGGCGGGAATTGTTATTTTTCCCTCTTTTTCGGTTTTACACAAAACCCAATATTTTATCCCTATTTCAAGATCTGTTCCGGAAAGATTTAAAATATTTTTTTGAGTGGAAATTAAAATATTACTTAAAATCGGAAGAGTTAAATTTTTTCCGGTTACTCTGCCAACAATATTTAAACCTTTATTTATATTTTCTTTTAAAACTATTAATTTCATAGTTGTTATTATTGTTGTTGTGGATAATTAATTATTTTATTTTAATTGAATTGGGGAAAAAACTGTTTAAAACCTTCTAATAATTATTGGATAAAGTTGGGATTAAAAAGAAAAACAATCAGTCTTTTTTTTATCAACAACTTATAAACGGCTTATCTGTTCTTTTATCAACTCTATTTCCTTGTTTAAATTTTCGTCGGAATCCACCCCTTTGGAAATTTTATTGTAGGCGTGAATGGCGGTAGTGTGATCTTTTCCTCCGAACTTTCTGCCAATAAAAGGAAAAGAGCTTTTTAATTCTTCCCTTAAAAGATACATCGATACCTGGCGAGGTTTAACTATCTCTTTTTTTCTGGAAACGTCCAAAAGATCCCTTTCTTTAATGTCGTAAAAAAACGCAACAGATTTTATTATTTTTTCGGGGGTAACCACGTTTTTCGGAGAAAAAACAAGGTTTTTCAATAAAGTTTTGACGGTTTCCAGGGAGGGAGTGGAATTATTAAGTCTCTGGTAAGCTATTATTCTATTTAAAGCCCCTTCCAATTCTCTTATGTTCCTCTGGATATTGTTGGCTATATATTCTATTATTTCACCGGAAAGATTGATGTTTTTTTCCTGAGATTTGGAGTTTAAAATAGCTATTCTCGTTTCTACGTCCGGAAAACCGATGTCGGCTATCATTCCTCCCTCGAAACGAGATCTCAGTCTTTCTTCTAAAGAAGAAATGGCTTTGGGAGAGCGGTCAGAAGATAAAATTATTTGTTTGTTTTTGTCGTATAGGTTGTTGAATATGTGAAAGAATTCTTCTTGGGTCTTTTCTTTGCCGGCTAAAAATTGAATGTCGTCTACTATCAAAACGTCCGTGTCTTTGTATAAAGACTTTAGTTTTTCTATGTTGCGGTTTTGAATGGAATTTACTATTCCCGAGATAAGTTTTTCGGAAGAAACGTATTTTATCTTTTTTTGAGGGAATTTTTTAATGACCCCGTTTCCTATCGCCTGCAAAAGATGGGTTTTTCCCAGTCCGACTCCTCCATATATAAACAAGGGGTTGTAAACGAAACCGGGATTTTTTACTATCGCCCAGGCGGCCGCATGGGGCAATTCATTAAAAGGCCCCACTATGAAATTGTCGAAAGTATAGCGGGGGTTTAAATTAGTTTCTTTGTCTATTTTAAACTCTTGGAATTCTAGCTGGGAGAAAATTTGATTTTGAGACCTTTTTTTGGTCGAAGTGGCCGTTGACGAAAAAGAAGGACTGGCGCCCGGCTGAGCCACGCAGTATTTAATCTCTTTTATATCGTCGTCCAAACTGTGGAGGATTTTGGAAATAGACTTGTTATACTTGTTTTCCAGCCATTCTTTGGAAAAATTATTCGGCACAGAAATTATCACCTGCCCCTCTTTTTTGGATATTATTTCCGTGTTTTTAAACCAAGTGGCGAAATTGGCTTTGGAGATATTCAATTGGACTTGAGCAAGAAGCGCTTGCCACAGTTCTTCTTTGTTCATACGAGAATTTTTTGGTTACAAGAGCTATTATAGCACATGTCAAATAAAAACAAAATGAACCGAAAAGAGAAAGAGGTGTTGAAAAAATGGGGAAAAATTGTTAATATTTAAACATATGTCATTCACACATAACCCCAAAAAAAGGAAAAGAAAGAAGGTGCACGGGTTCAGATCTCGCCGGAAAAACAGCAAGGTTTTGAACCGGAGGAGAAGCAAAAAAAGGCAGAGGTTAACTGTTTGATTTATGTTGGCTCAAGCCAATCGGCTGAGAAAAAAGAAAGATTTCGAAAAAGTTTTCAAGAAAGGAAGAAATTTCAAGGAAGATTTTTTATTTTTGAAAATGGCCGAAAACGGGCTCAAAGAAAGCCGTTTCGGTTTCGTCGTCAGCCAGAAAACGGCCAAAAAAGCGGTTACAAGAAACAAAATAAAAAGGCGCTTGCAGGAAGCCTTGAGGGGCGCGCTTAAAAGGACAAAAAAAGGATACGACGTCGTTTTGGTGGCCAGGCCGGAATCTGCCGAAAAAGACTTTGAAACAACCGAACAAACTTTAATTAAACTGCTTAAAAAAGCTCAATTACTTCAAAACCATGATTGATTTTTTTCATACCATACTTTATCAACCTTTATTCAACGCGCTCATTCTGATTTATCAGTATTTTCCGGGCAGGGATTTTGGCGTGGCGGTCATTGTGCTCACTTTGCTGATTAAATTTTTGCTTTATCCGTTGGCGGCCAAAGGAATAAAAAACCAAAAGAAAATCACCGAAATACAGCCGAAAGTAAAAGCTCTACAGGAAAAATTCAAAAACGACAAGGAAAAACAAGTGAAAGAAGTAATGGATTTATACAAAAAAGAGCAGGTTAACCCCTTTTCCGGCTTTTTGCCCATTTTAATTCAATTGCCCGTCCTGATAACTCTTTTTTGGCTTTTTAAACAGGGCCTGGAAGCCGAACAGCTTAAAAATCTTTACGGTTTCATCCCCCACCCCGGGCAGTTGGACCCCTCTTTTTTGGGGTTGATCAATCTCTCCGAAAAGTCGGCGATGCTGGCTTTTATTACCGGGATCGCCCAGTTTTTTCAGGCTAAAACCAGCGGCCAGCCCAAGAATGATAAAAAACCCGCGGATTTTTCCCAGATGATGCAGAAGCAAATGTTGTATTTTTTCCCCATCTTTACGGTTTTTATCCTCTGGCAACTTCCTTCTGCCATCGCTCTTTACTGGCTTACCACCACCCTCTTTACAATCGGCCAGCAATATATTATCCTTAAAAAGAGCGATAACAGCAAATATGCAGGAAGAGCACAGGAAAATTAAAGAAGCGGTGGAGGACTTTTTCAAAAGGACCGGCTTTCCGGTTCAGGTGACAGTCGGGGAACCGAGTGATTCGACAATACCAATCGATTTGAAAACCGACGAGCCCAGATTCTTAATAGGAGAAAAGGGCCGCACTTTAATCGAAATCCAAAATCTTTTAAAAAACGTTCTGAAGAAAAAAATAACCTCTCAAGAGGTTTTCTACGTCGATCTGGATATTAACAACTATAAAAAAAAGAAAGCCGAATATCTGAAGGAAATAGTCAGAAACATGGCAGACGAAGTGGTTTTAACCAGAATGGAAAGACCCTTGCCTCCCATGCCTGCCTACGAAAGGAGAATAATCCATTTGGAATTGTCAGGCAGGGAGAACGTCATTACCGAAAGCGAGGGAGAAGGCCTGCGCAGAAGAGTGATTATAAAGCCGGGGCATTAATCCAAGAGCAACCCTTTAAATACCTTCAGAGAATATATGCAGGTTTGCCTCTCCCAGAAAGCAAGACCGGGGATGCAGAATCTGCCCACGTAATCGTCGTTTAAATCCCTATCACTTCTGTCGAAAACTTCACACTCTCCTTGGAAGCCCCTGTCTTTGAAAGCTACGGCTACCCATTGGTTTTCTTCGTTTATTTTTATTGACTGGCAGGGCTCCATGCCGCTGCTGGCGTCGGAAGTGTAATTGGCTTCCTTTCCCGGCTCGTCGAGATTAAAATCCCTGTTTTCATATAAGGTAACCCCGTTCCCAGCAAAAGCCGTTTCGTTTATAAGGAAAGGAGTCACCGAGTTGGCAGTTCCCACCGACTGGCTCTGGGCGACAACCTGGCATTCGCCTTTGAAAGGTTCCGGTCCCTCGTGCAGGACAGCCCCATAATCCCCCACCACATAGGCCTTTTCCAGGCCGTTTTTTATACGATCGGGAATCAAGGTTTTGGTCGAGGGTCTGAAACAATGATTTTGCACCAATTGAGTCAGGCGCTCTCTTTCTTCGGACTCGAAGTTGTTTGGATTTTCCATAAAACTTTCAATATTATCAATGGAGGCATTACAGAGCCAGACGCCCGGTCCGACGGTGGAGACATTTTGTATTTCTTCCACGTCGAAAACCACAAGCTGAGGGTTTATAGTCGTCAAGACAAGATAAGAAGACACAAGAATTATTAAACCGAGAATTCCAGCGAAAATCTGGCTTTTGGCGTCTCCCATCGAAGCCGGATTCCCCATGGAAGTTATATATCTGAATCCTCCGTAAACCAGGGCTCCGAAAGCGATTAATCCCACCACCCAGAGAGCCAGATTGAAGATATAGTCTATGTATTCTGGCAAGGAGGTCTCTTCAACGTTTTTTGGAACGATGGTTACGCCGGGTATGGTCGGATAATCGAGCTCCAGGGGCCTGTCTTGCGCCGATAAAAAACCTCCGCTTGCAGAAAGCAGCAATCCGGCCAGAAAAAATATAGATAAAATTCTTTTTTTAAGCATATTATTCCAGAATGTTAATTATGGCGTCGCAAATATCGGATATCTCTTGGTACATTCTTTTCATAAATTCGACGTCGGTTTCATCTTCGCCCGCTTCGGCGGACATGCAGGGTTTGTGAAGATTGCAAGGATTCTCTCCGGTGCAAACCAAGGAGCGGCAGCCGGGAGTATCGTGGCAACTTTCTTGGGTACAGCCGGCATCGCAGTTTCTAGCGGAGCAAGTTTCGGGAAGCCAAACAAGATTTTGGCCGGCTCTGGACATTTCTATTATTTTTTCGGGCAAAGATTCCATTTTGTCGACAAGGTCCCTGCTTTGGCTTTCGTTCAAAGTGCCCCAGAACTGGAATCTTTCCAACTCCGGGCCCATATGCTGCCTTTCAATGTTCACCCTGTTTTTATAATACAGAATTTGGTCTATCATTTCCACCAGTTTTTTCTGATGTTCCACCATGCTGTCTCTGTCGAGACAGGGATACCCATAACAAAATCTGGGGATACATGATAATCCTCCGCAGTCGCAGAAAGACCGCACGTAATCGCAGCTGCATGCTTCGACCGCCCCATAAAGGACGGAGCCGGCCTTGCTTAAATCATAAGCGGATCCCTTGACATCGCGAGCCAGTTTCACGATTCTGGTTAAAGGATCGATGGACATTTTTTCTGTCGGAGAAGGAGAAGGAGGGGCTTCTTGAACTTTTTCTATCTCTGCCATTTCGAAAATAACCAGTTCTGGATTTATGGTGGTGAAAATCAAATAAGAAAAAACCAAAATGGTCAGCCCCAGGAAGGCGGAAAAAACCCTGTCTTTGGCATCGAGTTTCTTTGCCGGATTTCCCATGGAAGTCGCCCAGCGGAAGCCGGCATAAACGAGAACGATAAAACAAACCAAAGCGGCTATGCCCAAAGAGAAGTTAAACAGGTATTTTACATAGTCTGGAAGTCCGGTGGAAACAGTTTGAGGAGAGAAACCCTCTATTTCCGGATAATCGAGCTCCAATTGTCTTTCCTGGCCGAAAATCGGCGAGGCGAAAAAGAGCATCGTTATTATCAGTCCCAAAAATATTTTTAATTTGAAGCCTTTCATTTTAATCTTTTATTCTGCAACAAAAGAAATTGTATTCGTAGCAATTTTCTATATGTTCACATCTGTATTCGAGCACCGTAGTGGGATTGTCGCAGCCCCCCAAGGTATAAGTTTCTAAAATGTCGTGGAAATCCCTTCTGCAAGAGGAAAATTCCTGGCATTTGCAGGCCTGGGTTTCCCAGGTTTGGGTTCCTCCTTCAATTCCTAGGACTTTGCCGTCGGGCCCTATGCCTCCCATGCTCCGTTGGCAGTCCATCAAAAGATATCCGGGCTCCAATTGTTCGGGCTCCGCTTGGCAATTATGGAATCTGTTGGCCATTTCGGTAAATGGCCCTTCAAGATAATCTGGTATTTCCACGTCTATGTATTCCTCTATTTCTTCTCTTTTTTCTGTTATTTGTTCTTGTAATTTTTCTATTTTATCGTTGGCCTTAAGAATTTCCGATGTGGGGCAGGGAGTTCCCGTGCAAAATCCTCCGCATCCGCATTCTTCACATAGAGTGCAACCGCATTCAGCCGTGCAGTTCATCGAGGTGCACCCGGAAACGGCCTCGTGCAGTTGGGCTACAGTTTCTATCATTTCCGTTTGCAATTCTATGAGTTCTTTGACCAGTTCTATGAATTCATAAGCCACCTTGAGCCCGAAATCAACCACTTCCCCGAAGGGTATGGGTATATTGCAATCCACGGTTACTTCTTCGTAGCCTCCGCCTTCTTCCAGGTATTTTTGGAATTCTTCAGTGGACTCGTCTAAAGTTTCTTCTGTAACTTCGTTTTCTGGAACATATTCGGAAATATTGCCGCCCACCGGACAATAAACATCGGCGTAAGAACCCGGCAAAAGATAAGGAATTTCTTCCCAGTATATGATTTTTTTCAGTATCCAATTGTGCTGATCGTAATAATCTTTCAAGCTGATGAAGTTATCCCTGCTCAAGACTCCATAAATGGGGCATTCTTGCATTATTTCCATGGCTTTTTCCAGGCGGTCAGCCTCCATTTCCATTTCCGTTCTTTCCCTGTGTAAAAGTTTTATCAATTCTTCAAATTGAGTAACTTTGATTCTGTTTTCTGCCATTTTGCTGGACATTTGGGACCTGACCAAACAACAAGGGTCGCTGCTGCATTCCACCATATATCCTCCCTCTTCCTCCTCCTCTTCTTCCTCCTCCTCTTCCTCTTCGCCTATCGGACAGCTGCCGCCGGAACATCCCTTAACCTCTCCTTGAACTTCTCCTTCTTGGCTTTCCTCTCCGTTTTCTGCTCCCGAACTCGTGTCTTTTTTTACCGCATCGCAGCAGCCTTCACAAACGCATTCTTCCCCATATTCATTACACACCCATTCGCAATTTCCTTCACAGAAAGGTTGGACGCAGCCGGCGGGAGGATTGCATCCGTAGTTGCATTTGCATTGAAAAGTGAGGCTTGTCAGTTCGTTGGATATTCCTTTGGTTTCTATGGCCGTTTCTTCAGCCGCAATGGAAAAATCTCTGATTTTTTCCAGGCGGTTGGGCTCGAAAACTCCAAAATCCTGTTCTTCTATGCCCTTGAACCTGGTTTCCACCGGTATTTCAACATTAAAAGAGGTGTTTATAGATGGAAGTTCAAAGGGCACGTATTTTTCTATAATGCTTATATCGGGCAGTCCGGATACCTCGAAAACCACCAGCTCTGGATTTATGGTGGTGAAGATGAAATATGAGCTGAAAAGGATTATTATTCCCAGGAAAGCGGCCAGAATTCGACTTTTGGCCTCTTGCATTTTGGCAGGATCCCCGGCAGAGGTAAGATATTTCATTCCTCCCATAACCAAAGCGACCAGGGCGGCGATTCCGGCAAGAGCTATGGCGAAGTTGAATATGTATTTTACGTAGTCTGGCAGA
The DNA here is from genome assembly GCA_964393465.1 of uncultured Candidatus Saccharibacteria bacterium. Classification (GTDB taxonomy): domain Bacteria; phylum Patescibacteriota; class Minisyncoccia; order Minisyncoccales; family MHMH01; genus CAYMTT01. Next base: position 28,611 of record CAYMTT010000002.1, on the reverse strand, counting down.
GAAGTCCCTTCAACGGTATTCAGAGACATTTCCACGCCGGGCAGGGAGGGATAATCCACTTCCAGATCTCTTTGAGCCAAAACGGAACCTGCCCCGGCCAGCAAGAAAAAAATAAGCAGAGGCAGAAAGAGTTTTCGGATTTCTTTCAATCTTATCATTTAAGTTTCGGTGTTTTTTAATTCCAAAAAGACGATCAAAATCCAAAAAGGCAGATAGCTGCTGAATATGGGAATCAGTTCTATTCCGAAGCAGAGAGGCCTCAGCCATTTGATTTTTTTGGTTCCAAAGAAGAAAGGCCTCAGCCATTTGATTCTTTTTGCCAGTTTGGTGGCTTTGGCTTTGGTTCGGCTCGGAACCCGGATTCCACTGCTATTTCTAAAAACCATCCAAACGCCGAAAAACAGGAAAGCGAAAATATCCAGGGCCACCGAGATTATCTGTCCGACTCCCGGAATATGCTCTATTACCAGTTCGCCTCCGTCTATCATGCAGGCTAAAGTGAGCATAAGAACGGCTTCCGGTCCTAATAAATTGGCGTTTCCTCCGGTTTCTTCGGCCATAAAAGTTTAAGAGGAAGGTTGTTCTTTCCTCGTTTTTTTAATTTTGGCCACCTCTTCGGGGGCCGTGGTGATGAATTGGTCTTCTGTGTAAGAAGCTGTAACCTTGACCGAAACATGCTTCTGGCCGGCAAAAAACACTCCCTCCCCCACCGCAGATCCCAAAAGCAAGTCTTTTTCCCAGTCGGTGAGATTGAAAGTTTCCTGGACGGTGTTTATGGTCGCCGGGCTTTGTTTCATTAAAAGAGAAAGCGCGGAGTTTGTGATTATCGGTTTTCCGTAGTCGGATCTCATAAAGTCGTTGACGTCCTGGGTGATGGTGGTGACCCCCAGCCAGTATTTTCTGGCCCTTTTGACTATTCCGAAAAGGAAAGAGGCTCCGTCTTCTGAATGCATCAGCCACCAAGCTTCGTCGACCACGAATATCCTCTTTTTGAGCTCGGAGCGTATTTGGTTCCAAATGTAGCGGGTGATGATGTACATTGCTATGGGCCTTAGGCCTTCTTCCATATCCCTTATGCCGAAAACCACCAGGCTGTTTTTCATGTTTACGTTGGAATGCTGGTTGAAAAAGTTGGCATAGCTCCCCTTGGTGAATTTTCTTACTCTTCTGACCAGGGATTCGGCCCCTTCCATGGTGTTCAGAACCGATTCCAAGTCGGACATCAAAGGAGGGCTCACTTTGGAAAAGTCGGATTCGGGAGTAATGTCTTTGGCAGCATAGGTTTCGGTCAGCGCTCTGTCCATAATGGCGTCTTCTTCTGCGGTCAGCCCTCCCAGCATGAGCCTCATTAAGCCCACCAGGTTTATTATGTTCGACCTCAAAACGTCTTCCGCTTTTTCATCCTCTCTGGGGATAGGCAAATCAAAAGGGTTGATATGGCTGGGGCTGCCCAGAGATATTTTGAAAAAAGAGCCGCCCACGGCGTCGGACAAAAACTTATATTCGTTTTCCGGGTCGACAATTACAGTGTCTGTTCCCAGCATCAGGGAGCGCAGTATTTCCAGTTTCAAGGCGTAGCTTTTGCCGGATCCGGCCACCCCGAAAACGGTCATATTGGCGTTTTCCAGACTGAATCTGTCAAAAAGAACCAAAGAGTTGTTATGCTGGTTGACCCCGTAAAGTATGCCTTCGTTGGAGCTTAAATCAAAAGACACAAAAGGAAAAGTGGAGGACAAGGGCCCGGTGTTCATGGAAGCGTGAACTCCCAGCTGATCCATGCAGTAGGGAGAAGTGGATATGAATCCCTCTTTCTGCTGGTAGAGAGCCGGCTTTATATAGATCAGCTTGGCCTCCAGAATCGAGCGGAGGGTGTTTTCCATATTGTCGAGCTCTTTTTCGGTGTCGGCGTATACCGTTAGATATATTCCTATTTTGAACATTCTTTCCTGGGCGGTTTGCAATCTGTCTCTGAGTTCTTCGACGTCGTTGTGGGCCGTTTCCAAGGCCGGATCCCTGATCATTCCCTTTTCTTCCCTTTCCATCATTTCTGCTTGTATTTCGGTTATCCTTCTTCTCAATTGCTTTAAAATCAAGCCCGCTTCTATTGGATGGATGAACAGGGAAATATCCATGGGAATATCCAGATTGATTATAGGGGAAAACCAGGCCGTGTTAAGATATCTGGGATAAGAGAAGATGAAAAAGGATTTTGAAAACCTTTCTCCCAGTTTGAGCCAGGAAGATTTAATTTCAATGGAAGAAGGGGCGATAATGTCTGCCGCTCTCATGGCTTCCCCTTCGAAAAGCTGATCTCCGGGAAGCGGTTTTTTCTTTTTTTTGCCGAAAAAAGGAAGTTTCATAGAAATTTTTTATCTTGATAATTCAGGAGGAACCTCTGGATAATATCCCACTTCGGCTCTTTTTGGATGGTGGAGCCCCCACAGAAGCTCTATCAATTCGGGGGTGGTCAAGGGCACTCCCTGGACGCCGCATCTCCTGAGGCCCAGGGCTACGAACTCCATTCTCTGCCAGAGCTGCTGTTTTCCCCTTTGAAAATCGTTCTCTGTCAGTTTTTGCTGTTTGGAAGATTTGAATATATTTTTGGAAGCCTTTTTCCATGTTTGGAGAGGGTAAAAAGGAACCACCACATAAAAAGACTTGCTCATGATGTCGCCCGTGGCCACCAGCTCTTTTATAAAATTGTGGTATTCTTTGGTTTGTATTTTCAGAAGCTCGTTTTGCTGCTTGTTTTCCAGCTCCTTCAGTTTTTCCAGATATCCTGTCATATTAAGTTTTCTGGACTGAATCACCACCTGGCAGGAGAAATCCAAAGAGTTTAAGAAATTCTGGAATTGGTAGACTATGGCAGTCTGCTCTTCTTCCGATTTCAAAGCGAAGTTCAAAGAGGAAGCCATCAGCGCTCCTTTCAAGGAGTTGTCTTTCAAGACGATGACGCCTTCCCTTATTTGATCTATTTCCAGAAAAGATTGTGTGGTTAGTTGTTTCATATTTTTATTTTACTCCCGTTTCAATTCTCGTAGAAAGATCTCTTAATTGGCTTTTTTCCGCTATCCTGGGGACATCTTTTTTATCTTCTTTTTCGGGGGGTTTGGCGGCTTTCTCCACGAATTTTGGAGGGAGCACTTTTCTTTTCCAAAGATAAATTTTGGGAGCGGAAAGAAAAACAAAAAAATTCTTTATCACCATTATAATGGGTATTCCGTTAACCTTGCCGAAAGCCAGAAAGAAAGAACCGGTTAGAAGGATTACGCCGCAGATCAGGAATATGTGCAGGGGAACGGTAAAATACAGTATCAAGCAGATGCCCGCCGCCGTTCCCACAAAAAGGAACTGCCGGAAAGTTAAAGGTCCGACCACCTTGGGTTTTTCTTCTATAAACTTTGGAACCGTAAAATTATCCATTATTCGATAGGTTCTCTGTAAGTGTCGTTTTTAGACGACCCTTGGGTTTCTTCTTTCGGAGGAAGAGAGTCCTTTCTTATCTTGGATTTGCCTTCTTCTTCTTTTTTGTACATTTTAGCCAATTCCCCCCTTACTTGGGAGAAAATCAGCCTGTTTACTTCAAGGTAAACCCTTTCTGCGGTCTGGGGATCCAAATCCGCCTCTTTTTTCAAGGCGTCGGTCAACTTTTCTGGATTCAGTTTTCCCAAAAGCACCAATCCTATTTGAAGGGCGGTTTGTTCTATCTCTTCTTTACTTTCCACTTCATTGTCAGAGCAGATCTGAGCTATTTGGGAGGCCGTTTCTTCCGATCCCGCCAATTCCAGGACGGGTTCTGGAACCTTGCCCAAAAGAGATTTTTTAATTTCGTTTATTTCGGGGTTTTGAATCATATTTTTAGGTTTTTTTATTTTTCTTTTTTGGGGGCACGACAACAGTATCCCAAGTTGTTTTCCAAGCTTTATCAAGTCCTTGCAAAACAAATTTTTTATATCCCTGGGGCGGCGGCTGCGGAGCAACTGTTCTTGCGGTTCTTGCGAAAGATTGCCCCGTTTTTTTAGTCGCTCCTATAGTAGCTTTTCTTTTCGACCATCCTCTTTGTCTGGCTGCTTGGTAAGCCTGTTTGTAAGTTTGCTTGTAGCTTGTTTCAGAGGGTTTGGTTATTCTGGATATTCCGGACGCAATCCTGGGAGCTTTTTTAGCAATCCTGGGAGCTGTTTTAAATATAAACGCGGGACCATTCCTTCCTATCTTTCTGCCCCCTTCCATGATTCTTCCGGCTCCCCAGGCGCTGGTGCTGAAAGCGACCATTAACCCCATTATCAAAAAAGCCAGAGTGACAAAATGAGGCAGAATGGAGTCCATCCAGCCGTATTCTGCTCCCATGCCTTCGATTAGCGCCGTCGGGGCCAGGTCCGAGGCTATTCTTTCTCCCAGGTACAAAAAGAAGGCTGCCGGAATCCCTATTATGCACCACTGGGTAAACTGCCGCCACCAAGTATTCCAGAAACTGGTTGAAGGCAGAATGCGGGAAACGAAAGCCAGAGGGGCCAGGATAACGGCCGTCCAAATGGCAACATACCTGAAAAGGAACAAAAAGGCGTAAATGATAAGTATGAAGAAAGTGGCCCAGGTAAAAGCAATCATTACTCCCGTACTGAAAATTTCTTCAAACTGTTCAGTCGCCCTTAATGTCCTTATGCTGGCGGCTATGTTGTCTGACATGCTTTTTAGATGGTCGGTCAAATTCTGCATTCCGGTCAGATTATCGGTAAAGTAATACATGGCGATGTTGGAAGCGTCCACTATGAACCCGCAGATGACCGGGGCGAAGTTGACCAAAAGAGCTACGATTATCAAGGTGGACAGGGTTTTTTTGGCTTCGTATTCTTTCAGCCTCAGGATTATTCCGAAAGCTATGAATATTAAAACGAGCACTAGGCCCATATTGACAAAACTTTTGGTGATGCCAAGGCCTATCTGGACCACCGGATTGTTATCAACATATCCCCAGCTGATGAATCCCGGGCTGAGGACCCATTTCAAAATGGCTCCAGCCAGAGCGGCCGCAGCAGCAGAAAACAAAAGAACGAACTGGAAGAAAACATTTATGATGTTGTTGGGAACGAAAGTTAGGCCTCCCAGCAATTTGTCCCAAAGCTGAGCGGAAGCCGGCTGGGGCAGAAGGAGGATTCCGGAAACTCCCAGGCCGAAGAAAAGCAGTATGATTTTTCTGGCCGAACCGAGGAATATTTTTTTAAAAGATTTGCCCATATGTTTTTATATTATAATTGTAGCACAGAATGAGCGCTTTTTGTTAATTTTATCCACTGCTCCAAGCTTAAAACTTCGGCTCTCCAGGAAGGATCTATTCCGTTTTTTTTCAGCCAGGCGCTGATTTTATCTTTTTCGAGCCCCAGCCCCTTGGACAGGTTGTTGGCAAGCTGTTTTCTGGGTTGGGAAAAACCGGCTTTGGCTATTCTGAAAAAAAGATCTTTCTCCCCTATTCGACTCGGCTTGGGCACGATTTCAATGACGGCCGCGTCCACTTCCGGCCGGGGCCAGAATAGTTTTTTGGAAAGATAAGAAATTATTCTGGGAGAAGAATATATTTGGACGGAGACCGCCAGCAGGCTCATCCGCGGAGGCTTGGCGCAGATTCTCTGGGCAACTTCTTTTTGGACCACCAAGACCATCAAAGAAGGCCGGGGGTTCGATTCAAGGAATTTCCTTATCAAAGGGGAAGTCAGGTAGAAAGGCAGGTTGCCCACCACCTTGCAGGGCTCTTTTATTTGGAACTTTAAAATATCCTCTTTAATTATGGTTACGTTTTCAACGTTCCAGCTTCGGAGCCTTTCTCTCAGCACTTCTATCATTTTCTGGTCTTTTTCGATAACTATCACTTTTCCCGCCTTCTGGCAGAGCTCCCAGGTCAGGCTTCCCGTGCCGGGGCCCACTTCCAGAACGGTGTCGGTTTTTGTAAGGTCGGCCGACCCGACTATTTTTTTGACAGCCTGCTTGCTGGTTAAAAAGTTTTGGCCCAGCATCTTGGAAGGCCTGATCTTATAGGATCCGAGTATCTCGGGAACGTTTTCCATTAGCTCATTTTAACATAAAAAAAAGCTTATTGTGGGTGTGGAAAAACCGCTTGACTTTAAAGGTGGCGGTGATATCCTGAAAAAAGGGCAAAAAATTATGGAAAGCTTGCCAGATACCATTTACAAGGCATGGAAACATTTAAAGGGCTCTAAAAAAGATCCCTTCCTTTATTTGTGGGCGGCGTCCCTCGTTCTTTTTTTTCTGACAGCTTGTACGGCGCCGTCTGAAAACTTCAACAGCGTTTTTTACGAAACCCCCGACAGCCAAGGCAGGGTTTTTCTTTTCCCGGAAGACAAAGTGAAGGAATCTCCCGACCTTTGTCTGGTTCAAAATAACAGTTTGGCTTCGGTTTCTCCTCCAATTATGGCCACTCCCCAGGTTCTGGGAGCTTTAATGGAAGGTTCCGATTTTGAAGGGGCCAGAAGGGAGATTATAGAGTATGAGATAAAAAAGGGAGACAGTTTATGGTCCATAGCCGTAGAATTCGGAGTGTCCATAGACACTATTATTTGGGCCAATGACGTTGACAGCGCCTTGATAAGGCCGGGTCAGAAACTCCTTATACTTCCCGTCTCGGGAGTCATGCATCTGGTGGAATCGGGAGATACAGTTAGCACTATAGCTGAAGAATACAAGGCGGAAGCGAAAGACGTATTCGCTTTCAATGACATTAACGGCAACGGGGACGTTTTCGAAGGGGAAGTATTGATTATACCGGGAGGGCAAATGCCTTCTTATTCTTCTGTAAGCCAATCTTCCACTGCAGAAACCCTGTCGGGTCTTTCCACCAACGATTTTTACGGCAAAAGCCACGCTTTCCCTTACGGCCAGTGCACCTGGTGGGTGGCCCAGAAAAGAGCCGTTCCTACCTGGGGAAATGCCAAAGACTGGCTCCCCAACGCCGCGGCGGCGGGCTATTCCACTTGCACGGGAAGATACTGCGTCCCCCAGACGGGAGCTGTTATCTCTTTGGAAGGCCATAGGCTTTACGGCCACGTAGGCTATGTTGAGCAGGTTAAAGGAAATAAAGTGGTGTTTTCTGAAATGAACTACATTGGCTGGGGCAAGATGAATTATAGGACATTGACCGTCGGGGACCCTTTGATAAAAGGATATATTTACTGAAATATGTCTCTGGAATTCGTTCTAATCTGGGTCTTTTTGATAGGAATAGTCATTCTAATTTTACTGGATAGGATAGGAGTGTTAATTTCCTAACGAAAAAACCGCCTTCGAGAGAGCGGTTTTTTTATTTCTTGGAATGGCATTTCATACAGAGCCTGGCTTCGGGATATATTTTTAGTCGTTCTTCTTCTATTTTTTTGCCGCAGTTTTCGCATTTGCCGTAGCCCGATCCTTTTTTGATTTTTTCCAGGGCCGCATCTATATCTTTCAGCCTTATTTCGAAACTGTATTCCACTGGCAGCCGGGCGCCGTATTCTTCCACTTCGTCCGCTCCCGTTTCCAGGATAGCTCCTCCGAATTCCCCTTCGAACTTGGGAAATTTGGAATCCCAGTCGCCTTTTAAATTGGGGTCTTTCTCGGCAAAGGTTGCCAGCTGCTCTTCCAGGGCAGCTTTTCTTTTTTTCAGCTCTTCTTGCAGCTTTTTGGTTAAATTTTTGTTCATCGGAGTAAAAAAATAAGGGGTTGGTAAGCCCGCTTTTTGAAAAATTACTTCAGGGACTCAACCCCCTTTGAAATCTGGACTTTCGCCCAGCTTCCTTGTGAATATGTTGGCCGGAATTCGGCTGATTGCCTGAAATTCCAGCGGGAAGGTTCTGAAGTCATTATCTCACGGGTCTGGAATCGAGTCAAGTTTCCAAATTAAGTTCAAATTAGGCTCGAATCCAAAGTTTTTCCACAGTTTTTCCTCACCTTTGTGAATTTTGAGAGCTACTCGGTTATCTTATCTATAATTTTAATTATGCTTTCTCCCGAAGTGGTAAAAATGAAATAGTCCTCGGTTACCGCCCAGCAGATTCCCATATTTGGGGTTTGGAAGGAAATATAGCGGAAAGCTACTCCTTGGTGAGAAGATTCTTTAAAATCGGAATCCGAGGCAGGACCCACCTTACCCAAAACCTGGAAAAGGTTTTCCATTTGGGCTTCCATGTTCGGCTCCCAGGCTTCTATCAGGGAATAAAGGCCGCCGTCTGTCTTTTCGGCCACCCAGCCCAGCCGGTTTTCTCCTTCGGAAGCGTAAACGAACAGGGTGAAGTCTTCAGAGGAGACTTTGTCGAACAATCCCGAGGGGGTTTTAACCTGGAAAGCCTGCAAGAATTCCCGCAGTCCGGGAAAAGCGTTTTCCTGGGTGTTTTCTATTATTATTCTGGTGAATTTTTCTTCCTGGAATTGGCGCTGGAAGGCCAAGGCTACGGCGTCCACCAGCTGGTCTTGGCCAGAAATCTCCACCGTGTGGGATTCGTCCATAAAGACCAAAGGAGAAGGCGTTTGCTCTTCTTCTTGCTGTTCTTCGGTTTGCTGGGGAGGAGGCTCCTTTTCCGCCTTTTCCCTGACGTTTAAATACCAATACCAAAAAGTGACAATTCCCGCCAGAATGGCGATTATTAAAAAGCTTAGAATGAATCTAATCCAGAATTTTTCCCTCTTGGTGGGTTTTTCCAGTACCGGTTTGGGAAGAGCGGCCTTTTTTATTTTTCTCAAGGCTTTTTCTGGAATTCCCGGCTTTTTTATATCTGGCAAGGAAGGTTTTTGGGGCTTTTTTTCGGATGGAGTTTCCGGCAAAGAGGGAGATTTTGGCGAAGATCCTTCCCGGCTTTTGGCAGAAACCCTTTCCATAAAAGCTTTTCTTTCCTGCTCTTCCCGGTCAAACTCTTTTTCGGGTTCGGGAGCAGGTTCCTTTTCGGGCTCGGGAGCAGGTTCCTTTTCGGGCTCGGGGGGAGACTCTTTTTCTTTTTGAGCTTGAGGTTCCGGCTCTTGAGAAGGAGGTTCGGGAGCAGGGGGAGGAACCGGCGCCGGTCCCTCGAATTTTTCTTTAAATCCGGGGATATTCAATTCGGGCAAGTCTTCGATCGAGGAATTGAGTTCGTCGATCTCTTTTTGGAGCTGTTTTTCTTTTTTTGATAGCCTTTGATGGGTGAAACCGATTTCTTTTTCTTGGGCGGCCAGTTTTTCTTTCTGGGTTTCCAGCAGCCACCTTTCTTTCTCCGTTTTTCTTCTTCTTTCTTCTTCTGATCTTCTTTGTTCTATCAGTTGGCGTTTTTTCTGCTCGTCGGAGGCTTGTTCTATTTGTTTTTCGATTTCTTTTATCCTTTGTTCAACTTCGTTTTCGTCTATGGAAATTTTGGCCAGTTTTTCTCTCACTTCGCTTTTCATCCGGTTTATTTTGGCCAGTTCTCCGGAAGGCCCTTCTTTCTCTTCAAGGACTTTATCCAGTTTATTCTGGAGTTTCTTTTTTTCTTCCAGAAGATCTATTTTTTTCTCCTGGAGATCCAGTTTTTCCAGTTCGTCGTTGAGTTCTTTTTCCCTCTGGGAAAGCTCTTTTGAACCGGATTCGCACTCTTTTATCCTTTGTTCTATTTCCTTGATTCTGTCTTCTATCTTCCAGCGCTCGTTTTCCGTTTTTTTCCTTTCCTCTTCGACCGCCCATCTTTCCCTTTCTATTTCCTGCTTGAGTTCGATGGTGGTGGCGGCCATTTCCCTTCTTTCTATTTCTTCTTTCTTTTTCTTTATCTCGTTTTCCCTTTCCAGCACAGGCGGAAGGGAAGCTTTAACGCTTTCAATCTCTTTGGAAAGCCTTTCTTTTTCTTCCTGAAGAGGTTTTTTATCGGTCGGAAGGAATTCCAGCTGCTCTTTTATCTCCTGCCTTTTTTCTTCGATGACGTCTTTGGGCTTTTTGCCCGTTCTCTGGAGGAAGGTTTCCCGGGAGCTTTCTTTTTCTCGGGGTTCTTCTTGAGGCTCCGAGGGACGCTCCTGCGGTTCTTCTTGGGGCTCCGGAGCAGAGGGTTTGGATTTGGGGACGGGAGGAGGCTCTGCGGGTTCGGGTTTTTTACCGGCTACCCTTTCCATGAATTTCTTCCGGGCCTCTTCTTCTCTTTTCTGGGCCTCGGAAAGCACCTTTTTCATTTTCTGGGCCTTGGTCACTTCCTGGGGGACCTCTTGAGCTTTTTTTCTTTCTCTTTCTTGCTGGAGCTCTTTGAAATGCTCTTCACGTTCAAGTATTTCTTTTTGGGATTTTTCCCTTTCTTGGGCCGCTTTTGCTGCCATTTGCTGCCTTTCTTTCTCCTGTCTTTTTTCTTCATCGGTCCTTAATCCTGCTATTTTTTCCCTTTTTTGGGCGGCTTCCCCCTCCTGGATTTTCTGGATATCCTTTGCCATCGTCCTTATATCTTCCCTGCTGAAATACTGCTTTTTTTTATTTTGTTCCTCGTTCGCCATTTTTCAGGGCTTTAATTGATAAATTAATTCTACCCTGTTCGTCTATTTCTAAGACTTTTACCGGGACCATGTCCCCCACTTTGACTATATCTTCCACTTTTTCCACCCGGTAGGGAGCCAGCTGGGAAATGTGAACCAGGCCTTCCTGGCCGGGAAGAATTTCGACAAAGGCTCCGAAATTGAGAATCCTTTTAACTTTGCCCTGGAAGACTTCGCCGGGCTTCACCTCCCTGGTGATATTTTTAATCCAGGAAAGAGCTTTTTCTGCCGCTTCTTCTTTTTCGGCGGTAATGAATATTTTGCCCGAGTCTTCAATGTCTATGGAAACTTCGCATGTTTCGATTATCTCGTTTATGATCTTGCCTCCCGGACCGATAACCTCTCTTATCTTGTCTGGTTTTATCTGGAAGGTGTAAATGCGGGGAGCCCATTGGGAAAGTTCTTTTCTCGACCCCGGAATGGTTTTTTCCATGGTTTCCAGTATTTGGAGCCTGCTTTTTTTGCCGAGCTCCAGGGCTTCCTTGAACATTTCTCTGCTTATTCCCTTCACTTTCACGTCCAGCTGGATGGCGGTGATTCCTTTTTTGGTTCCGGCCACCTTGAAATCCATGTCTCCGTGATGGTCTTCGGGCCCTTGAATGTCGGCCAGCAGCTTATAGTTGCCTTTTTGGTCGGACATCAAGCCTATGGCGATTCCCGTGGCCGGTTCCTTTATCGGGACTCCGGCGTCCATTAAGGCTAAGGAGGCTGCCGAAACCGAAGCCATGGAAGTGGATCCGTTGGAAGAAAGGATTTCGGTCACCACTCTTATGGTATAGGGGAATTCTTCGACGTCGGGAATCAAAGGGGTCAGGGCTTTTTCTGCCAGCATGCCGTGCCCTATTTCCCTTCTGCCCGGGCCCCTCATGGGTTTTATTTCCCCCGAACAGTAAGGCGGGAAGTTGTAGTGGTGCATGAAACGCTTCTTTCCCCTGACTTCCATGCCTTCCATCATTTTGACGTCGCTGGGAGAGCCCAGAGTGAGTATGGAAAGGGCTCTTGTAATTCCCCTGGAAAAGAGACCGGATCCGTGGGTTCTGGGCAGGATTCCCACCTGGCCTGTAATTTCCCTGACCTGGTCGGGTTTTCTGCCGTCGGGCCTTTCTCCTTTCTCGATGGCTTTCTGGTGGACGATGCGGTCGGTTTCCCGGTCAAGGAAGGCTTTGACATATTCCGATTTTTTCTCTCCCGGGAATTTGTTTTCGGCAAATTCGAAAAGATCTTCTTTTATTTTATCCGTTTGCTGGGATTTTTCGGCTTTGGTTTTTTTGCCGAAAACCGCTTTTTCCAGCCTGTCGCCCAGGAATTTTCTCATTTCTTCTTCAAACTGCAAATCCCTCTGGCCGAATTCGATTTCCGCCTTTTTTTCGCCCATTTCCTTGATTATGTCTTTCTGGAAATCGAGCAGCTTTTTTATTTCCGGCTTTACGAAATCGTAAATTTCCATAATTTCTTCTTCCTGGAGCTGAGAACCTTCCATTTCTATCATATTAACCAGATCTTCTTCCGGGGCGGTCAGAAGCATTTCCATCTCCGCTTCCTCTCTTTCTTTGTAAGTGGGGTTGAATATTAATCGGTCTTCCTTTTTTCCGGTCCTGACTGCAGCTATTGGACCTTCCCAAGGAATATTGGAAACCGACAAGGCCAAGGAGGCTGCCATCAAGCCTATTACGTCGGGGTCGTTTTCTCCGTCCCAGGAAAGGCAGGTAATTACCACTTGGACTTCTCTTTTGAAATCTTTTGGGAATCTGGGCCTGATAGCTCTGTCTATGGCTCTGGCTGTCAGTATGGCTTCTTCGGAAGGCCTGTTTTCCCTTCTTAAAAAGCGGGAACCGAGTATTTTTCCCGCCGCGTAAAATTTTTCTTCAAACTCGACCGTCAAAGGAAAGAAATCTTTGCCTTCCACGTCCTTTTGGGCCATTACGGCAGTGGCCATGACAACCGTGTCTCCGTATCTGACCAGGCAGTTGCCGGAAGCCTGTTCTGCCATTTTTTTGAATTCCACTTGGAGTTCTCTTCCTCCTATTTCTTTTTTGAAGTTTTTATTTTCCATAATAATGTTTATCTTTTAAGCAAGTATTTGGCCGGATTTTCTCCCAGGTCGGTGAATTCGTCAGCGGTTTCCTTGAGTTTGCTGGAAGCCGATTTTCCGAAAGCCATAACCTCCACTCTTTTGCCTTGGTTTTTCAGGTATTCGACCAATTGGATGAAATCTCCGTCTCCGGAAACCAGGACTATGACGTCCACGCTGGCGGACGCTCTTACCGCGTCAACGGTTATTCCCACGTCCCAGTCGGCTTTTTTCAAACCGCCAAAATATTCTTGAAGGTCTTTTATTCTGGTTTCTATGCCCAGTTTGACCAGGGCGTCGAAAAAGGGCCGCTCTTCCCCGGTCTTTGTCCTTACCACGTAGGCGAAAGCCCGTATCAGTTTTCTGCCCGCTACTCCGGTTTTCAAGATTTCTGAAAAATTGACTTTGGACCTGTAGAGGTTTTTTGCCGAATGGTAGAGATTCTGCACGTCAATGAGAATTCCGACCCGCTGCTCTTTTAACTTGACCATGCCTTATTTTTTTAATTTTAAGGCTACTTTTTTGATGGTAGAAGCGTATCTTTTTGGGTCTTCGTTTTTCAGGTAGTCAAGGAGTTTCCTTCTTTTGGCCACCATTTTCAAAAGCCCTCTTTTTGAATGGAAGTCTTTTTTGTGCTTTTTCAAATGGGAAAGCAGCCTCTCTATTTCTTCTGTCAAAAGGGCGACCTGAACCTCTGGGGATCCGGTGTCCTTTTCGTGAAGCTTGTACTTCTTTATTATTTGGGTTTTATCTTCTGCTGGAAGCATGTTTTTATCTGCGACAGTTTAAGATTAAATGTTTGAACAAGAAAAGGTAGTCTTTCAAAAGCCTGGGCATCAGGAAGTTTCTTTTGACCGATCGGCGGGCGTTCCTGCTTATTTTTGAAGCCAACTGGGGGTCTTTTATCAATTCTTCGATTCTTTCCGACATTTCCTTTGGAGTGGAGGCCACGAATCCGTTTTTTCCCTGCTTTATCTGGTATTTTATGCCGGCCGCGCCCCCTCCGATAACCGGCTTTTCTTTCCACATGGCTTCGGCTACCGTAAGCCCGAAACCTTCTTTTTTGGAGTTTTGCAGGATAATGTCCGAGGCTCCCTGTATGGAGTTGACGAACGTACTTATTTTCAACCCTCCCAGGTATTTGGGATCGGCGAATAAAAATACGTCGGGATCTCCCCCCGTCGCCTTTCTCACTTCTTTGTAGACCTTGATGGCTTCCGGGTCGTCCTGGGCCAGAAAGAGCCCCACCATGGCCAGCTGCAAGTCGGGGATTTTCTTTTTGGCCAGCTGGTAGCTTTTGACCACCTCCATGGGAGCTTTCCAAGGATCGAATCTGGAAACCTGGGTTACCAGGGGCCGGTTGGGGTTGATCCCGAAGCTCTTGATTATCTCTCTGCAGTTTTTGACGTCCAGGGGCTGGTTTTTCGGGGAAAGAGGATCGATGGCCGGAGGAAAGACTATGGTTTTCTTTTTCACTTCGGGCCTAACGAAATCCTTTGAGCTTACCACCACCCTGTCGTACATTGCCAGGTAGCCGGAAACGAAATCCCAGACTTCCCTGTTGGGAGTGGTAAGGTCTATGTGCAGCCTACAGACAGACGGATGGAAGTTGGAAAGGTACTGAATGGTTCCGGCAGGCTGGGGATCGTGTATTATCCAGAGATCCGGGCGCATGTCCTGCATTAAGCAGGCGGTTCTTTCCATGTGCTTTAAATACCTTTTTCTGGCCTTGAAGCCGAATTCGTATTGCTTCCCTTGGAGAGCGTTGTGCATCTCCTTGGTGATTTTAAAGAAATCTTCGCGCCCGGGGATAGTGTACCATTCCACTTTAATCCCCACTCCTTTCATCATGGGAACCAAGCTTTTCATTACTTCTGCCACTCCTCCTCCCCTGGGGGTTGAGTTGACCATCGCAACTTTCAGCCCTTTGAGCTCCTGGGAAAGATGCTTTATCTGCTCAAGCTGTTTTTTGGTTGTGAATTTTTGGTAGCCCTCTAGTTTTTTTGGCCAAGTTTTTACCCTCGGTAACATGATCTGTTTTTATTGTACCTCTTTTTAATTTTAAAACAAATAGAGATTCAATCTCTATGTGCCCCCACTAGGATTCGAACCTAGAACTAACGGTTTAAGAGACCGCTACTCTGCCAATTGAGTTATAGGGGCTCGTCATTGGCATTCGATATTGTACCACTGCAGCAATGAAGGAGCTTGGACCAGGCCGGTCTGGGTAAGCACGGTGTTGACTATTATCCAGGCGCAAAAGACCAGAGCCAGCCCCAAAACCGTTGTGGTTATGGTGCTTTTGGCTTTTTGAACCAGTCCCGGTTTCATACCGCCGAAAAAAAGCATTCCTCCCGCCGCAATGAGCATCACCACTGCCAGCAAAGGGGCCAGGCAGAACATCATGAATTTGATGATGTTGTTGAGCATTACGAAAAAGTCGCAGAACTGGCATTCCCCTATTTGGCAGGGAACCAGAGGACCTTCGCAAAACCCCTGAGCCAGGGCGATCCCCGGAAAGAGGAACGAAAAAAAGAAAACGGTCAATAATGTTTTTTTCATATTTTTTATATTATAGCAGATTTTGAAAAACTGCCATAATGATGCCTCCGTATTGAAAATCGGTCAAGCCCCCCGGTGCCCTCGCTCCGACTCGAACGGAGATCTACGGGTCCGAAGCCCGTCGTTTTATCCATTATACTACGAGGGCGCAAGCTTATTTTACTGAAGAATTTGAAAAAAATCAAATTTGATCTATAATTAATTAAAATGACAATTCCCAAAGAAGTAAAATCTGTGGTCGGGAAACTGAAAGAAAAAGGCTATGAAGCTTTCATTGTCGGGGGATGCCTCAGGGATTTTTTGAGAGGCAGGGAGCCCGGCGACTGGGACGTGGCCACCAAAGCCAAACCCGAAGAAATCCAGAAGGTATTCCCAGACAGTTTTTACGAAAACAAATTTTTGACGGTAACGGTCAAGACCGGCAGCAAGAAGGAAAACCTGAAAGAGATAGAAATTACGACCTACCGCTCGGAAGCCAGGTATACCGACAAAAGACATCCCGACGAAATCAATTTTGCCAAAACTATAAAAGAAGACCTGTCCAGAAGAGATTTCACGGTCAATGCCATGGCAATGGACCCCGAAAAAAAGGAGCTCATCGATCCTTTCGGGGGCAGGGAAGACCTTGGAAAAAAGATTATCAGGGCCGTGGGAGATCCCAAAGCCAGGCTTTCCCAGGATCCCTTGAGAATGATGAGGGCCGCCAGACTGGTATCAGTTTTGGAGCCGGGCTGGAAGATAGAAAAAGCCACTCTTGAAGCTGTAAAAGAGAACGCTTCCTTGCTCAGGGCAATTTCCAAAGAGAGGATCAGGGAGGAATTGATGAAAATAATAATGTCGGACAGAGCTGCAGAAGGCATTGATCTTTTAAGGGAGCTCGGTCTGCTCGCATATATTATTCCCGAACTGGAAGAAAGCTACGGGATTTCCCAGAATAAGCACCATATTTACGATTGCTACGAGCATTCCTTGTTTTCTTTGAAATATGCTGCCGAACAGAAGTTCAATAAATACGTGAGGCTGTCAGCTCTTTTGCACGATATTGCCAAGCCCAGAACAAAGAGAGGCCAAGGGGATTCTGCCACTTTTTACAACCACGAAATGGCGGGAGCCAAAATGACAGTCCAGATAATGGAGCGCTTGAAATTCCCGAAAAAAGACATAGAAAAGGTTGCCAAGCTGGTCAGATACCATTTATTTTACTACAATGTTAATGAGGTTACCGAAAGCTCGGTCAGAAGGCTGGTGAGGAACGTCGGCCCTGAAAATATGGAAGAGCTTCTGCAACTGAGAAAATGCGACAGGATAGGATCAGGGGTGCCGAAGGCCGAACCTTACAAGCTCAGGCATTTGAAATACATAATAGAGAAAGTTTCCCGCGATCCTATTTCAGTAAAGAAGCTGAAAGTCGACGGCAAAGACGTGATGAAAAAGCTGGAAATGGAGCCGGGGCCCAAAGTAGGCCAGATTCTGGACGTTCTCCTGGGCCACGTTTTGGACGATCCAAAGAAAAACACGAAGAAATTTCTGGAAAAAGAAATAGAAAGGCTGGCCGGACTCCCCGATAAAAAACTGGAAGAGCTGGCCGGCAGAGCCAGGATGGAAAGAGAGGAAATTGAAACGAAAATGGACAAAATGACCAAGGATAAATACTGGGTCACTTAAAAGTTTCACGTGAAAAAAACCAACGGAGTGTCGTATAACGGTAGTATGCAGGCTTCGGGAGTCTGTGGTCTGGGTTCGACTCCCAGCACTCCGAATTTTATGCAAAAAGGCCAAATTCAAATTCTTTTCATTCTGGGCGTCATCCTTATAATCGTGGCGGCTGTTTTTGGAATTAAATCCTTGGGAGGAAGGGGCGGTTTGTCCGAACCCATAGTTGAAAATCCGGACGATCAATCTTCTCCCGTGAGAAGCAATCTTTTTCCCAACGGCATACTTTCTTCGGGAACCAGGGAAGTCCAGATAAGCGTTACTTTGAACGAGCCCGGCTACTGCCGCTATTCCAAAGAATCGGAAGAATACGACAGAATGAGGAGCAGGTTCGAATACAGCGACGACAAAACCTTTCACAAGGCCACCATTAAAGGGCTTCGGGAGGGTAAAACCTATACCTATTTTGTCCGCTGCCGGGATTTGGCCGGCAACAGAAATCAGCAAGATGCGGTAATTAAATTCACCGTAGGCCGAGGAACGGCAGGGGGCGGATATTATCCCGGTGGCAGCTACGTTCCTCCGGAAAGCCCGCCCATGCGTTTTAATCTTTATCCCACCGGCACCTTGCCCGCCGGCACCGGCGAAGTTGAAATCAGCGTGAGCACGAACGAGCCGGGCTACTGCCGCTATTCCAAGCAATCTGAAGAATACGACAGAATGAGCTATAGGATGGACTACAACGATGATAAAACCCTGCATACCGAAACCGTCAGAGGATTGCAAGACAACAGGCTTTACAAATATTACGTTAGATGCCGCGATATGGACGGAAACAGGAACCAGGAGGACGCCCTTATCGAGTTTTCGGTCGGGGGAGTAGCCCCTGAACAAGAAGACGAGGAAAAATACGATCCTCCTTACAGGTACGATCCCATTCCGGCAGAAGACCAGGAACTTCCCTACTACGTAAAAACCACTACCATCGGCTTGAAGACCGACGAGGAGGCAAACTGCAGGTACAGCGTGGATTCGGGATTCAGTTATGAGGGCATGTATAAATACTTTGACCAGACCTGGAGCACCGAGCATACGGTTTCTGTCGGCGGGTTTTCGGAAGGCAAAGAGTACAAATACTACGTAAGATGCATAGACAGGGAAGGTTATAAAAATACAAATGATTTTGTCATTACGGTAAAAATAGGAGTGCCAGAAGACACCATTCCCCCGAAACGCTGGAATTTGGAGCCGAAAGGAACGCTGCCTGCCGGAACGGAGAAAACTTATATCGGAGTTACCACTAACGAGTCTGCCGACTGCAAATATTCGGAAGTCCAGGGAGTGGAGTACAAAGATATGAGAAATTATTTGAGATCCCAAAACGACGAGGAAACTTATCATACTGCCAGAATAACCAAGCTTGAAGACGGAAAAAGTTACAGCTTTTTCGTCCGCTGCCGGGACGAGGAAAGGAACGTGAATGATTTTGACGTAATAATAAGATTCAGCGTGGGAACCGAGTGATTTATGAAGCTGAGCTTGAATTCTTCCGGCGCCGGCGTGTATAATCTGATGAGAAGCTGCGGATACTTTTTCAAAGGAAAAAAAGGAGTAGAGCTGGTATTTTCCCGCCAGATAGGGAACTCGGGCTCTGGCTATCCCAGATTTCACGCTTACGTGAAAGTTTCACGGGAAACTTCAAAAACAGAGATTAATCTTCACTTGGACCAGAAAAAGCCGGTTTACAAAAGTTCTGCCCACGGGGCGGAATACGAGGGAGAATTGGTAGAAAAAGAAGCTTTGAGAATAAAAAGTATTTTTTCGGGCCGTTAGCTCAATTGGTAGAGCGTCGCATTCGCATTGCGAAGGTTGCCAGTTCGACTCTGGCACGGTCCACAAAAGACGCCTCTTTTCTGGGCCCGGAGGCGTTTTTTTTATTGACCGATTTCTTTTTTCGTATTAATATTATCAAGCACATTGAAAAGGAGGCGTGAATGAAATTCGACTTGCATTTGCATTCTTGCTATTCGGACGGCAAGTTCTGTCCGACCGAAGTGGCAGAAGCCTGCCAAAAAGCCGGCTTGAGCGTAGCTTCCCTTACCGATCACGAAAATACTCGGGGAACCTTGGAGTTTGTCGAAGCGGCAAGCTCTCTGGGCGTGAAAACAATCCCGGGAATAGAGCTCACTTCCCAGTACCGGAAAAAAGAATTCCATATTCTCGGATATTTCATCGACTATCTTTCCCCTAAACTCCATGATTTTCTGGCCAGATGGCGGAAAGTCAAAATATCCCAGATGAGAAAAATGGTTTCCAAGCTCCAGGATTACGGGTTCAAGGTGAACCTGGAAGAAATTCTGGAAACTGCTCCCGGCAGCGTCAACAGGCCGCATATCGCCTGGGCGGTTTACCGGGGTTACCGTAATTTGGCAATTCTGGAAAGGCACGGCCTGGAAACCCAGGGACAGTTCTTCGGGAAGTTTCTGGCAGACGACGGCTTGGCTTTTCAGGATCGGCGCCGGCCCCATGTCGGGGAAGTTATTGCCTTGATTCATTCTATCGGGGGAATGGCTTTTTGGGCTCATCCTTTATGGAAGAAAGACAGAAATTACTGGATTGAAAGGACGGCTCTCGATTTGAGGAAGTTGGGACTGGACGGAATTGAAACGGGCTATTCTTTCTATTCCAGAGAGCAAACCGAATTTTTGCACCAGATAGCTTCAGATTTCTGCCTTTTCGAAAGCGGAGGTTCGGACTTCCATTGGTCGGACGGCAGGCTCAATTCAGACGGCAATAAAAGGGAAGTGGGGGGATTCCAAGCTTTCGGCTTGGAACTGAACCTGCCCTTTCGTTTCGAAGAAGGCAGGGTGCGGAGGATTGTAAACAGGTACGAATAAAAAAGGCCCGGATAATTCCGGGCTTTTCTTTTTTATGATAAAATGAAATCGATGTCAGCTTTTTTTGAAATTCTCTCCTGGGCGGCCATGGCCGCCCTCTTGGTCACCAGCCTCCCTCAGCTTATACTTAATTACAAAAGAAAGTCCACCGAAGGAGTGAGCTGGCTAATGTTCGGGCTCCTTTTTTTCGGAATGGCAGTGCTGTCCCTGAGGTCTTGGTTTTTCACAGAAGACTTGGTTATCAGGCTCAACTATACTTTGGGAGCCTTGATAGTGTTGGCGGTCAATCTTCAGTTTCTCTGCTACCGGATTTTAAAAAGAACGCCGAGGTGATTTACCTGCGGCGTTTTTTTTCGAGGCGCTCCCGCCAGAGTCCCGGAATTCTTTTTAAAGAGAATCCGTGCTTTTTCATGGTTTTGTTTTTGACTCTTTTTCTGATTTTTCTTTCCCTGTCTTTTCCTGCCATTTGGGCCTCCTTTAAAAAATTAGCCTTCGATCAACTGGGAGTCCGTTAGGCATAGAGCCCGTATCCCCGAAAGGGGTCCTCAATCAAGGAGGGAATTGAGGCCTGACTCCCATATGGCCGAAGGCTAATATTCGACTATATCACGAAAACATATTTTTGTCAAGCCTTGACAGGGCTTTTGGGAAATGATATTCTTAATTCAGTTAAGAGATTCAGTTTTTGTCCGTGGGAACGGACATTATTTTTTAAACAAAACAAAAATATGGATTTAAAAAATTTCGCCTCGGCCATCGCCCAGATAGCCGAAGAAAAAGGGATTCCAAAAGAAAAAGTAATGGACACTATTGAAATGGCCCTGGCTGCCGCCTACAAAAAAGACTACGGCAAAAAAGGCCAGATAGTGAAAGCCAGCCTCGACTCCGAAACCGGGGATTTGAAGTTTTGGCAGGTCAAGCAAGTGGTTACCAAAGACATGATTTATTCCGAAGAAGAGCTTCAAGACCTGAAAGAAAAAAAAGAACCCCAAGAGGAAGAAAAAAAGATAAGGTTCAATCCGGAAAAGCATATCATGCTCGAGGAGGCCAAAAAGATAAATCCGAAAATCAAGGCCGGCGAGGACCTGGAAATGCGGCTGGAAGCCCGCAAAGATTATGGAAGAATAGCCGCCCAGACGGCAAAACAGGTGGTCTTGCAGAGAATCAGGGAAGCCGAAAGGGACTACATACTCAATGAGTTTAAGTCCAAGGAAGGGGAGATAATTTCCGGCATTGTCCAGAGGGTTGAAGGAAGGACGGTTTTCATGGATATAGGAAAAACTCTGGGGCTTTTGCCCAAGGAAGAGCAGGTTCCAGGGGAATTTTACAGGCCGGGCCAGAGGCTTAAGGTTTATGTTTTGAAGGTTGAGGAAACTCCAAAGGGTCCGGCTGTGTTTCTTTCCAGAGCTTATCCCAAGCTGATAACCAAGCTTTTCGAACTGGAAGTTCCCGAAGTATCCACGGGAGCTGTTGTCATAAAATCGATAGCCAGGGAGCCGGGTTCCCGCTCAAAAATAGCCGTGGCCTCCGACGCCGAAGGAGTCGATCCCATAGGCTCCATGGTGGGCCAGAGAGGCACCAGGGTGTCGGCTGTCATCAACGAGCTGGGAGGGGAAAAAATAGATATTATCGAATGGCAGGAAAATCCCGAGGAATATCTTGCCAACGCCCTTTCTCCGGCTAAAATTCTGGAGATAAAAATCATGCCTAAAAACAAAGCCTTGGCCGTGGTTCCCGAGGATCAGCTTTCCCTGGCCATCGGCAAGGAAGGCCAAAATGTCAGGCTGGCTGCCAAACTCACCGGTTGGAAAATAGACGTGCGCTCTCCGGAAAGCTCCGAAATAAAAGCAGCGGCAGATCCCGACAAAGAAAGCGCAGAGCCAGATGAAGAAAGCCAGGAAAAGGAAAAAGAAAAACCCAAAAAAGAAAAGAAAAAGACGAAGGCCAAGAAAAAAGCCTAATTTCTCATAAATGAATTTGCTTCCGGTAATAGTTTCCCTGCTGGCCATTTTCTTTTCCCTGCTATCCGTTAAAAGGAAATCCGTTCCTTCGGGCAAAGAGGCCGGGGAGCTGTGCCGGGCCAGGGAAAAAACAATAGCTTTTTTTAAAGGCCGGTTGAAAATTCTGAGCGCCGCCGCTTTTGCCGTTGCTCCGTTTTTGTGGTTTTTTGGGGGGTTTTCTTCCGCTTGGAGTTTTTTAACCGGAGTTTTTCTGTTCCTCCTTTTTTATTCCACCGCCTGCCTGCTCGAATTCCAAAGACGATCGGACGTTCTGTTGACCACGGGCTTCGCTTTGCTGTCGGGCTCTTTTTTTCTTTATCTTTTCGGGCCGGAATTAGAGAACTTCGTTGCTCTTTTTCTGGGTTTGCTTTTCTGTTCGGCTTTAATCTCTTTCCATCCTTTTTTAAAAGAGAAAGCGGGTTCTTTGCCTCGGCTTTTCGAAAACTGCCTTTTGGTTTTGGCGGGGGCGGCCCTGCTTGTTTCTTTGAATTTTCCCGGCAGAACTCCGGCTTTGCTTTTTCCCCTTTATTTGGCCTCGATTTCCGTTCTGGCCTTTGTCGTCGTCGGCCGTTTCGGTTTTGAGGAAAAGAAAAAAAAGATTTTCACCCTCGGGCTTTCCGCTTTAGGGTTTGCCTTCGTTTTGATCAACTTCTCTTCTGTTCTTGAAGCTTCAAAAAACGGTATTTTTTTGCTGTCTTTTTTAACTGTTGCCGTTTTTTCCGTTTCGGCCCTCCCTTTCTTTTTTTCCGGTTCCAAAATTTACCTTCGGGCTTCGGGGTTTTTGACATTATTTCTTCTCTTGTTAACATACCTCCAGGGAGCGGAGGAATTTGGAAACGGAATCTCCTTTAATCCGGCCTTTTCGGCGGGCTTTCTGGAAGGAACGGCTCTCGTTTTCCTTTTTCCCCTGCTGAGAAAAAAAATTCATAAGATTGTTCTTCCTTTAATCATTTTGGTTTTTACCGGAATGTTTCTGGGAATTCAGGGTGCGGCGGGAATTGCAGCCGGAAGCCTGGCAACGTCGATTTTGCTGGCAATCTCGAAAAAGGATTCCAGGCAGTTTCCGGTAAAATGCTTAACTGCCGGCGCTTTAACCCTTTTAATATTCTTAACTTAATTCTTTATGCAAATTTCGATTCAAAAACTTCCCAAATCCCAAGTCGAACTCAAGATAGAGCTCGCCCCCGAAGAATTCCAGCCTTTTTACGACAAGGCCGTTTCAAGTTTGGGCAGCGAATTGAAAATGGAAGGCTTCAGGCAGGGCAAAGCTCCCAAGGAAATGATCGAGCAGAAAGTCGGAGAGCAGCAGATTTTACAGAAAGCGGCAGAAGACTGCATCAGGGAAAAATACCTGCAGGCCCTGAAGGAAAAAAAGATCGAGCCTTTCGGCCAGCCAAAAATCGAAATACTGAAAATGGCGCCGGGCAACGCCTTCGAATTCAAAGCCACCCTTTCGGTGCTTCCGGAAATAGAGCTGCCAGACTACAAAAAGATAGCCTCCCAGGTGGAAAAGAAAAAAATCGAGGTCACTCCGGAAGAGATAGAACAGCTCAGACAGCAGAAAGAAAACGTGGAAAAAGAAAAAAGAAGGCAGGAGATGATCGACAAGATAAGCGAAAAAGTGAAAGCAGAGATACCGGAGGTTTTAATAGAGACGGAAAAAAAGAGGATTCTTGAAAACTTCAAATACCAGGTCCCCAAAACCCTGCAGATTAAATTCGAGGACTATTTAAAGCAAGCCGGAAAAACCGAAGAGGAACTGAAAGAGTCTTTTGCCGGAGAGGCGGAAAAAAGGGTTAAGAACTTCCTGGTTTTAAAGAACATAGAGAAAAAAGAGGGCGTGGAAGCTTCCGATCAGGAAGTGGAAAAGGAAATGGAAAACGTTTCCAGGATTTACCCCAATCTTGACGAGAACCAGAAGAAAGAGTATGCTAGAGAAATAATAAAGAACGAAAAAACCCTGGCCAAATTGGAAAGCCGGGGAGAGGAAAAATGAATTTAATTCCGACAGTAATAGAAAAAAGCCAGTACGGCGAAAGGGCCTACGATATTTATTCCCGCCTTTTGAAAGAGAGGATAATTTTTTTGGCAGGCCCTATCACCGACACCATAGCCAACTCCATCATTGCCCAGATGCTGTTTTTGGCTTCGCAGGATTCCAAGAAAGACATCCAGCTGTACATCAATACTCCGGGAGGAGTAGTTACCGCCGGCATGGCCATTTACGACACCATGCAATACGTCCGCTCTCCCATTTCCACCGTTTGCGTGGGCATGGCAGCTTCCATGGGAGCCACTCTGCTGGCGGCCGGAGCCAAAGGCAAAAGGTTCGCTCTGCCCAATTCCCAGGTTCTGCTGCACCAGGTGGCCGGAGGCGCTACCGGGCAGGCCGTGGAAATAGAGATTACGGCCAAGCAGATAGTGAGAATAAAGGAGAAGCTGAACAAAATTCTGGCCAAGCACACGGGGCAGCCAATGAGTAAAATAGAAAAAGACACCGACAGGGATTTCTATCTCTCCGCAGAAGAGTCCAAAGACTACGGAATCATTGACGAAGTGATAAAAACAAAGATCTAATTCCCGAAAAAATCCGGGCAATGACGGGGTTTTTGACAAGCCCTGAATTTTTTGGTATATTATTAACATGAAAATTAACTTTGGCCTAGCGCCAAACCATAGAAACTATGAACCAATTTATCCCGCTGGCAGTGGGCGTGATCGCCTTGACCGCAGGATCGGTTTTGGGATATTTCGCTCGCCAGTCTATAGCCAAAAAAAGAATAGGGACAATAGAGCAGAAGCTTCAAGAGAAAGTTTCTCAAGCCCAGAAAGAGCAGGAAAGAATAATTGAAGAAGCCCAAAGAAAGGCTTCGGCCGCCCTGGAAAAAACAAAAAGGGAAGAAGACCTTTCCAGAAAGAGATTCCTAAAAACAGAGCAGTTCCTGATAAAAAAGGAAAACGCTCTTGAACAGAAATCTTCCTCTTTGGAAAAGAGGGACCAAGAGCTCCAGCAGAAAAGCCAGAAGCTCAGAGAGATAAAAGAGAGCCTGGAAAAGATAAAAGAGGAATCTTTGGAGAAGCTCCAGAAATTGGCCGGCCTTTCCAGGGACGAGGCCAAAAAAGAGCTTTTGAAAGGCTGCGAAAAAGAATACGAGCAGGAAATGATGGAAAAGATACAGAAGCTTGAGAGAGAGGGAAAAGATCAGCTTCAGCGCCGGGCCCAGGAAATAATCGTTCAGGCCATCCAGAAGTGCGCCCTTTCCCAATCCCAGGAGAATACCACGACCACGGTTTCTCTGCCTTCGGACGAAATAAAAGGAAGGATTATAGGGAAAGAGGGGAGAAACATCAGGACTTTGGAAAAGCTCACCGGAGTGGAAATAGTGGTTGATGAAACCCCCGAGGCCGTGGTCATTTCCGGATTCGACCCCTTGAGAAGGCATATTGCCAGGATTTCTCTGGAAAAATTGATAAGCGACGGCAGGATACAGCCCGCCAGAATAGAAGAGATAGTCCAGAAAACTCAGGAGGAAGTGGTTTCCCAGATCAAGGAATCCGGGGAGGCTGCCGTTTACGACACCGGAATCATCGGATTGGATCCCAAATTGGTCCAGCTTTTGGGAAGATTGAGATTCAGGACCAGTTTCGGGCAGAATGTCCTCCTGCATTCAATAGAAGTGAGCCATTTGGCAGGCGCCCTGGCCGCCGAGGTCGGGGGCAACGTCAAGGTGGCCAAAAAAGCCGGACTCTTGCACGACATCGGAAAAGCGGTTGATCATCAGGTGGAAGGTTCCCACGTGGATATCGGAATCAGGGTTTTGGAAAGATTCGGCATAGAAAAGGAAATTATTCAGGCCATGAAATCCCATCACGAAGACTATCCTTATGAAACCCTGGAGGCTGCGATTATACAGGCCGCCGACCAGATATCGGGAGCCAGGCCCGGAGCCAGAAAAGATACTTTGGAGCATTATTTGAAGCGATTGGAAGATTTGGAGCAGATAGCTGCCAACCTTCCCGGAGTGGATAAAGTTTGGGCTTTACACGCAGGAAAAGAGATAAGGGTGTTTGTTAAGCCAGATCAGGTGTCAGACCTTCAAGCCCACCAATTGGCAAAAGAGATAGCTCGCAGAATCCAAGAAGAGCTTAGGTACCCTGGCGAGATAAAAGTGAATGTCATCAGGGAAAGCCGGGTAATTGAGTACGCGAAATAATAATTAATTTAAAAATATGAGCTACATATATTTCTCTTTTTTAGTATCGCTGGCCGCGATACTTTTTGCCTTTGTTTTAAGCAGGCAGATTTTAAGAATTTCTCCCGGCTCTGAAAAAATCCAGGAAATTTCCTCTCATATCAGGGAAGGAGCCAAGGCTTTTCTGAAAGCAGAATTTAAGCTTTTGGTGGTGGTTTTGGCCTTGGTTGCCGCCGGCCTTATTTTCGCCACCGGACATCCCAAAGAAGCCATAACCTTCCTGGTGGGAGCGGGAGTTTCGGGATTGGCAGGATACTTTGGAATGATGATATCGACAATGTCCAACGGAAGATGCGCCAATGCGGCCATTTCCAGTTTTTCCAAATCTTTCAGGGTAGCTTACAAGGCCGGAGCCGTAATGGGAATGTTGGTTGTCGGTCTCGGGCTTTTGGGGCTTTTGGTCGTTTGGCTTATTTTCAAAGATCCGCAATTGCTGATAGGCTACGCTTTCGGCTCTTCTTTTATCGCCCTGTTTTTGAGAGTGGGAGGAGGAATATATACAAAGTCTGCAGACATCGGAGCCGATTTGGTGGGAAAGATTGAAAAAAATATTCCGGAAGACGACCCCAGGAATCCGGCTGTTATTGCCGACGCGGTCGGGGATAATGTCGGGGATGTCGCGGGAATGGGATCCGATCTTTTTGAATCCTATGTTTCTGCCATAATCGCTACCATAGTCCTGGGAGTCCCTTTATTCGGAGAAAAAGGGCTCATACTTCCCGTGTTGCTGGCATCTGCCGGAATTTTAGCTTCCATAATCGGGAATTTCCTTGTCAAAGTTAAAGAAAAAGAAGGCCTCTCTTTCCAGGAACAGACAGAATCTGTCAGAAAAGCCATGGAAAGAGGAATGATAGTGGCCAACTTGTTAATGGTGGGAGCCGCTTGGTTCATCTGCCAGCAATTCGGAGATCAGGGGATGTTTTGGGCCTTGCTGTCGGGAATGGCAGTAGGCGTTTTGATAGGGGAGACAACCAAATACTATACTTCCGACAGGAACAAGCCCGTCCAGGGAATAGCAAAGGCTGCAGAAAGCGGATCTTCCATAAATATCATAGAAGGGCTTTCCCAGGGGATGATCTCTGTTGCCTTGCCCGCTTTGGGGGTGGCTGTCGCCATGATTTCCGCTTTTTTGTTCTTGGGAGGATCCGAGGACTTGGGCAGAGGGCTCTTTGGGATAGCTCTGTCATCTGTCGGTATTTTGGCCGTTCTGGGGATAAACTTGTCTTCCGATTCTTACGGCCCCATTGTGGATAATGCAGCCGGAATTGCCGAAATGGCAGATTTGCCAGACCAAGTCAGGCAAAAGACCGACGCTTTGGATTCTGTCGGAAACAGCACGGCGGCCGCCGGAAAGGGATTTGCCATAGGGTCTGCCGGTTTGGCTTCTTTGGCCTGGATCGCCACCTTTTTTGAAACGGTTTCCCGCGAGACTTCTCAAGTCATAGTTGCCAGCATTATAGATCCCAAGGTGCTGGGAGGTCTTTTGGTGGGAGCGGCCCTTTCTTTCTTTTTCTGCGCTCTTTCCATGAGAGCGGTATCGAGGGGGTCGTTTTCGGTGGTTGAGGAGGTAAGGAGACAGTTCAAGGAAATTCCGGGCTTGATGGAAGGGACGGCCAAGCCCGATTATTCCAAAACAGTCCATCTGACCACCAAAAGAGCATTGAAAGAAATGGTGCTTCCGGGGATTTTGGTAGTGGCAGTTCCCATATTGTCCGGCATCTTTCTGGGGATAGAAGGGCTGGGAGGAGTTCTGATAGGAGGGCTGGTCGCAGGATTTTTGCTGGCTGTGATGATGTCAAACGCCGGAGGAGCCTGGGATAACGCCAAAAAATTCATTGAAGCGGGCAATCTCGGGGGCAAGGGGTCTGAGGCCCACAAGGCAGCCGTGGTGGGAGACACCATCGGAGATCCCATGAAAGATACCGCCGGCCCCTCTCTCAACATTTTGATCAAGCTCATCGGCAAGATAGCCGTCATTTTCATTCCATTATTCTTAATGTTTTAAAACCATATGGACAAAAACGAATTGATTGAGCAAACGGCCAGGAAAACCGGCCTTTCCAAAAACCAGGCCGGTCAGGTCTTGAACGCCGTTTTGGAAGAGATAATTAAAACCCTTTCCAAAGGGGAAGAAGTCGCTCTTACCGGATTCGGAAGGTTTTCGGTGGCTCAAAGAAAAGAAAGGCAGGGGGTGAATCCAAAGACAAGAGAGAAGATAAAGATTCCGGCGGGAAAAGCCCCCAAGTTCAAAGCGGGAAAGATTTTGAAAGACGCGGTGAAATAGAGAAAAGAGCCGGAATATTCCGGCTCTTTTGTTATTCGTCGGGAACCGTTCGGTTTAGCGAGAATTTTTATCTTTGGTCTCGAATACGCATGATTTTTTTTAATTCTTGCAGCATTTCTCGGTATACGGGAGGCGTATCTTTCGAGGCTCGCGTCATCTCCTTTACTTTTTCGACTATTTGGTGCAGTTCCCTGTCTGAAAGGTTGCGGCAGTCAAGGGCAATGCTGCGTTCGGAAATGTAGTATTTCAGGGGCCCTAATCCTTCCAGTCCCGAAACCGTTATCCGGGTTTCAGAATTCCCTCTTTCAAGCTTTATTTCCATCATTCCTCCTTTTTTTATGGAGTATATTTATGATTCCGCTCGAACTCATTTTATCAAAAATTCTTAAATTTT
>CAYMTT010000001.1:0-62246 GCA_964393465.1 uncultured Candidatus Saccharibacteria bacterium | reverse complement strand
AAAAGATAAACTGAGGGAAGTTCTGGTTCGGGGCAAAGAACACGCTTTTTTAAGCAAGGAGCTGGCCAGGATAAAAGAAAACGTGCCTTTGGATTTCAATTTGGAAGGATGCCTTTGGGGAGGCTACGACAAAAAAAAGGTTGAAGAGCTTTTGACAAAGCTCGATTTCCAAAGTTTGATTAACCGCCTGCCTTGATATGCCAGAGCTTCCCGAAGTTGAAACGACGGCAAGATGGCTGCGAAAAAAAATTGTCGGCAAGGTTTTTGCCGATGTTTGGACCGACTCTGCAAAACTGGTCAAAAAACCCGAGAGCTTCGAGAAATTCAAAAAAGAAATAAAAGGCAGGAAAATAGAAAGAATCAGACGCCGGGGAAAAAACCTGCTTTTCGATCTTTCCGGCAAAAAAACGCTGTTGATTCATTTGAAAATGACGGGGCACATGCTGTTGGGGGAGTGGCGCAGGAAAAATAAAACCTGGGAGCCCCCTCCCGGCCCTTTGGCAGAAAAGACAAACCTTTACATACACTTGCTTTTCACCTTCAGGGACGGCCAGATGATGGCTTTGTCCGATTTGAGGAGATTTGCCAAGGCCGAGCTCTGGGACGCAGAAAAACTCGAAAATTCTCAAACTATGAAATCTTTGGGCCCCGAACCCTTGAACGGAAATTTCAGTTTCGAGAAATTCAAAAAAGCTCTGGAGGGCAAAAAAGGGGAAATAAAGAAAGTGCTCATGAATCAAGAGATTATTGCCGGAATCGGCAACATTTATTCTGACGAAATCCTCTGGAGGGCCCGAGTGCATCCTGCCAAAAAAACTTTTAAGCTCTCGGAAAAAGAGCTGAAGGCCGTTTACAAAGACATAAAAAAAGTTCTCAAAAAGGCAGTCCAGCTTAAAGGGGAATCTTTTTCCGATTACAGGCTTCCTTCCGGCCGCAAGGGCTTTTATCACAAAGAAGTCAAAGTCTACCGCCGGACCGGAGAGAAATGCCCCGAATGCGGAGGGAAAATCGAAAGGAAAAAAATCGGCGGGAGATCGGCCCATTTCTGCCCCAAGTGCCAGAAATTATGATTTATCTTTTTTACGGAAAAGACGATTACAGGATCAAGCAAAGGCTGGAAGAGATAATAAGGGAAGAGAAGAAAACTTCCAAAAACTTGAATTTGAAAAACCTTCAGGGATCTTATCGCGACTTTAAAGACGAGTTTTCCCAGGTTCCTATGTTTAAAGAGAAAAATATTTTCGTTCTGACCGATTTTTTTTCCGACTCCGATTTCAAGGAAAACTTCGTCAAAGACGGGAAAAAATTCGCCGATTCGCAAGACCTCATAATTTTTTGCGAGAAAAAAGACATTCCGGCCAAAGATTCTTTATTGGTCTTTCTGAAAAAAAACGCCAAAGTGGAGTTTTTCCGTCCTCTGCAGGGCGAGCAGCTCAAAAGCTGGATTCAAAAGGAAGCCAGAATGCTTTCTGCCCAGATGGAGCGGGGCGCTTCCGAAAAACTGATCGAATTTGTCGGGAACGATCTTTGGAGGCTGGCCAACGAAATCAGGAAACTGGCCGCTTACAAAAAAGAATCCCGGAAAATAGAAAGAGAAGACGTGGAGCTAATGGTCAAGCCGAATATAGAGGCGGATATTTTCAAAACCATAGACGCTCTGGCCGGAAAAGACAAAAAAACCGCGCTTTCCCTTTTGCACAAGCATTTGGAAAAAGGAGATACCCCTCTTTATTTATTGAGCATGATAACTTTCCAGTTCAGGAACATTATCGCGGTCAAAGATTTGGCAGAAAGAGGGCAGTCTCTGCAGAAAGCCGGGCTTCACCCTTACGTCGCTCAAAAAAGCTCCAGACAGGCTCGGAGCTTTACTCTCGATGAGTTAAAAAAAATCTACCGCAAGATTTTCCAGGTAGATTACAAAATCAAAACCGGCAAACTGGAAGCCTCTCTGGCTCTGGATCTTTTTATTGCCGAGATTTAGGGTTTATTGCGGCCGTTATTCTGGATTTTTCCCTGGCGGCGGCGTTTTTCTTTATCATTCCGGTTTTGGCTGCCTTATCCAGAATTTTATAAATCGAGGGCAGGAGTTTTTCTGCATCTTTGTTCTTACCTTGGGCCAGCAGGGACTTCGCCTCTTTTTGGAGGCTTTTTATTTTGTTCTTATAGGCCAGATTCTGTTTCTTTTTTCTGAAACTTTGTCTGAGCGCTTTTTTGGCAGCATCTTTTATCGGCATATATTTACCTTTTACCATCCTTTATTTTTTTAATCAAGTCCCTGATCGCCGCCGCCCTTTCAAAATCCAGGTTTTTGGCCGCGATGTTCATTTCTTTTTCCAGGATTTTAGCGTCTTTTACCGGTCCGAATTCCGGAGCGACCGCCTCTTTTTTGGCGAAAGGCCAGTCCCTTATTTCTTTGATTATGGGTTTTGGCGAAATTCCGTGTTTTTGGTTGTAGTCCTGCTGGATTTTCCTCCGCCTTTTTATTTCCCGGATGGCTTTTTTCATCGATTCGGTGATTTTGTCGGCGTACATTATAACGTGTCCTTCTTGATGACGGGCCGCTCTTCCCATAGTTTGAATGAGGGTTGTTTCCGTTCTCAAAAAACCCTCTTTGTCGGCGTCGAGTATGGCTACCAGGGCCACTTCGGGCAGATCCAGGCCTTCTCTTAAAAGATTGATTCCCACCAGCGCGTCGTATTTCCCGCTCCTGAAGTCTTTCAGAATCTGCGGCCTCTCCAAAGTTTTTATCTCCGCGTGGATCCAGCGGTTTTTGACGCCGGCTTCCTCCAGGCGGTCGGAAAGAGCTTCGGCCAGCCTTTTGGTGAGGGTTACAACCAGGACCCTTTGCTTTTTGGCGGTCCTCTTTTTTATTTCTTCTATTAAATCTTTAACTTGGTTTTTAGTCGGCTTTATTTTCACGGAAGGTTCCAAAAGACCGGTGGGACGGATAAGCTGTTCGGTTACGGGAAATTTCTTTTCGTATTTGCCGGGGGTGGCCGAAACGTATATTTTCTGGGGCGTTTTTTTCTGGAATTCTTCGAAAGTCAGGGGGCGATTGTCCAGAGCGGAGGGCAGGCGGAAGCCGTGGTCGATCAAAACCTTTTTTCTGGCCCGGTCCTGGAAAAACATGGCTTGCAGCTGGGGGCAGGTCATGTGCGATTCGTCGATGAATACCAGATAGCCGGAGCCTTGGGAAAAATCGAAGTAGTCCAGAAGCGTGAAAGGCGCTTTTCCTTCTCCCCTGAATTCCAAATGCCGGGAATAGTTTTCTATGCCGTGGCACCAGCCCGATTCTTTTATCATTTCCAGATCGTAGCCGGTTCTTTTTTGGAGCCTTTGGGACTCCAGAAGCTTTTTTTCTTTTTTCAGCCCTTTGGTTCTTTCCTGCAGTTCCAATCTTATGTTTTCCAGGGCGATTTCCAGTTTGTTTTTCGGAGTGACCCAAAACTGGGCAGGATAAAGCCGCCAGCCGGATTTCAAAGGGGAAAAAGAAGGAGAAAGAAAATCTTTTGCCAAAGAAAGGCTTGAGATTGCGTCCTTTGAAAACTCGACCCTCAGGATTTCTTTGCCCGTAACCAGGAAAATATCCAGAATATCCCCTCTGACTCTGAAGGCTCCCGGCTTGAAGTCTATTTCATTCCTTTGGTACTGCAGGGAGATCAGGCGCTCTATCAATTCCCTTCTTTTGATTTTCTGCCCCGGCCTTATCTCCAGGGAAACTTTCTGGTAGGCTTCGGGAGACCCCAAGTTGTAGATGCAGGAAACGGAAGCTACCACGATCACGTCTTTTCTGGTCAGAAGATCCTGTGTGGCAGCATGCCTCAGCCGGTCTATTTCCTGGTTCACTTTGGCGTCTTTTTCTATATAGGTGTCCGTTTGGGGGATATATGCTTCCGGCTGATAGTAATCGTAATAGGAGACGAAATAATGGACGGCGTTTTTCGGGAAAAAATCCTTCAATTCCTGGTAAAGCTGGGCGGCCAAGGTTTTGTTGTGAGATATTATCAGGACCGGTTTTTGTGACTTTTCTATCACAGAAGCCATGGTGAAAGTTTTTCCGGAGCCGGTCACTCCCAAAAGCACCTGGTTTTTCAGACCGGTTTTCAGATTTTCAGTAATTTTTGCCTCCGCCTGGGCTTGGTCCCCGGCCGGTCCGTATTTGGAAATCAGTTCAAACATACCATTTATCCTATCTTTATTTTTTCTTTTTTTCAAGGTATAATAAGGCAATGATTTATTACCTCAAAGGAGGACTGAAAAGAAAAAAAAGCAAGTTTGCCGTAATCGAGGTGGCCGGAGTGGGCTATAAAGTTTTTTGTTCTCTTCCCGTTCTTGAAAAACTGCCCGAAGCGGGATCGGAAGTCCAGCTTTACACTTTTTTGCATTTGAAGGAAGACGAGGAGGAGCTCTACGGTTTTTTGGAGGAAGCAGAGCTCGAACTTTTTGAAACTTTGAACGGGATTTCTGGTATCGGTCCGAGAACGGCTCTCGACCTTTCGGTTTTCGGCTCGCTGGAAAATTTGAAGGCAGAGATAGAAAAAGGCAAGTTCGACCAGAAGGTCAAAGGGATTGGGAGAAAGAAAATGCAAAAAATCCTTCTCGAGCTGACCGGGAAAATCAAAGAGTCCGCTCAAGCTACAGTGCCGGAAAAAGAGGATGAAGCTTTGGATACTTTGGTTTCCCTCGGTTTTTCCAAACAAAAAAGCAGGGAGGCTTTGTCTAAAATTCTCCCGGGTTCCAAAAATTCCGAGGAAAGAGTCAAAGAGGCTCTGAAAATTCTCGGGGGCGCGGGAAAAACTTTACAGTGAATTTTAAAGATAGCAGTGGCAAGGACCTTTTTAAAAAAAATCATTCCTTCCTTTTTGCTGGATTTTTATCATCTTTTCCTGGCCATGTCTGGAGCTTTTTTGTATCTGTTTCCTTCCAGAAATATGAAAGTTGTGGGAGTGACCGGCACCAATGGCAAGTCTACCGTGGTTCTGCTTTCCTGCGCGGTTTTGGAAAAAGCCGGCTACAAAGTGGCTTCGATATCTTCCATAAAATTCAAAATCGGGCAGAAAGAATATTCCAACGATTTGAAAATGACGATGCCCGGCCGCTTCAAATTGCAAAGATTTCTAAGACAAGCTGTCAAAGAAGGCTGCGAATACGTCGTTTTGGAGGTAACTTCCGAAGGGATAAAACAGCACCGTCACAGGTTTGTTGATTTCGATGCGGCGATTTTCACCAATCTGACCCCCGAGCACATAGAGAGTCACGGCAGCTTCGAAAAATACAAAAAGGCAAAGGGCCGCCTTTTCAAGGCCGCAAAAAAAGTGCACATAATCAATATTGACGACCGGAGCTCCGGATATTTTCTCGATTTCCCGGCGAAGAAAAAATACACTTACGGCCTGCGCCAGGGCAACATCAACAACGAAAATCTGAGATTGGATCTTTCCCTGCCCGGTCAATTCAATATTTACAACGGATTGGCGGCGGTCTGTTTGGGAGTTTCCCAGGGAATAGATTTGCAGCTCTGCAAAAAAGCGGTGCAAGAGATAAAACAAATTCCCGGCAGGATGGAAACCGTGGTTTCGGAGCCTTTCAAAGTGGTTATAGACTACGCCCATACACCCGATTCTTTAAGAAAAGCCTACAAAGCCCTGCCCGGGAATAAAATATGCGTTTTGGGAGCTTGCGGCGGAGGAAGGGACAAATGGAAAAGGCCGGAGCTCGGCCGGATAGCCGGAGAAAACTGCCGCAGGATAATCCTCGCCGACGAAGATCCTTACGACGAAACGCCCCGGGAGATAATTGCGGATGTGAAGTCGGGAATTTCCGATCTTTCCAAGGTTTTGGAAATTCAGGACAGAAGAAAAGCCATCAGAAAAGCCTTGGAGGAAGCCGGAAAAGGGGATACGGTCGTTATCACCGGGAAGGGATCGGAGCCTTGGATGTGCCTGGCCGGAGGCGAGAAAATGCCTTGGAACGAAAAAGAAGTCGTTCTCCAAGAGCTTGAAAAAATCCATTGACGTAATTTTCTTTCCGTGGTAAGATTGTTTGGGCCCGAATAAAGGATTTAGTTCCACAAAGGAGGAAATGCAGATGGCAGAAGATTCCGGAAAAAGACTGGAATTGATTTCTCAAATCGTTTCGGCTTCGGCCGAAGACGGAGAACATCCGGAAGTTCTAGAAGAAAGCCTTGAAATATCCCTGGAAAGAATGGAGAAAGGCGGAACTTAATTCAAAAGCAACCATTACCGGTTGCTTTTTTGTTTGGGATGACAAAATCGCTGTTTTTGCTATTGTTAAAATGATGAAGTACAGAATTTTGGATCATGCGGCCGATTTGAAAATGGAGGTTTTCGGAAAAGACAGAGAAGCTCTTTTTTTGAACTGCCTGGAGGCGGCAGCCGAATATTTAAAGCCGGAATTGCAAAAAAGCGAAGTTGAAAGGGGGTTCGAGGTGGAATCTTCCGATTCTTCCCTTCTTCTGGCAGATTTTCTGAACGAAGTCCTTTCTCTCGGCCAGGCGGAAAAAGAAGTTTATCTTTCTGCCGATTTTTCCCTGTTTTCCGAAAAGAAAATCCGCGGATTTTTTAAAGGCAGGAAAGTTTCCGGTTTCCAAAGAGAGATAAAAGGGGCCACTTATCATTCATTGCGGACGGTCTGCGAGAAAAGAGGCTGCCGGGCCGTCGTTTTATTCGACGTTTAAATGATTTCCAAAAAAGATTTCAAAAGAATAAGCGAGTACGCCTGGGAAATTCCAGTTTCTTTCTGGAGAGAGATGAAGGTTCCGGCCAGAATCTACATCTCAGAGGAAATGTTTTCCCGGGTCGAAAATGCCGCTCTTCAACAGTTGGTGAATACGGCCTGTCTTCCCGGGCTGGCAGAAAGAGTACTGGCCATGCCCGACATTCATTCGGGCTACGGCCCTCCCATCGGAGGAGTGGGAGCTTTCGGGCTTTCCGAAGGGGTAATTTCTCCCGGATTCGTGGGATACGACCAAAATTGCGGAGTCAGGATTTTAAAGTCGGAATACAAAAAAGAAAAATTGGCTTCCCGCTTGGACAAACTGGCTTCTTTGATGCAAAAAGAAGTTCCTTCGGGTCTGGGCAGGGGGAGAAAATCCGAACTTTCTTTTTCCGAACTCGACAGCATACTGGAAGGAGGAGTTCCCGAACTGGTGAGGCGGGGCTTCGGAGAAAAAGAGGATGCCGAGCGCTGCGAAGAAAAAGGGAAAATGGAAAAAGCCCAAGCTTCTTTAATTTCTGGCAGGGCCAAGAGCCGGGGGAAAGGCCAGCTGGGAACTCTGGGATCAGGGAACCATTTTCTGGAAGTCCAGCAGGTCAAAGAGATATTCGACCCTTCGGTCGCCGCTGCTTTCGGGCTTTTCGAAAACCAGGTTTTGGTGATGATACATACCGGAAGCCGGGGATTGGGCCACCAGAACTGCGCAGACTATTTAAAGGAAGTGATGCCGGCCTTTTCCAAATACGGAATCGATCTGCCCGATAAAGAGCTGGCTTGCGTTCCTTTCGATTCCTCGGAAGGCCGGAGGTTTTTCGGGGCCATGTCGGCCGCTTGCAATTTCGCCTGGGCCAACCGCCAGATGATCACCCATTACGTCAGAAAGGCCTGGAAGGAGGCTCTCGGAGGCAAATCCGGCCTTTCTTTGCTTTACGACGTCGCCCACAATATCGCCAAGATGGAAGAGCATGAAATCGGCGGACAGAAAAAAAAGCTGCTGGTTCACCGCAAAGGGGCGACCAGAGCATTTCCCCCGGGACATCCCGAACTGCCCGAAGAATATTCTTCTTCCGGCCAGCCCGTTCTCATTCCCGGCTCTATGGGAACCTCTTCTTATGTCTGCGTGGGGACCGAAAAATCCAAAGAAGCTTTCTACACGGTGAATCATGGGGCGGGAAGAACCATGTCCCGGCACGCGGCCATGAGAAAGATTTCCGGCCGCGAGGTTTTGGATGTTTTGGCAAAAAAAGGGATCGTGGTCAAATGCCGCAGTCCCAGGGGTATTGCCGAAGAGGCCCCTTTGGCGTATAAAGATATAGACGGAGTGGTGGAAACAGTGCACAAGGCCGGACTTTCCAGAAAAGTGGCCAGACTCGAACCTTTAGCCGTAATCAAAGGAGAATGAAGAAAAAACTTCCAAAATCAATCCGTAAATACGTCAGAAAAGAAAAAGCCCGCATTAGGAGGGAGTTTTCAGATCCCAAAGAGAGGGAGGAGCGGATAAACGATTTGTACCGAAAGGTTTTTGGCGGCTCTCTTTGACAAAAAGGCCGTTTTTTGTTACAGTACAACGGATATGAAAACCAAAGATATATACAATTTGGCCCTTAAAATGGGAGTCGAGGCCGACTTTCGGGGCAGAGACGCCATAGTCGGGCTTTTGCAGAGAAAAAAAGACAAATACGAAAAGCTTTCTCCGGAGGCTAAGGAATATTTCGATACAGACAGGCTAAAAAATCCGTATTCGGACTCCCAGATTCTGAACGTGGCCCAAGACAAAGAAATCAAAAAGGTTCTGGCCGGAATAGATATAGATTCTGCTGAAATTCTTCTGGCAAAAGATCTTGGCAACATCGATCTCATAATAGCCCACCATCCCAGGGGAAAAGCTTTGGCCAATCTTCACGAAGTTATGGAGCTCCAATGTGACGTTTTGAATCAGTACGGGGTTCCCATAAACGTGGCCGAGGATTTGATGAAAGAGAGGATTTCCGAAGTGGCTAGGGGAGTGAGCGCCGCCAACCATCAGAGAGCGGTAGATACCGCCCGCTTGGCCGGAGCCAACCTGATAAACTGCCATACCCCCTGCGACAATCTGGCCGCCCGCTTCCTGAGAGAGAAAATAGAAGAAGCTTCTCCCGAAAGACTGGAAGATGTGCTCAAGCTCTTGAAAAGCATACCCGAATACAAAGAAGCCGCAAAAATAGGGGCCGGCCCCAAGCTTTTCGTGGGGTCCCCGGAAAATCGCTGCGGAAGGGTCACGGTTACCGAAATCACCGGAGGGACGGAGGGTTCCCCAAAACTTTATGAGAAAATGGTGCAGGCGGGAATAGGCACTGTCGTTTCCATGCATCAGTCCGAAGAGCACAGAAAAGAGGCCAAAGCCGCCCATCTGAATGTTGTTATTGCCGGACACATGTCTTCGGATTCTTTGGGAATGAATCTTTTCCTGGATGAACTCCAGAAAGAGGGAATAGAAGTCATTCCCTGCTCGGGATTGATAAGAATTTCCAGGGCGTAATTTGGAAAGCGGGCCGGAAAGTCCGCTTTTTGATTGGAAAAGTTCTCGGTCTTTGATAATATGGAAATTGAACTTTGAATTTGTTCGATCATGAACTGGTTTTTAATCATCGGAATAATTTTGGTTTTGGGAATGCTCGGAGGGATAGCCATAAGAAAGATAAAATTTCCCCTGATAAGCGGATTCATTTTGATTGGAATGCTCTTGAGCCCTTCGGTTTCCGGAATATTCTCTTCTAAAACCATAGAGGGAATTTCAGAAATAGTCACTCCCATAGCCCTGGCCGTAATAGCTTATCTCATAGGGGGGAACCTTTTTGTCGGAGAACTCAAGAAAATGGGAAAATCCCTGCCTTTGGTCACTCTTTTTCAAGGGATCGGCGCCTGGCTGTCCGTAACCTTTTTAATATCCTTATTTGGACTGGCGGCCCTTTATTTTGAAGGGTTGAATTTTTTGAACATTGATTTGAACTCCTATTTGGCTTTAGGGATTCTGGCGGGAGCCATTTCTCTGGCCACCGCTCCCGCGGTGACTGTGGCCATAGCCCATGAGAACAAGGCCAAGGGGTCTTTTAAAACATTTCTTTTCGGAGTGGTGGCTTTGGACGACGTTTTGGCCATCGTTTGTTTCATTTTCGCCACTTCTTTCGCCGTTCTTTTGACCGGAGCCCAGGCCGGATTTTCCCTGATTGAAGAATTGGGAAAAGTAGGGCTGGAAATAGCGCTTTCTCTCGGCTTGGGGGCTTTGGTGGCTTTTGTCTTGATAAAACTAAGCGCTTTTTTGAAGGAAAGAAATGAAACTCTGGCTTTGGTTCTGGGGGCCGTGGTTTTTTGCGCCGGTTTGGCCCAGCAGTTGGGACTTCAGCCGTTGCTGGCGGCAATGATTTTGGGATTTATTGTGGTCAACGTGACCAAAGCCAAAGACAGAATGATAGACGTCATAGGCGACGCCGAAATACTGGTTTATGCGCTTTTTTTCACTTTGGCCGGAGCCCATTTTGATTTGGGAATATTGAAAGCGGCCGGATTGGTGGCAGTTTTGATAGTTTTGGGAAGGTGCGGCGGAAAATTTTTCGGCGTCTGGACGGGAGCTAAAATTTCCAACGCTCCCGCCGTCGTAAGAAAATATCTGGGCCTGGCCCTTTTTCCGAAAGCCGGAGTCACTCTGGGCCTGACCATGCTCGTTGTCCAGAATCCCCAGCTTTCCGGGATTGCCGAAATCCTGATTAACGCCGTCCTGGCCTCGGTGGTTATAAACGAACTGGTAGCTCCTCCTTTGACCAAGTACGCTTTGGGAAAAGCAGCCAGAGAATCGGAATAAATAAACTGGCTCCAAGGCCGGTTTTTTGTTAGAATAGATAAGATGAGAGTCGGTATAGCAACAGTTCCTTTGGATTACGGAAAATGCCCCCGCTGGCTTTTCGAAAGGATGAAAAATCTTTCGAAAGGGATAACTGCGGCCGTGGTAGAGGAGTTCGGACCGGAAGAATTCTTAAGAAGGATTTCCGATCCCGTTTGGTTCCAGTCTTTCGGCTGCGTTCTTGGATTCGATTGGAATTCTTCGGGGCTGACGGTTACCACTTTGGGAGCCTTAAAAGCCGGTCTTTTTGACATTCAGGACCGGTTGGGGATCTATGTTTGCGGAGGAAAGAAGGCTTCCAGGGAAACTCCCTCCGAAATAGAAGCTTACGGCATATCCAGGCGCTTTTCTTTCGCTCCGGATCTTATTTACGCTTCAAAAATGGCAGCTAAGGTCGATTCTTCCCTGATTCAGGACAAATACCAGA
Organism: uncultured Candidatus Saccharibacteria bacterium; assembly: GCA_964393465.1. Classification (GTDB taxonomy): domain Bacteria; phylum Patescibacteriota; class Minisyncoccia; order Minisyncoccales; family MHMH01; genus CAYMTT01. Next base: position 51,207 of record CAYMTT010000001.1, on the reverse strand, counting down.
TTTACCAGCATAATTTTCTTTTCACAAAATCGGGAGATTGGGCTGTTGTTCAACAGGGAATGAATATCGGCAATCAGACTGCCCGCCGCTACCATTGGATTTCATCGGGCTTATCCCGGCAGAAAGAAAAAACCGATTTCATCCGGGAGCCTCATTCGGGAATCATTTCCTCTTTGAAAGGCAATCCTTTGAATCTGGTAGCCCAAGAAAGCGAAAAAAACAGAGAGATAAGCGGAGCCATGGTCAAAGAAGAGCCGAAGACCTTTCTGAAAGACCTGAACCTTATCCAGACTCGGCAATCCAAGAATCTGACTATGATGCAACTTTACGACAGGGAATTCCATTGGCATCCAGTGGTTCAGGAAAAGTTCGACCTGAAAAGGCTGGAAAAGACCATATTTTCGGCTTCCGAAAGAAAACCGGAAGACTTCGAAAGCTTTTTGGCTTTAAAGGGAGTGGGCCCCAGGACCGTTAGGGCTCTTTCTTTGGTGGCAGAAATAATCTACGGGGCCAAACCTTCCTATGAGGATCCGGCCCGCTATACGTTCGCCCACGGAGGAAAAGACAGCACTCCTTTCCCGGTGGACAGGGAGACCTACGATAAAACCCTGCAGATTATAGCCAGAGGGATAAAAAAAAGCGGAATTTCCCTTAGAGAAAAAGAAGCCGCTTTTTCCAGGCTTAAAAAGAGACTATGAAAAAATATTCCTCCAAAAGGGCAAAGAGAGGGAAAACCGCCTACAGGACTCCCCATAGGTTTCATTATCAGCAGCATCAGAAAGTTTCCAAATGGAAAAAAAAGAAATGAGAAAAATCGACCGGCAGATTTCCTCTTGCCGGCTTTGTCCTTTATGGAAAGGGACGCGGAATCCTGTTCCCGGAGAAGGTCCCTCCGGCGCGGAAATAATGTTCGTGGGAGAAGCTCCCGGCAGGCAGGAGGATTTGAATGGCAGGCCTTTCGTGGGCCGAGCCGGCAGGCTTCTGGATCTTTTGTTTGAAAAAAGCGGCATAGAGAGGAAGAAAGTTTTCATAACTTCGGTTATAAAACACAGACCCCCTTTGAACAGAAAGCCCAAAAGCGGGGAATTGAAAGCTTGTTCTTTTTGGTGGAAAAAACAAATGGAATTGATAAATCCGGAAACCGTCGTTCTTCTTGGAAGAGTGGCTTGCGATACGGTTTTGGGCGTTAACTTCTGGAAGAAACGAGGCAAAGTTTTCAAAAAAAACGGACGGGCTTACTTCATCACTTATCATCCGGCCGCCGGCCTGCGCTTTTTAAAATTTAAAAAAAGAATGGAAAAGGATTTTAAGAATTTAAGTAAAACTCTAGGTTTGACAAAGAAAAAAACGCGGTGATACAATGAAGACACTAAAGGAAAATTAATGGAAAAAAACCCTCCCTCAAACAAAAAACAGGAACCGATTCATCAGTGGCCTCAAACCCGCAAGTATATAAATAAAAAGGTGGGCCAAGAGCTTCAGAAATCCCACCAGAATATTTCCGAGGAACTGAAAAAAGAATTAAGGGGGGAGTTATCCAAACAGGTTTCGCGCCGCCTCGACAAGGTTTTGGAAAAACACTTTTCGAGAATGCAGCACGAAATTCAAGGCAACCGCTTCGTATACGGATTTTTCGCCGGCGTAGGCATTCTGCTTTTCTGGTACGGAGCCTGGCAGGTTCTTCCCAGAATTCCTTTCCTGAACGAAGGGGTTAACGCTTTCGTAATAGGATTTATATTTCTGGTTTTTAGCGGAGCTCTTTTCAAGAAAGCTTCGAGAAGTTCCTGAAAATCAAAAGTTTTTTACCATGTAGGTATTGTTCAGCTTGTAGCCCAGCTTTCGGTAATAACCCCTTACTCCTATGCCGGAAATCACGGCTATTTTTTTTGCCCCGAATTCTTTTTGGGATATTTTTTCTGCCTCTCTTACCAGTTTTTTGCCCAGGCCTTTATGCTGGGGGGAAATTTGAGTTTTCGGTCCGAAAGGATAAAGCTTTCCGTAAGTGTGAAGGTGCCTGATGAAAGTTTTATTGTCGGAAGTCAGGCGCAGCCGTAGAAGGCTGAAAAGCTTGTCGCGCCCTTTATTTTCGTAGCTCAAAAAAACTTCTTTGCCTTTTGAAGCTTCGTAGTCTTGGCGGAACAGGAATATTTTTTCTTTGGGATCGTAGTTTCCTCTCACTTCCCGGCATCTTATGCATTTGCATTGGCCCGAAACCAGCTGCCTTAAATTGGATATTTTGGCGGGGCCGGCCACTATCTCCCCGCTGGGAATATCCCTGGTTATCCTTTGGATTCTCACGTACCAGGGTATCTCCCTTTTTATTTTTTTAATCAAGCTTATCAGTTGTTTTTTGGTGTAAGGCCTGTATTTTCCCCGTTTCCACCATTTGTAAAGAAGGGTGTTTTTCAAGACGGCGCAGGGATATATTTTTAGAAAATCGGGTTTGAAATCGGGATTGGAAAAAAGCTCTTTGAACATTTTTTCGTCGCGTTTCAAGGTTGAGCCGGGGAGATTGGGCATCATTTGATAACAGATTTTGAACCCTGCGTCTTTCAGGGCTTCGGTGGCTTTTTTGGTTTCTTTTACGCCGTGCCCTCTTTTGTTCAGTTTCAAAACGTCCTCGTATATGCTTTGAACCCCCAGCTCCACTTGGGTTACCCCCAGTTTTCTCAGATTCTCTATTTCCTTTTTTGTCACGAAATCGGGCCTGGTCTCTATGGAAATTCCCACCAGGCGATGTTCGGCTTTTTCGTTTTTCCTAAATGCAGATTCCAAGCTTTCCTCTTTTCTGCCGTTGCAGGCTTCAAAGCATTTTTTAATGAATCCGCTTTTGTATTTTTCCGGATAAAAAGACCACGTCCCTCCGACTATCCTGAGCATTATCTTGTCGGTAGGATGCCCCGTCATTTTCAGTGAATTCAATCTGGTTTTTACTTGTTTGTAAGGGTCGTATTCGTTCAAAATCGCTCTCATCACGGCAGGTTCTCCTTTAAGATAGCTTTTGGGTGCGTTTTTTTCCTGCGGGCAATAGGCGCATTTCCCCGGGCAGGGGTAAGGCTTCACTAAAACCGATACGTTGACGATTCCCGAAAGCGATCTGACCGGCCTGGTTTTCAAAAGGTTTTCAATATATTCTGAAGGTTCGACCCTTTTTCGGGCCGCCATTTTATGGTAGGTTTTAAGAAGTTCTACGTTGCTGGGGCAGGAGACGTTGAACTTTTTTGCCATTTTCCTTTTAAGGCGCAACAAATCGGTCCCCTGCGGACTTTTTGCCAATTCTTTAATTATTTCTTCTGAAACTTTCATGGATAAAAAATACGCTCAGTATCTGTTGAACAAGACCATTAAAGATTATAACTCCATTGCCGGAGACTTTTCAAGAAGCAGAGAAAAAATATGGGGAGAGTTGAGGTCTTTGGAAAAATACGTTTCCCCCAAAGACAGGGTTCTGGATTTGGGATGCGGCAACGGAAGGCTTTACGATTTGATTGAAAAAAAGAACGTTTCCTACTGCGGCCTGGATGCTTCCGAAAAGCTCGTCGAAATAGCCAGAGAAAAGTATCCGGAAGCCGATTTTAAAGTCGGCGACGCCCTGGATCTGCCTTTTGCCGAAAATTCCTTCGATAAAATAATTTCCATCGGGGTTTTCCACCATATTTCTTCTTTTGATATGCGTTTGAAATTTTTAAAGGAGGCTTGCAGGGTTCTGCGCCCGGAAGGCTTTTTGATTGTAACCGTTTGGAAGCTCCCTCCTCTGAAAGAAATGATTTTGAGAGCCAAGTTTCTTTTTCTGAAGTTTTTAGGGAAATCGAAAATGGGTTCGGGCGACGTTTTGGTTCCTTGGAACAGAGACTGCTTGCGCTATGTTCATCTTTTTGACGAAAAAGAACTGCGGAAACTGGCCGAAAAAGCTGGATTAAAAGTGAAAGAAACCGGGCTTTTGAAAAGCCCGGGCAAAAAACACGGAAATCTTTATTTTGTTGCCGAGAAATAAGCCCCCCGCGGAGGAGGGGCTTTAGTTTTAGTGCTTGATTTCTTCTATACTCAGGATTTCGACGAAAAGATTCTGGCGCGGATACATTTTCTTGAACCTTTTCTTTACATAGGCGATAAAACTTCCTTCGTTGGAAAACCATCTGTACATCACCATGGGGTCTTTGGATATTCCTCGAACCCTGAAGCATAGCTTGAAGTGCCTCTTTTTCAATTTTTCCTCCTTGCAATTCCTACGCTATATTATATACTAAAACTACGAAATTGTAAAGAGCGCGCCCGTAGTTCAGTGGATAGAACGCTGGCCTCCGGAGCCAGAAGTCGCCTGTTCGAATCAGGCCGGGCGCACCCGAAATGGAATTCCGAAAACCCAGGAAAATATTGATAATAACCTTGACGCTGAACTGGGCTGTGGCCCTGGCCAAGATTTTGGTCGGCTCCCTTACCGGAGCCTTGAGCATTCTTACCGACGGATTTCACTCTCTTTTTGACGGAATGTCCAATATTCTGGGTTTGCTCGGCTTGAAAGCGGCCGAACACCCCAAAGATGCCGGGCACCCCTACGGACACTTGAAATTCGAAGCTTTTTCCGCTTTGGCCATTGCTTTTTTGATATTGATCGCCAGCTACGAATTTTTGAAGAGCGCCGCCGCTCGTTTTTTGAATCCGGTCGCTCCCGATATAAGTTTTTTGAGTTTTTTGGTGATGGGAGGCACTCTTTGCGTCGACGCTTTCGTTTACTTTTACGAAAGCAGGCAGGGCAAAAAACTCAAAAGCACCATTTTGATAGCAGATTCTTTGCACACCAAAACCCATTTTTTCATTACTCCGGCGGTCATTTTGGGCATGGTGGCGATCAAGAAAGGCTATCTTGTACTGGATCCTTTAATCGCTTTGGCCGTCATTTTAATGCTTGGAAAACTGGCTTGGGAAATAATCAAGCATGTAGCTGGAATTTTATGCGACAAGGCCGCGGTGGACGAAAAGAGAGTAAAAAGAATAGTCGGCGAGACAAAGGGCGTGCGTTCCTGCCATGAAATCAGGAGCCGGGGAGATCAGCATCACGTTTTTCTGGACATGCACGTTTCCCTGGATTCGGATCTTTCTTTGGAGCAAGCCCATCGCATTTCCCGCCTTTTGAAAAAGAAAATCATAAAAGAGCTTCCCGGAGTCAAAGACATAATGATACACATCGAGCCAGAGGGGAAAGGGGGATGCCAATGCGGCTGAAATCTGCTATAATTTAAATATATGCGTTTCAAAATTGCAGTGAGCGGGGCGGCCAAAATGGGCCACTGCTCCAAAAATATAAAAAAACTGTCAGAAGAGATAGGCAGGGAGATAGCCCGTCAGGAAGTGGTTTTGGTTACCGGAGCCACTACCGGAGTTCCTTATTGGGCGGCCAAAGGCTGCAAGGAAGAAGGGGGCATAAGCATCGGTTTTTCTCCGGCGGTTTCCGAACTGGAGCACGATAAAGTTTATCATCTTCCCTTGGATCAGTTTGACGTAGTGGTCTATACGGGATTCGATTATTCCGGCAGGAATCTTTTAATGACCAGGGCCGCAGACGCTGTAATCGTGGCTTGCGGAAGGATGGGGACCTTGAACGAGTTCACCATCGCTTACGAGGATAAAAAACCGATCGGCGTTTTGGAAGGGTCCGGAGGCACGGCTGATCTAATAAAATACATTCTTCGCCGCCCCCACAAAAAAAGAGGCCCTATGGTTTACGATATCGAGCCCAAAAAATTGGTCCAAAAGCTGATCAAAGAGATTAAAAAAGAAAAAGGTCGGAAATAAAAAATATTAATAAAATTATGGCAAAAGAACCACAGCCAGTAGAAGAAGGAAAGCTCATAGGCGAATTAACCCATTATTTCGGAAACATCGGAGTGGCGGTTATCAAACTTTCAGAAGAACTGAATGTCGGCGATGAAATCAGGATAGTGGGAGGGGAAACCGATTTCAGCCAGAAAGTGGATTCCATGGAAGTGGAGCATGAGAAGGTCCAAAAGGCCAAACCCGGAGATTCGGTCGGATTGAAGGTTGACGACAAAGTGAGGGAAGGATACAAGGTATACAAAGTTTAATGGAAATTTTCCTTCAACTATTTTTGTCCGCTTTGCTGGGCGGGCTTCTCGGATTAGAGCGGGAATACAAAAGAAAAGAAGCCGGGCTGAGGACTTACGCCTTGGTCTGTCTGGGAGCGGCTCTTTTTACCGTCGTCGGTCAGAAAATGGCAGACATTGATCTGGGCAGGGTGATTCAGGCGGTAGCCACGGGCATCGGTTTCATCGGGGCCGGCCTGATTATTCACCGCGATAAGTTTGTTGAAGGGCTGACCACTGCCGCCGGGCTTTGGGTGGCCGCGGCCATAGGAATCGCCGTGGGAATGGAACTTTATTCGGTTTCTTTATTCGTAACTTTTATGACCATTGCCATTCTGGCGGCTCTGAGGTTTTTTGAAGATAAGTTTTTTCACAAAACGTCCTAAAGATAATGATTTCAATATTTATCGCCGCTTTCGGAGGAGGATTTTTAAGAGGCCTGGTGGGCTTCGTGAAGTATCAGTTTTCCTATAAAAACGTGGGATTCAAGCTTCCTTATTTTTTCGGCATGATGTTCATTTCCGGAACCGTCGGCCTTATGGCTTCCGTGGCGGTAAAGCAGCTGGGATTTACGCTTTTTGATTCTTTCACTCCCGCCCTCTCTTTTGTTATCGGTTACGCCGGAGGGGATTTCATAGAAAATATTTACAAGATAATAATTAAAAAATCCTCGTTATACGGGGAATTAAATAAAAAATAACATGGGCAAACTCAAGAAAGTTCTGGGCCTTTTTCTGCTTTTTGCGGGATTGGCCGTAATGGCTTACGCTTTTTACGCTTCTTTCAATATTTTTACCGCAGAAAAGGAGCCTCCCGAAGTCTTTTCTTTCGAGCCGGAAAACGGATCGGTTTCCCAGACTGCCGCCGGTCTGGAAGGCCAAATGCAGGAATTGATTCGGGATCAGCTTAAAGACACGATTCCTTCAGAATCGATTTTCAAGATGCTGAATCTGATTTCCTGGTCGATTTTCGCCTTCATCCTCTTTTTTGGCGGAGCTCAAGTGGCCGGAGTGGGGGTAAAATTGATAAAATAAATTTATGGAAAAACTGCATCCAAGAGCCGTTTGGTTGTTTTTCTTCCGTTTTCTGGGAGCGGGCTTTTTCTTTGCCATTTTTCTGAGCGTCTTTTTGAGAGGCGTTTATTCTCTCGCCGGGACGAGATCCGTGATGATAGGACTGTTTCTGTTTTTTCTTCTTTGGCTGGGAGGAAGCTATTTCTGGGCCAAGCTCAGCTACAACGCCTACAAGTATCAGCTGACAGAAGACGTTTTCAAAAAAGAGCACGGAGTTATCTGGAAAAAATACGTTTCCATTCCCTATGAAAGGATTCAGAACGTCGACATACACAGGGGGATTCTGGCCAGATTGTTCGGTCTTTCCGATTTGATGGTACAGACCGCCGGCTACAGCGGAAACTACGGCAGAAGGGGCATGGGAGATCCGGAAGGCAAGCTTCCCGGAGTTTCCGTGGAAAAAGCCGAAGAACTTAGGGAAGAATTGGTCAAAAAAGCCAAAGGCACAAAAACGGGAGTTTAGCTTCCATGAATTTTATTAAGGCCCTGGCCGTTTTTGCCGGGACAATTATCGGGGTGGGAATATTCGGCCTGCCCTATGTCGCTTTGAAGGCCGGATTTCCGGTCGTTCTTTTTTATTTTTTCCTGCTGGCTTGCATAGCGGCGGCCATTCATTTAATGTACGCCGAAGTTTCTTTGGGGACTACCGGCTTGAAGCGCCTGCCCGGATTCGCCCAAGAATATCTCGGCCGGCGCTGGAAGACTTTCACTTTTCTTGCCATAGGTTCCGGCCTACTGGGAGCTTTGCTGGCCTATTTAGTGGTCGGAGGTAATTTTCTCAATTCTTTTCTTTCCCCTTATTTTGGAGGAAGCGCGGTTTTGTATACGCTTTTTTTCTGGGCTTTGGGCTCTTTTTTTATTTTCCGGGGCATAAAAAGCATTTGCACGATAGAATTTTTTCTGCTGGTTGTTTTTTTTGCCATTCTGGGCATATTCTTTTTTAAATCCTATTCTTTCATCGAATTGGGACATCTTAAAGGGATGAATTCCGCTTTTTTGGCTCTTCCCTATGGAGTCATACTTTTTTCTTTGTGGGGCAGCAATATAGTGCCCGAAATAAGAGAATTTCTGGGAAACAATCCCCGGGCCGTGAAAAAAGTGATAATCTTGGGGATTTTGCTGTCAGCTCTCACTTATCTTTTTTTCATCTATACCGTTCTGGGAACTTCGGGATCCGGCACTTCCAAGGAGGCGATTTCCGGCCTGGCCCGGACTCTCGGAAACAGAGTAATCCGGCTGGCTTTCGTTTTCGGGATAATAACCTGTTTTACTTCTTTTTTGACCTTGGGTTTGACTTTGAAAAAAGTGCTCTGGTATGATTTCAATCTTCACCCCGTTTTGGCCTGGGCCGTAGTCAGTTTCCTGCCTCTTTTTATGTTTTTGGCTGGAATGAGGGAGTTTATCGAGATTATCAGTTTGACGGGAGCTTTGTCCATAGGTTGTATGGGGATAGTGATGGTTTTTCTTTATCGCCAGTTTTTGAAAAAGCGATTCAACCGCAGAATGAGCCCCTTGATTTATATTCTGCCCGCTTTTTTCGTTCTGGGAATAATATTCGAAATAATTTCCTTTTTTTCCCGCTGATCGGCCTTTACCCAAACTCCTCCGGGAGGTAAAATGGAATATATGCAATTCGTAGCCGATTTCCACATCCACAGCAAGTATTCCAGGGCCACCAGCAGGGATATGGACCTGGAAAGCCTGGATAAGTGGGCCGGAATAAAAGGGATAAAAGTTTTGGCTACAGGAGATTTCACTCATCCCGAATGGTTCAACGATCTGAAAGAAAAACTGGAACCGGCAGAGCCCGGTCTTTTTAAACTGAAAGAAAAAGATACTCCCGTCCGTTTCATCTTGACCGCGGAAATCAGCTGCATTTATTCCAAAAACAACAAGGTCAGAAAGATACACGTTTTAATTTTCGCCCCTTCTTTCAAAGAGGTAGAAAATATCAACGCCCGGCTGGGATGGATAGGAAATTTGAAAGCCGACGGCCGCCCGATTCTGGGCTTGGATGCCAAAGAGCTGGCGAAAATCGTTTTTTCGGTTTCCGAAGACTGCCTGGTGATTCCGGCTCACGCCTGGACTCCTTGGTTCGGCATTTTCGGATCCAAATCCGGCTTCGATTCTTTGGAGGAATGCTTCGAGGATTATTCAAAATACATCTACGCTTTGGAAACGGGATTGTCGTCTGATCCTGCTATGAACTGGAGGCTTTCTTCTTTGGACAGGATGGCTTTGATCTCCAACAGCGATTCCCATTCACCGAGCAGGATAGGCAGGGAGGCCAACGTTTTCAGTTTGCCCTTTTTGAGCTATTCTTCCATAGGGGCAGCCATAAAATCAAAAGACCCTCAGAATTTTCTGTACACTGTGGAATTTTTCCCCCAAGAGGGGAAGTACCATTACGACGGCCACAGAAACTGCCAAATCGTGCTTTCCCCGCAAGAGTCGAAAAAATACAACAACATTTGTCCGACCTGCGGAAGACCTTTGACCGTCGGGGTAATGAGCAGGATAGAAAGTTTGGCCGACAGGCCGGAAGGCTTCAAACCGGAAGACGCCATTCCCTTCAAAAGCCTGGTGCCTTTGGAAGAGATAATTGCAGAAAGCCTCGGCTTGGGGACAGCTTCCAAAAAAGTCAAAGAAGAATACGAAAACCTTATAGGCGGCCTTGGCAGTGAATTCAAGATTCTGCTGGAAGCTTCCCGACAGGATTTGGAATCTGCATCTTTACCGGAAATAGCCGAAGGGATAATGAGAATCAGGGAAGGCAGGGTTTTTGTAGAGCCGGGCTACGATGGAGTCTACGGGAAAATTAGGATATTTTCCAAAGGGGAAAGCAGGAGGGCTTCAAAACAAAACACCCTTTTTTAAACTTTATGATAGATCAGTACAACTTCGGATTAATAGTGGTCGGCGGGAAAACTTACAAGCAGGATTCGGAAGTGCGTTGGACCGGCCAGGTTTTGAAGTGGTGGCGGGAAAATTCCCATTCGGTCGAGGTTGAAGATCTCGAAAGGGCGGTCGGAGAAAATCCTGAAACCATTGTCATTGGCACGGGAGAATCGGGCTTGATGAAAGTTTCGGGCAAAGCCAAAGAGTTAGTGGCCGAAAAAGGAATCCGCCTTATAATAGACAGGACGGAAGCGGCCGTAAAAACCTTCAACATCCGCAAGGAAGAATCAGAAGAAGAGGAAGGCAGGCCGGAGAAAATAATAGGACTCTTTCATTTAACTTGTTGAAACATATGATCAGACCGCCGGCTGTAGCCGGACAATTTTATCCCGAAGAGAAAAAAGAATTGGAAAAAAACGTTTCCTTTCTTTTGTCGCGGGCCGAGGCTCCCGAAATAAAAGGGGAGATTTTCGGTTTGCTTTCGCCTCACGCCGGATACGTTTTCTCCGGCCAGGTGGCCGCCTGCGGATACAAAGCTCTGGCGGGGAGAGATTTTGACACAGTCATTCTCATGGGAGATTCCCATTACGAGCGTTTTGAGGGGGTGTCTTTTTGGTCTTCTGGCAAATGGGAGACCCCTTTGGGAAAGGTGGAAGTCGACGAGCAGCTGGTAGAGAAAATTACCTCTTTTTCTAAAAGATTCTATTCCCGGGATTCGGCCCATATTTTCGAGCATTCTTTGGAAGTCCAGCTGCCTTTTTTGCAAAAAACGCTGAAAAAATTCAAAATTCTGCCGATCGTTTTCGGTTCCGAAGATGAAGACTGGGAAAGTTTGGCCCAAGCTTTGCTGGGAAATATCGGCCGGAAAAAAACTTTGATTGTGGCCTCTTCAGACCTTTCCCATTATTTGCCTTACGGGGAAGCCGTAAAAAAAGACAAGCGGACCCTGGAAGCCGTGCTCGGCGGAAATTATACATCTCTGGAAGCCTGCGGAAAAGATTCTCTCAAAACCTTAATGAAGGTTTCTGAGTCTTTGAAAGGACAAGCTCATCTTTTGAAATACGCCAATTCCGGTGACGTCGAAGCCGGAGACAAAAACCGGGTGGTAGGTTATGGATCGGTTGCTTTCCATCGCTAAAACTTCGGTTGAAACTTTCGCCAGGGAAAGAGAAATTCCCGAATTTGAGCCAACCCCGGAAAAATTAAAAGAAAAGCGGGGAGTTTTCGTCACTTTAAAAAAACAAGGACTCTTGCGCGGCTGTATCGGGCAGATCGATTGCGAATCTCCCCTTTACAAGGCGGTTCCCCTTTTGGCTGTTGCCGCCGCCTTCCAAGATCCGAGATTCCCTCCCGTTTCCGAAGAAGAGCTGCCTTTTCTGGAATACGAAGTTTCCGTTTTAGGCCCTTTGAAGCCTTTAAAATCTGTAGATGAACTGCGCTTGGGAGTCCAGGGGTTGATGGTCAAAGCCCAAGGAAGGGCGGCGCTTTTTCTGCCCCAAGTGGCTTTGGAAAATGGCTGGGATTTGGAAACTTTTTTGGAGAATTTAATGTTCAAGGCCGGCTTGCCTCCCGATTACTGGAAGAAAAACCCGGCCGAATTTTACACTTTCGAGGTCGAGGTGATAAAATAAAAATATGGAGTGCCAAAAAGAAAAAAACTTAAAAGATTGCCCCTGCACTTATCCCGGCTGCCCGAGAAAGGGCCTTTGCTGCGAATGCATAAGGCATCATTTGGAAAAAGGGGAGTTGCCGGCCTGTTGTTTTTCAAAGGAGGCCGAAAAGACTTTCGACAGGTCTTTTGGCAAATTCATTGAAGAGCAGGGATAATGAAGAAAAAGCTTCATATAGGGACTTCGGGATGGTCGTATGCCCACTGGCAAAAGGTTTTTTATCCCGAAGATCTTCCTTCTTCAAAAAAACTCCGATATTTTTCGGAGCGCTTTTTAACCGCCGAGATCAATTATTCTTTTTACCGCTTGCCTAAAGCGGAAACTTTCAAAAAATGGAGATCGGAAACCCCCGGAGATTTTATTTTTTCCGTAAAGGCCAGCAGGTATATCACTCACGTCAAAAAGCTGAAGGGAGTAAAAAATCCCTGGAAAACTTTTTTCAAAAGAGCTTCCCGGCTCGAAGAAAAACTTGGGCCGGTATTGTTCCAGTTTCCGTCCGGTTTTAAAGCCACCGAGGAAAATTTAAAAAGACTGGAAGATTTCTTAAAAACAGTTAAAAAAGACAAGTCCGGGTGCGCTTTCGAGTTTCGCCACCGTTCTTGGTGCCAAGAAAAGGTTTATCGTATTTTAAAAAAACATGGAGCCGCCTGGGTGATATCCGATTCGCCGGATTATCCCAGACAAGACAAAGTCACTTCGAAATCGGTTTATGTCCGCATGCACGGCCCCCGAAAAAAGTTCGCTTCTAGCTACTCTGAAAAAGAGCTCCGGAATCTGTCGGGGAAGGTGAAGAAATGGCAAAAAAGGGGATTGGAGGTTTTCGTTTATTTCAACAACGACCTCGAGGGGCGCGCGGTCAAGAATGCCAGAACTTTGATGAAAATGTGCAAATAAAAAGGCAGGTTGCCCTGCCCTGTTATTAAGGAAATAATCTTCTATGGCTTGATTGGCTTGATTTTTTTCCTCGATGGCGGGGGCAACCTGCTTGTTGAATAATTCTACCGTTATCAGAGACAGCGTTACTATGCATATCCCGTAAATCAGCAGAATTACAGCGAATATTAAAATTTCCTTTTTCAATTTGCCGCCTCCTTTTGTAATATTGTATAACAATCTTTGTCGCTTGTCAATCCTTTGCGGTTTCTCCTTTAATGGGCTATAATCTAGTATATGCCTGAAAACAAGAAAAAAATCACCAAAAAAATGAATATCGCCGAAGTTCTGCAAAAATACCCCGAAACGGCCCCTGTTTTTTTGGAGCACGGGCTTCATTGCGTCGGCTGTCCTCTGGCTCAGAACGATACCATAGAGTCTGCTGCCGAAATGCACCAGATAGACGCCGACAAGCTGGTTAAAGACCTGAATAAATTCCTTTCGGATAAATGAAAAAACTATTGCTTCTTTTGCTTTCCCTGCTGGCGGGTTTGGGCCTTTTGTTCTGGATCACCAAAAGCATCGGCTGGGAAGATATAGGTCTGGCTTTTCTGGCTTTTTCTGGATGGGACGGCCTGATAATATTGGGTTTGACTTTTTTGATGCTGGCCGTCGGCAACTGGCGCTGGAGGTCGATTGTCAGAAAACAGGGAGAAGATATTTCCTTTTTTGCCGCCTTTCGCCTCTATCTGGCCAGTTTTCCCATTATGATTTTCGCTCCCATCTTTTTGTTCGCCGGAGAAACTCTCCGAGCTTATTTTTTGAAGGAAAAACATTCGGTGGTTTTTGAAAAAGGCATGGCTTCGGTCATCGTGGACAGGATGGTGGAACTTACCGTTTATATGTCTATTATTGTTCCCGGAGTGTTTCTTCTTTTTCTTTCCCGGGGACTGCCTTCCGATCGTCTGGTTTTCACCTTGGCTGTCGTTCTTTCTATTTTTGCCGCCGGCATCGCTCTTTTTTACTTCAAATCGCACAAAAAGCAGAGCATTCTCAAATTCTTCGGCCGGGCTTTCAGCGGAAACATCAAAGATGCTGAGCCTCTGGAAGTGGAAGAGGAAATTTTCGCGGTTTTGAAGCCCAAAGAGCTTTTTTTCTGGAAGATGGTAGCCTTGTCTTTTTTAAAATGCGGAATTACTTTGGTCAGGGCTTGGTTTTTGATATTTTCCCTGGGCAAGAGTATATCTTTTCTTTCTGCGGTTTCGGTTATCAGCTTCTCTTATTTGGCCCTGATGATTCCGATTCCTACCGCTTTGGGGACGCATGAAACCTTCCAGACCTTCGTTTTCAACAGTTTGGGGCTGGGAGCTTCCACCGCCCCGGTATTCACCATGGTCATAAGGGGAGCGGAACTTGCTGTTGCTTTGCTGGGATTGGTTATTCTTTTTAAGATAGGGGCCGGGATTGTAAGCAAAATAGTTTCCAGGAAAATAAGCTATTTTCTTAAAATAGATCAAGAGCTATGAGCTTTAACGTTTCGACCAGGGGATTTAACGATATAATCGATATTACGGACGATGTCCGGAAAGAGGTGGAGAAATCCGGCAAAAAAGAGGGAATTTGTTTGGTTTTTTGTTCCGGTTCCACCGCCGGAATCACCACTATAGAATATGAAGAAGGAGTCGTAAAAGACCTAAAAAGAATACTGGAAAAGATAGCCCCCATGGACGAAGATTATCAGCACAGCAGAATGCGGGGGGATGACAACGGCTACGCCCACGTAAGATCAGCCTTGATGAAGCCCGGAATGGCTTTTCCCGTGCAAGGGGGGAAGCTGGCCCTGGGTACCTGGCAGCAGATTGTCCTGGTTGATTTTGACAATCGTCCGAGAGAAAGGGAAATTATCGTGAAGATGGCGGGAAATTAGGACATTTTTACGACGGAACGGCTTTCGGACAAGCCGTTTTTTCTTGCCAGCTCTTTGGAATAAAACTACAATAAACTAATGAAGAAGATAAAACTTCCTTCGATCAGCAAGGTGATAAGAGTATTGGTAGTCTCTGATTTTTTTCTGCTTTTTGGCTGGGGTTTGGTGGTGCCGATTCTGGCGATTTTCATCGCTCAGAGAATTACCTTCGGGGATATGGGGGAAGCTGCTAAGGTGGTCGGCATCGCCGTGGGAATTTATTGGATCGGGCAGGCTTTAATGCAGCTGCCCGTAGCTAATTTTTTGGATAAACACGAAGGCGACAAAGACGATTATTATTCACTGATAGGGGGGACGTTTTTGGCGAGCCTCACTCCTTTGGGTTTCATTTTCGCTTCATCCCCTTGGCATATATATGCATTACAGGCAGTCCATGCTTTGGGAATGGCTTTTGCCGTTCCTTCGTGGTCGGCAATTTTTACCCGCCATATTGGCAGGGGGAAAGAAGCTTTTTCTTGGAGTCTGGAAAATTCTTCCGCCAGTTTCGCTACCGGGATCGCCGGAATTATAGGAGGCGTAGTGGCCAGTTCTTTTGGATTCGTTCCGGTTTTCGTAGCGGTGAGCGTTTTGGGCATAATTGCCGCAATTTTATTTCTACTTATAAAAGAAAATTTAATTCCCAAAGAAAAAGTTTATCCCATGCCAAAGATTAGATGAAGAACCGGGAAATAGCCAAAGTCTTTTACGAATTGGCAGATTACCTTCAAATGGGAGAAGCTCAGTTCAGGCCTTACGCCTACCGCAAGGCCGCTTTATCTTTGGAAAGCATGGAAAAAGACGTAGAAGAATTTTATAAAGAAGGCGGCATCAAGGCCTTGGAGGAAATTCCCGGAGTGGGAAAAAGCATCGCTGAAAAAATAGAAGAGTATCTGAAAACCGGAAAGATAAAACACCATGAGCGGTTTAAAAAAAGAATGCCCTTAAGACTGGAAGAAATTACAGGAATCGAAGGCATGGGCCCCAAAAAAGCCAAGATCCTTTATCGGGAGCTCGGAGTGAGAAATTTGAAAAGTTTGGAAGAGGCCGCCAGAAAGCACAAAATAGCTTCTTTGGAGGGATTCGGGGAAAAAACCGAAGAAAACATTATCGAAGGAATAGAGTTTTTGAAAAAAAGCAGGGGAAGGTTTCTATTGGGGGAAATCGTCTTTAGGGCCAGGGAAATGCGGAAAAAATTAGAGTCTTTGGACGAAGTTGAAAAAATTGACGTTGCCGGATCTTTTAGAAGAAAAAAAGAAACCATCGGAGACGTGGACATTTTGGTTTTTTCCAAAAAGCCGGAAAAAGTGGTTGAGTTTTTCGTTTCCCAGAAAGAGGTGACGAAAGTTTGGGGAAAGGGCTCCACCAAATCTTCGGTCAGGGTCGAGGAGGGGTTCGATATCGACTTGAGGGTGGTCTCCGAAAAAAGCTACGGCTCGGCCCTTTTGTATTTCACGGGATCCAAAGAACACAATATAGCTTTGAGGAAAATCGCTATGGGAAAAGGAATGAAGCTTTCCGAATACGGGCTTTTCAAAGGTAAAAAGGTTTTGGCAGGTAAAACCGAAAAAGGAGTTTACAATGCCTTGGGTATGAATTGGATTGCACCGGAAATGAGGGAAAACCGCGGAGAAGTGGAAGCGGCCTTAAAAGGGAAGCTGCCCGATTTGGTGGAATACCGAGATATTCTGGGCGATTTGCACATTCATTCTAGCTGGGATGGAGGGCAAAATTCCATCGGAGAAATAGCGGAGGCTGCCCGAAAGATGGGATATCGATACGCGGGAATCTCCGACCATACTAAATTTTTGAAAATAGAGCACGGCTTGGACGAAAAAGAACTTGCCAGGCGCAACAAAAAAATAGACGCACTTAATTCTCAGCGGAAAGATTTCAGGATTTTAAAAGGGGCGGAAACTAACATTCTCAACGACGGCTCCATAGACATTAACGACAAGGCCTTATCCGAACTGGATTACGCCATCGCCGGAATCCATTCGAATTTCGGCATGCCAGAGAAGGAAATGACAGAAAGGATAATCAAGGCCATGAAAAACCCTTATATAAGGATAATTTCCCATCCAACCGGCAGAATTTTAAAAAGAAGGGACGGATACCGGTGCGATCTCGACAAAATTTTGAGAGCAGCTAGGGAATTCGGAACGGTTTTGGAAATAAATTCGCATCCCGAAAGGCTGGATTTGAACGACCAGAATATAAAAAGAGCCAAGGAAGCCGGGGTCAAAATGGTAGTCAGCACCGATTCCCACCAGAACGACCAATTAAGGTATATGGAGCTGGGAATAGCCCAGGCCAGGAGAGGATGGGCCGAGAAAAAAGATATAATCAATACCATGGACTGGAAAGAGATTTTGAAATTTTTCGGCAAAAAATCGGCATGACGGAAAGATCGGCCGGGGCTGTAATTTTCAGAAGAGAAAAAGGTAAAAACTTTTACCTGCTTTTGCATTACGGTTCCGGCCATTGGGATTTTTCCAAAGGCAAGATAGAAAAAGGGGAAAGCAAGGAGGGGGCCGCCCGCAGGGAAGTTTTCGAAGAAACCGGTATTCGTAATATCGATTTCATTCCGGGGTTTAAGGAAACGATAAGATATTTTTACAAAAGGGAAAAAGAAAAGATTTCGAAGACCGTCGTTTTTTTCTTGGCCCAAACCACAACGAAAAAAGTGAAAATATCCTGGGAGCACAAAGCATACAAGTGGCTCGCTTATAAAGAGGCGTCAAAACAGTTGACCTACAAAAATGCCAAAGAAATACTTAAGAAAGCCAATAACTTCCTTCAATAAATTCGGGATAAGTTTCTTTCAGGAAAAAGTATATAGAGCGGTCAGGAAAATTCCTCGAGGAAAAGTGTTGACCTACAGGCAAGTGGCTAAATTGGCGGGTTCGCCAAAAGCAGCCAGAGCGGTGGGCAATGCCTTGAATAAAAATCCAGACCTTAGAAATATTCCCTGCCATCGCGTTGTCAGATCGAACGGGAAAGTTGGCGGTTATAGGCTTGGACAAAAAAAGAAAATCCAACTACTTGAAAAAGAAGGCGTTTTGATTAAGAATGATAAAATGCTCTTTTAAAAGGAGGATAAAGGATAATGTTTGAAAAATGCGGGGTTTTTGGGATTTGGTCGGATAAGAAAGAGGTGGCCTCTGACGCTTACTTCGCCCTTCTGCAGATGCAGCACAGGGGTCAAGAATCGGCCGGCATAATTTCTTCCCATAAAGGGAAACTTTTCTCGCGCCTTGGCCTGGGGACGGTTGACCAGGTTTTCTGGGAGGAAATCCCGGCCGAGAAACTGGTCAAGGCCGTTATAGACCAGCATAGCCGCGGCGAGCCGCAGAAAAATATTGCCGTTTTTTTAAGAGAAAATAAATTCAAGATGCGGGAGAGCGTTCTGGATAAACTAAGCGGTACGACGGCCATCGGCCATGTGCGCTATTCAACCACTGGTGCCAGTATGATAGCCAATGCTCAGCCCATGACAGGTTGGTTCAAGGATAAGCAGTTTGCTGTGGCCCACAACGGCAATTTAGTGCGCATACAGCGATTGAGAGAGGAATGCGGCAGGAAGGGCTATCAGTTCAGAAGCACTACCGACACCGAAGTAATCGTTGCCTTGCTGGCCACCTCATCTAAAGCCGATTTCGTGGAAGCGGTTTTGGAAGTCCTGCCCCGCCTAGAAGGAGCGTTTTCCTTAACCATCATCTTTGATGACACGGTTATTGCTGCAAGAGACGCTTTCGGCATTCGCCCTCTATGCTGGGGGAAAAGGGAGGCAACTTACATTGTCGCCTCGGAAAGCCGCGTTTTGGATGTCTTGGGCGGAAATTTAATCGATGACATCGCCCCCGGGGAAATGTTGATTTTTGGGCAAGGAAGAGAGAAAAGAATAATTTGGGCGTCTAACCCTTCTGTTAGCGGTTTATGCCTCTTTGAATTTATCTACTTTGCCAATCCCGACAGCATTATCGAAGGAAAAACTATTTACACGGTCAGAGAGAATATGGGCAGGGCGCTAGCTCGGGAACAACCTTCGCCGATGGCGGATTTGGTAATCTCGGTGCCCGATGCCGCTAATCCTCACGCCATCGGTTACAGCCAGGGGTCTGGCTTGCCCGTCACCATTTACGGACTTTTCCGGGCGCACACCGTTGGTAGGACATTCATAGAACCGGCCGCAGAGAAAAGGCACCTATTTCAGAGGCTGAAGTTCAATCCCATTCCAGCCATAGTCAAAGGAAAAAGAATTGTGTTGGTAGATGATTCCATTGTCAGATTGAATACCTTGCCCAGAGTGATTCAATTCCTGCAAGTAGCCGGAGTCAGAGCGATAGACATACGAATTTCTTCTCCGCCCATCCGCTACCCCTGTCATTTGGGCATAGATACGGTTACCTACGAAGAGTTAATCAGGACTAGGCGCAGCACAGATCAAGAGATACTGAATTTCATCAGAGATGAAACGGGATTTCAAGGAGAGATGACCCTGGGCCATTTGAGCCTTGAATCCACCATTGAAGCTACAGAACTACCAAGGGAGAATTTCTGCGCGGGATCCTTTACCGGCCATTATCCCGTGAATAGAGAATAACCAAAAAGCCACTTCTTTAGGAGTGGCTTTTATTTAGGCGCCGTTTAACTTTTGACTTTCTCAACTATTTTTTTGAAAATATGGGGATGTTCCTGGGCCAGTTGAGACAGCATTTTTCTATCCAAATCTATTTTGTTTTTCTTTAAGGCATTGATGAAGCGGCTGTAGGAGATTTCGTGCTGTCGGCAGGCGGCCGATATTTGGGATTCCCAGAGCTGTCTGAAGTCGCGTTTTTTCCTTTTTCTGTCCCTGTAGGCGTGGGTCCAAGCGTGCCTTAGTGCGTCTTTTGCCAGCCTGTAGTGGGTTTTTCTTCCCCATTTGAAACCTTTGGTTTGCTTCAAAATCCTTTTTCTTTTTTTGTGCGCTGCTTTTCCTCTTTTTACTCTGGCCATAATTAAAGCATTCTTTTAATTTTCTTGGCTTCCGTTTTGGACAACTCCACCCATTTCCGGTTCAGCCTGATTTTCTTGCCTTTCTTTTTGGCAAGATAGTGGTCCTGTCCGGTATGCCTTCTCAATATCTTTCCGGTTTTGGTTATTTTGAACCTTTTTGTTATCGATTTTCTCGTTTTCATATTATTCTTTGGAAATTATCATGGAAAATCCCCTCGGGTCTTTTTTGATGCCTCTCTCCAGCTTGTAGGGAATCAGCTGCCCCAGGATTTCCAGGAACTGCTTGGCTTTCTGTTCGGAAAATTCTCTCAGGGCCTTTTCTCTGCCCCTGAGGCGCATTTCTATTCTCACTTTGTCTCCGGCTTTCAGGAATTTTTCCGCCTGCTTGGCCCTTATTTCCAAGTCGTGCTGGGAAATGTTGAACCTGAGCCTGATGCCTTTCAATTCTCCCTGGTGGGTTTTCGTTCCCTTGGCTTTCTTTTTTTCCCGGTAAAGGTATTTGCCGTAATCCATTATCTTGCAAACGGGAGGGTCGGCTTTTTCCGTTACCTGGATTAAATCCAAACCGCGCTCCTTTGCAGTTTGGAGCGCTTGTTCCAAGGGAACAACCCCTACCTGTTTTTCGGTTTCGTCTATTAGTCTGACTTCTCTCGCCCTTATTTCTCTGTTGACCGGTGGTTTTGTGTTCAATTTTTAAAAATGGTTCTGTGGAGATGGTGGGCACTGCCCCCACGTCTGGAAGCTTTTCCAAAAAGCTTCTACAAGCTTAGCCCGGTTGGAAGAAAAACCTGAGGCCTGGAACCGGACGAAGAGCCTCGAGGTTTCGATTCGGTTGTTTTTTCGGCGGCTCTCCCGAATCAAAAGGGCCTGCCTATCTCGAGTTTATGACACCTTCTTTATTTATCGAGAGTCCATAAAGAAGATGGCTTATGCCTTACGCGTGTGCGTGAGCTAAAGCTGGTTGTTTGAATAAGTTGGCACTTATTCTGTGCCGGAAGTTTAGCGAGATTCTGGCAAACTCGGCTTGCGCGTTTTGAAAAAAGATCTTCCATCTAAGCTGTGTCATCCCCTTGATTTCATTTCCCTTTCTATTTCCCTGTCGGTCGCTCTTTTCTTTAACAGTTCCTTTTTGTTCACTTTCTTCCTTCCTCTGCCGACTCCGAATTCCAGCTTGATTTTGCCTTTCTTAGTATACACCTTAAGGGGCACTAAAGTCAAGGTCTTCTGCTGGGATTTGCCGATTAAATAGTTCAGTTCGTCTTTTTTCAATAGGAGTTTTCTCAGCCTGGAAGGATCGTAGCCTTCGGGCGTGTTTTTGGGCTGGTAAGGGGGAATTTGGGCGTTGAGCAAATAGGCTTCCTCGTCTTTGAGCACTATATGGGAGCCGGCCAGGTTCATTCTGCCCAGTTTCACCGATTTTACCTCGTGGCCTTCCAAAACCATTCCGGCCTCGAAAGTTTCCAGGATTTCATAGTTGAAATACGCTTTTCTGTTGTTTGAAAGCACCGCCATTACCTTAATCTACCTTTATTTTCGCTTTTTATCAACGGCTTCCTTTTTGCTTTGAATTAAGCTAAACTTAACTAATGATCAGAGAGGAAATAAAAGAGAAAATTGCCAAGGCGGTCGGGCTTCCCGCCGATCAGGTTTCAATAGAGCATACTTCTTCCAACATTCCGGGAGACTATACCACCAATGTGGCCCTGAAACTCAAAAAAGACCCCAAAGAAATAGCCGGAAAGCTGGAATGCAAGCTTTTTGAAAAAGTGGAGACAGCCGGGCCCGGATTCATCAATCTTTTTTTGTCCAAAAAGGCGCTTTCTGAGGAAGTAAAAGAGATTTTAAAGAAAAAGGGGAAATACGGTTCATTTTCTCAAAAAGAGAAAGCGAATATAGAGTTCATTTCAGCCAATCCGACCGGCCCCCTGCACATAGGGCACGGCAGGAACGCTTTTGCCGGAAAAGCCATCGCCTTAGTTTTGGAAAAAGCCGGGTTCAAGGTAACCAAAGACTACTATATCAACGACGCCCAGGTGAGCAGGCAGATAAAAACCGTCATGGATACCGCTTCCCAGGTCAAAGAATCCGGCCAAGGAGAAGGCCTCCCTTATTACACCCCCTACCTCCAGGACAAAATATCCCGTTTGGAAGACCCGGAAAAGATAACGGAGCAGATAATGAAAGAAAACAGGGAGTTCATAGAAAAAAAGCTCGAGATAAAGTTCGACAGGTGGGTTTCCGAGGAAAAAGACCTTTTCGAGAAAAAAAAGGTCCGAAAGATTTTCGAATGGCTTGAAAAAAAGAACCTCGTCTATAAAAAAGAAGAAGCCTGGTGGATAAAAACTTCAAAGTTCGGGGACCAGAAAGACTGGGTGGTAAAGAGAAAAGACGGAAGCCCCACCTATCTTTTGAGCGACATTGCCTACCATAAAGAAAAGATGGACAAGGGCTTCGGCAGGATAATAAACATTCTGGGAGCGGATCACCAGGCCCACGCTTCCAAAATCAGGGCGGCCGCCAAAATACTGGACTACAAGGGGCGCTTGGATATCTTGATTTTGCAGCTGGTGACCTTAAAGGGCAGGGAAAAGCTGTCAAAAAGAAAAGGGCAGATAGTTTCTCTGGAAGAGCTGGTGGATTTGATAGGTTTGGACGCCGCAAGCTTTTTTTACCTGCAAAAGTCCCTGGATACCCATATGGAAATAGATCTGGATTTGGCCGGGGAGAAATCTTCCAAGAATCCTGTCTACTACGTCCAGTACGCCCACGCCAGGATCTGCTCCATATTGAGAAAGACCGATTTAAAGCCCGAGCTTAAAAATCCGGAGCATCCTTCCGAGCTCGAGCTGGCAAAAAAACTGTCCGAATTCCCCGAGATAGTCAAAGATACCGCCCGGGATTACCAGGTGCAGAGATTACCCCGCTATTCTCTGGAGCTGGCCTCTTTTTTCCACCGCTTTTACAGGGACTGCCAAGTCATTTCCAAAGACCGGGATTTGACGAGGTCTCGTCTGGCGCTGACTTTGGCCTGCAAAAACGTTCTCAAGCAAACCTTGGGCTTGATGGGAGTTTCTTCTCCCGAAAAAATGTAGTTTTTAATTCAGAAAAGATAGCAAGCGGAGCTCGGCCTCCGTTTTTTTTCTTGACGGAAATTTAAAAAATAGTAGACTGATTCAGTACTTTGAAAATTGAAAAGGAGGAGACATGAAAGGTATAAAGAGAAAGGTTTTCCCGAACGGCTTGGTTTTGCTTACCGAATTCATACCGAGCGAGGAAAGCGCGGTGCTTCTGGTGTCGATCAATGTCGGCTCCATAAACGAAGACGACAAATTCAACGGAGCCAGCCATTTCACCGAGCATTTGCTTTTCAAAAGCAACGCCTACAGAAACAAGGAACAGTTGTCCAGTGATTTGGAGTTTGACGGAAGCCAGATTAACGCTTTTACCGACAACGCAAAAACGGTTTTTTACGCGGAAACTCTGCCCGATCCCGCCAAATTGAACAGGGCCTTGGAAGTCAGCCATCAGGCCGTTACCAATCTCCAGTACGATCAAGAAGAGTTCGAGCTCGAAAAGAGCATCATTCTTCAGGGAATCCAGCTTGATTTTGAAGATCCCAAAATGCATACCCATTGCAGGCTGTTCGAGCCCTCCCTGTTTAAGGGGACTTCTCTGGAAAGAACGGTGGGAGGAACCGAGGAGTCGGTAGGTGCGCTTTCTGTCAAGAAAATGGTGCAGTTCAAAAAGAGGTTTTATACGCCAAACAACATGGTTCTCGTGGTTGCCGGAAAGTTCGATGAAAAAGAACTCATAAAGAAAGTGGAAGAGACTTTCGGCAGAATTCCCTCGAGAGATTTGCCGGAGCAAAACTTGGTTTTCAGCCAAAAGAACGTCAGAACCGAGATTCTCCGGGAAAGCTCCAACATCAGGCAGGTTTATCTCGACTTGGGGTTCAAGGTTCCCAGCTTGGCTTACAACGATTTTCACAAGCTGAAGCTTCTGGACGGAGTTCTTTCTCTCGGAATGTCTTCCCGGCTTTTCCAGGAATTGAGAGAGAGAAGAGGAATCGGGTACTTTGTGGGGAGCAACTACGACAGCTATTGCAAGGAGACGGCCATTTTCTACGCTTGCATTTACGGTTTTGATCCGAAGTATTTCAAGGAAGCGGTAAGCATTATCGAGGGCGAATTCAAGGACCTGAAAACCAACCTCATAAAGCCCGAAGAGCTGGAAAGGATAAAGAACCAGTACAGGTCTCTCCATGTTCAAAACATGAGAATGCCGGTTTGGCGGGCCAACAGGATACTGGATCTCGAGTACTACGGCCCCGATTACGATTACAGGCAGACCGCCGATGTTTACGATCGGATAACCAGCCAAGAATTGCTGGAGGCCGCCCGAAAATATCTGATCGAAAACTATACGCTGGCGGTTCTGGCCCCGGAAGGATTTTTCAAGTAGCCAAGGGCTCCCTAAAAGGGAGCTCTTTTCATTTTGCTAAAAAGGGGATATAGTGATATTCTAATCTTAGATACATGCAGTTGGATTTCCCGAAAATAGAAGAAAAAGTGCTGAAATTCTGGAAAGATAACGAGATTTTCCAGAAATCCGTAAAACGTAGGCAAAGAGCCCGCGATTTTGTTTTTTACGAGGGCCCTCCCACGGCCAACGCCAAGGCCGGGTTCCATCACGTTTTGGCCAGAATTTACAAGGATATCGTCTGCCGCTACAAAACCATGAAAGGATTCAGGGTCTTGAGGAAGGCCGGCTGGGACACTCACGGCCTGCCCGTGGAATTGGAGATTGAGAAAAAACTGGGGCTTCGTTCCAAAAAAGACATCGAAAAATTCGGGATAGCCGCTTTCAACAAGGAATGCAGGCGGTCGGTCTGGAACTACAAGCAGGATTGGGAAAAGCTGACAGAAAGGATAGGCTTCTGGGTGGATATGGACGATCCTTACATCACCTACGAACCAGAATACATCGAAAGCGTTTGGTGGATAATAAAGCGGATTTTCCAAAAAGGCCTTTTATACAAAGGGTATAAGGTGGTTCCTTACTGCCCCAGGTGCGGCACTTCTTTGTCTTCTCATGAAGTGGCTCTGGGCTATGAAAAAGTGAAGGAAAATTCGGTTTACCTGAGATTCAAGATCGTTTCTAGGGATACCCAGTGGAAAGACGTTTCCATTATTTCCTGGACTACCACTCCCTGGACGCTGCCGGGCAATGTGGCCCTGGCTGTCAATCCCGAACTGGAATACGGAATTTTTCCCGATCCTCAAGACGAAAAAAAGAAAATAGTAATGGCAAAGGGAGCTTTCCAAAACCTTCTTTCAAAACACATCTTTCCCAAAGAATACGAAGAAAAGTTTTCGGGTTCGCAATTTTCCCAAGTGGAGACTTTCAAGGGTTCTTCTCTTTTGGGGAAAGAATACGAGCCTCTTTTTGACGTTCCACAATTGAAAACCGAAAAATCATACAAGGTGTATCCGGCAGATTTTGTCAAAGAGGAAGAAGGCACGGGCGTGGTGCACACCGCCGTTATGTACGGAGAAGAGGACTACGATCTGGGAAAAAAGGTTGGCCTTCCGACTTTTCATACGGTCGATCAATCCGGCAGATTCATCAAAGGCCTTCCGGACCTGGAAGGACTTTACGTCAAGGACGCCTCGACAGAAAGTCTGATCCTGCAGCTGCTGAAAAAAAGAGGCACTCTGTTCGCCCAGGAGCTTTACGAGCACGATTATCCTTTTTGCTGGCGCTGCAAATCGGCCCTTCTTTATTACGCCAAGGAAAGCTGGTTTATAAACATGCAGAAGGTTAAAAAAGACCTCATTGCAAACAATAGAAAGATAAACTGGGTGCCTTCCCATTTGAAAGAAGGAAGATTCGGAGAATGGCTGAGGGATCTGAAAGACTGGGCTTTTTCCAGGGAAAGATACTGGGGTACCCCTTTGCCCGTTTGGCAGTGCGGAAAATGCAAAAAAACGGAAGTCATCGGTTCTTTGAAAGATTTAATTTCCCAAAAGTTTTCCGACAATAATTACTACGTTTTGAGGCACGGCCAGACCGCATACCAATTAAAAAAGGCCGATTTCACTTATCCTTGGCCGGAGAAAAAGCCCGTCAAGCTTACCGAAAAAGGGATAAAACAGGTTGAAAAGTCGGCAAAAGAACTCAAGAACAAAAAAATAGACCTCATTTACTCTTCGGATATTTTCAGGACCAAGCAGACGGCCGGCATAGTTTCAAAAAAACTGGGAGTGAAGGAAGTCGTTTTCGATAAAAGGCTCAGGGATTTCAATCTCGGAGTTTATCACGGGGATAAAAAGGAAAAATTCTATAAAGATTTTCCCTTGGCAGAAGAAAGCTTTTACGCCAGGCCTCCCAAAGGGGGAGAGAACTGGGGCGGGGTCAGGAAAAGAATGTTCGATTACCTGGAGGAAATAGACAAAAAGCATCGCAAAAAGAACATTTTGATTATAAGCCACGGCGATCCTCTCTGGCTTTTGGAAGGGGTTTTTAAAGGCTGGAGCGACAAAGAGCTGCTCAGAAAAAAAATCCTCAAAAAAAGCATCCAGACCGGGGAGTGGAGAAAGCTGGAATACAAAAAGATTCCTTTGGACGGCCAGGGAAAAGTCGATTTCCACCGCCCTTACATAGACAAGGTTAAATTCCGATGTCCGGAATGCGGCGGCAATACTGAGCGGGTCCCGGACGTTATAGACTGCTGGTTTGATTCCGGCTCCATGCCCTTTGCCCAGTACCATTACCCTTTCGACAAAAAAATACTCTTTCCGGCAAATTACATCTGCGAAGCCGTAGATCAGACCAGAGGCTGGTTTTACACCCTGCACGCCATTTCCGGCCTGCTGGGCAAGGGCCCGGCTTTCAAAAACGTCATTTCCGTTGGCCATATTCTGGATGAAAAAGGGGAGAAGATGTCAAAGTCCAAAGGCAACGTGATCGATCCTCGGCAGATAATCGAAAAATACGGAGTGGACGCCGTAAGATGGTGCTTTTTTACCATCAACCGGCCCGGAGATTCCAAACTCTTTTCGGAAAAGGACGTGGATCAAGCCCTGAAAAAATTCATTCTCACCTACTGGAACAGCTGGGTTTTTCTGAGAACTTATGCTCCGAAAGGCATCGGGCCGAAATTTTCCGGAAGCTCCGACCTTTTGGATAAATGGATAATTTCCAAACTGAACGGCCTGGTTCTGCAGGCGACCTCGCAATTTGAATCTTACGGCATTACTTCGGCGGCCAGAGCCATAGAGAATTTCGTCGTCAACGACCTTTCCTTGTGGTATATCAGAAGGTCCAGAAAAAGATTCCAGAAACCCGAATCCAAGAAAGAGCTTAGGGAATCTTCCCAGACTTTGAGTTTCGTCCTTCACGTCTTGAGCAGGCTTACCGCTCCTTTTATTCCCTTTTTGAGCGACCATATTTACCAAGGCAAATTCAAAAGCGTTCATCTGGACGACTGGCCCCGGGCCGACAAAAAACTTATAGACGAAAAGCTGGAAAGGCAGATGGAAAAAGTCCGCCAGACGGTGACAGAAGCCCTCAAAGAGAGATCGAACGCCGGCATAAAAATACGCCAGCCTTTGGCAGAATTGCAGGTTCCCTTGAAGCTCCAAAAGGAGCTGGAAGACCTGATCAAGGAAGAGGTCAACGTGAAAAAAGTTTCTTTCGGCAAATCCTTGAAGCTGGACACCGACATCACTCCTGCTTTGAAAGAAGAGGGAAACATCAGGGAGATTATAAGGCACATTCAGGAAATGAGAAAAAAAGCCGGCTACAAGCCCAAAGACAGGATAGGGATCCGCTATTCTGGAGAGCTCGACGAGGTTTTTTCCAGGAAAAAAGAATTCATTTTAAAAGAGGCCAGGCTCACAGAGTTGGAGGCTGGCGCGAAAGAAAGCCGGGTTTTCGACTCGGAAAAAGAAACCAGTATCGACGGGAAAAAGCTCTGGCTGGGAGTAAAGAAATATTAAAGGTCGTATAAAATAAATCTAATTGTTATGTCAATTTTCGGCGGACCACCCAAAAAAAACAAACAGCAGTCCCAAAAAGCTCCGGGAGGATTTTTCGGCCAAAAAAAATACCGCACCTATAAAGAGCTTAACTGGTATGCCAGGAAAAAGGCTCCTTTTGCCAAAGTTCCCGGGACCGCCAGAAAGCTCGGCAAAAAAGAAAGAGCGGCTTTCATGGACGAATTGAAAAAATACGCCGGAGGCTCTTACGGTTTGGATCAGAGAAAATTTAACGAGGCCATAAAAAAAATGACCAAAGAGCGTTGGGAAGCTAAGCGCAAAGGGGATTTTAAAAAAGAAAAAGAGCTCAAGCAGAAAATAACCCAACTGGATCACTGGAACAAGAACGCTAACATATAATGGCCACTCATCACAGGACCAAAGGATTCTTTCTGGCAAAAAAAGAAAGAGGCGAATCGGATTATATTTTTACCGTTTATACCGAAGACTTCGGCAAATTGGAAGTTTTGGGAAAAGCAATCAGGAAGATAAAGTCGAAACTGCGATCGGGAGCCGAACTCTTTTATCTTTCGGAAATAGAGTTTATCCAGGGGAAAACCTACAAAACCCTTACCGATGCCCTTTTGATAGAGAATTTCCCCAATATCAGAAAGGATTTGGAAAAGCTGGAAACGGTTTCTTCGATGTGCCAAACCCTGCAAGATTTCGTGTCCGGAGAAGAAAAAGACGATCATGTCTGGAACTTGCTGTCGGAAGTTATGGCCGAGCTGGAAAAGCCCGGTTCGCGCATTTTTGAAGCCGGGCTCATTTACGATTATTTTTTCTGGAATCTGGTTTCGATCCTCGGCTACAGACCCGAACTCTACAGCTGCTGTCTTTGCCAGAAAAAGCCGGTTCCGGAAGAATTGTTTTTTTCTTTCGAAACTGGGGGAGTGCTTTGCTCTTCTTGCTCGGGAAAGGCTGAAGATTCTTTGGAGATAGGAGCTGACGCGGTAAAGATAATCAGACTCATTTTGAAAAAAGACGTCCAGACCTTGTCTCGATTGAAATTCGATCCTGCCAATATGAAAATGTTGAAAAAATTGTCGGAATGCTATAATAAAAACATATGAGAAAAAAAATCATAATATCTTTGATAATTTTAACGGTGGCCGCCGGAGCGGTCGGATTTTGGTACTACCAGAAAAACGTCTATTCCAAGGAAATCTTAAAATTGGAGATTCTGGGCCCTCAAGAGGCCGATTTGGGCCAGGAAGTGGAATACACTGTCAAATACAAAAACAACGGAAACGTCAGGTTGGAAGAAGCCCGGCTTCTTTTTGAATATCCTGGACATTCCATAGTCGAAAATGGAGAAACTCTCATGCCCGAGCTCGTTCTGGAAGACATTTATCCGGGCCAGGAAAAGACGCTTACTTTCAAATGCAGGCTTTTGGGAAAAGAGGGAGAGATAAAGAAAGCCAACGTCTGGCTCGCTTACCACCCGAAAAACCTCAAGGCCACTTATGAATCTTCCACTTCCCATTCGGTGCAGATAAAATCCGTTCCTTTAACTCTTGAGATGGATTTGCCTTCCAAGATAGAATCCGGAAAGGAAATTTCCTTCGCTCTCAGCTATTTTTCCAACGCCGACTATCCGCTTTCCGATCTGGGCATAAAAGCGGATTATCCGGAGGACTTCGAATTAAAAGAATCCAATCCGGAATCTTTAGGGGAGATAGGACTTTTGAATAAGGCCGAAGGCGGGGTGATAAATTTAACCGGCCTGCTCAGGGGAGAAGTGAACGAGCAGAAAACTTTCAAGGCTCAGCTGGGAATTTGGCGGGACGGAGAATTCGTTTTGCTGAAAGAGACTGTCAGGGCCGTTAGAATCGTCACTCCTTCTATATACATTTTCCAGCATATAAACGGAAGCCCCAAGTACGTGGCCAGCCCCGGAGACACCCTGCACTATGAAATCTTTTTCAAAAACATAGGCGAGGAAGCTTTCAACAATCTTTTCTTGGTGGCCAAGCTGGAAGGGGAAGCTTTCGATTTTGAATCCCTGAAAGCTCCTTACGGAGAATTCGAGCAGGGAGACAACTCGGTGGTTTTCGATTGGCGGAGAGCCAGAGACCTGCAGTATTTAGGGGCCCAGCAAGAAGGCAGGGTTGAATTCTGGATAGATTTGAAGGAAGAATGGGATGCGCAAGAGAGCGTCGAGGGATATTCTTTGGCGAACAAGGTTTATCTTTCCCAGGCCAGAGAAGAATTCATCACCAAAGTGAATACCGAATTGGAAATCGTCCAAAAGGGCTATTACGTAGATGAGATTTTCGGGAATACCGGTCCCTTGCCCCCAGAAAGCGGAAAAACCACCACCTATACTGTGACCTGGCAGGCCAAAAACCACTACAATTCGGTGAAAAACATGAAAGTGTCTGCAGTTTTGGGCCAAGGGGTGAGCCTGACGGGCAAGATTTTCCCGGAGGAGGCCAACCTTACTTTCGATTCCAAATCCAGGGAAATCGTCTGGAGGCTGGAAAGACTGCATGCGGACAAGGGAGTAACGGGCCCCGGCCCCAACGTGTCTTTTCAGGTGGCTTTTGATCCTTCCCAACACCAGGAAGGCGAAATTGCGGAACTTGTCGGAGAGGTTGAAATCAGCGGAGAAGACGAATTTACCGGCCAGACCGTGGAAGCTTCTGATTCGGCCTTGGGAACCGATCTTCCCGACGACGACAGCGTGAGCCGGGAAGAAGGAACAGTGCAATAAAACAATCTTATGGAAGATTTAATGCAAAAAATAATATCTCTCTGCAAAAGGCGCGGTTTCATATTCCCTTCCTCTGAAATCTACGGGGGGTTCGGCTCGGGATACGATTTCGGGCCCTTGGGAGTGGAAATGAAAAACAATGTTAAGAATGTTTGGTGGCAGGAAATGGTTAGAAAACGCGATAATATAGTGGGTTTGGATTCCGCTATCTTGATGAGTCCCAGGATTTGGGAAGCCTCGGGGCATTTGACGGCCGGATTTACCGACGAGCTGGTGGAATGCCGGGAATGCCACCGCCGCTTCAGGAAGGATTTTCTTGAAAAAGACGAATGCCCCGACTGCGGAGGAAAACTGGGGGAGCCCCGCAAATTCAACTTGATGATGAAGACATTCGTAGGTCCGGTCGAGGATGAAGCTTCGGTCACTTATTTGAGAGCTGAAACCTGCCAGGGAATTTACGTCAATTTCGAGAACGTAATGACTTCTTCCCGTTTGAAGCTGCCTTTCGGCATAGCCCAAATAGGCAAATCTTTCAGGAACGAAATAACCCCGGGCAATTTCATTTACAGGACCCGGGAGTTCGAGCAGATGGAAATGCAGTGGTTTTGCCATCCCGAAGACGCCGACGAGTTTTTCGAATACTGGAAAGAAGCCAGAATGAAATGGTATTTGGATTTGGGAGTGGAAAAGAAGAATTTGAGATTCAAGGAAGTGCCCAAAAAAGAACTTGCCCATTATGCAAAAAGAGCGGTGGATATCGAATACAAGTTTCCTTTCGGATGGAAGGAAATAGAGGGGATTCACAACCGGGGAGACTGGGACCTTTCCAACCACTCCAAACATTCGGGAAAAGATTTAAAGTATGAAGGATATTTCCCTTACGTCATAGAAACTTCCGGAGGAGCGGACAGAGGTTTTCTGGCTTTTCTCGTCGATAGCTATAAAGAGGTCAAGGGAGGCAGGACCGAAACCACCGAATCTTCCAAGGAAATGGAAGTCATGCTCGACCTTCACAGAAAACTGGCTCCAGTTAAGGCGGCCGTTCTCCCTTTGGTCAAAAACAAGCCGGAAATAATCAAAAAAGCCAAGCAGCTTTACGACATTTTGAATCCTTGTTTTTCCTGCCGCTACGACGAAACCGGCTCCATCGGGCGCCGCTACCGAAGGCAGGACGAAATAGGAACGGCTTTCTGTCTGACTTTGGATTTTGAAAGCTTGGAGAAAGACGATTTCACCCTGAGAGACAGGGATACCATGAAACAGGAAAGGGTGAAAATTTCGGAAGCCCCCCGAGTTTTAAGAGAAAAAATAGACGGCTGTTAAAAAAACTTTTCTAATTTTTTTCGCTCCGTCTTTTCCCGGGGCTTTTTAATGTTTCCGCAATGGGATATAATTAAAGAAGCTATGTACGAAAAAACCGTTTCGAAAAACGGACTGAGGATTATCACCGTCCCTCAGAAAGGGACCCGGGCGGTGACGGTTTTGGTTTTGGTGGGAACCGGTTCCAAATACGAAACCAGGGAGATCTCCGGAGTTTCCCATTTTCTCGAGCACATGTTTTTCAAAGGAACGAAAAAGAGGCCGGACAAGCTGGAGATAGCCGAAACCTTGGACAAGATCGGGGGAATTTACAACGCTTTCACCGGGGAGGAATATACGGGATATTATGCCAAAGTGAGGGCCGCCAAAATAGATCTGGCCTTGGACTGGGTTTCCGACATTTTTCTGAATAGCCTTTTGCCTTCCACGGAGATAAAAAAGGAGAAAGGGGTGATTCTGGAAGAGATAAACATGAGGCGCGACCATCCAATGGCCTATGTCGAAATTCTCTGGAACAGGCTTTTATATGGGGATCAGCCGGCCGGCTGGGACATTGCCGGAACTAAAGAAACTG
This sequence comes from uncultured Candidatus Saccharibacteria bacterium, assembly GCA_964393465.1. Classification (GTDB taxonomy): domain Bacteria; phylum Patescibacteriota; class Minisyncoccia; order Minisyncoccales; family MHMH01; genus CAYMTT01. The sequence continues at coordinate 18,982 of CAYMTT010000001.1, read as the reverse complement.
TGCAAAAAATGGGAAGAAAAGAACTTTTCTCTTACATGAAAAGGCAATATACGGCTTCTAACACCATAGTTTGCGTTTCGGGCAGTATTGAAAATTCGGTGGCAGATAAAGTCAAAAAATATTTTTCGGGGATAAGCGCCGACGATCCTTTTTCAAAACCGGAAGTGGTAGAAAAACAATCAAAGCCGGAATGCCTTCTTCATTTTCGCCGGACCGACCAAACCCATCTCTGCCTGGGAGCTAGGGGATACAATCTTTTCCACCCGAAAAGATACTCTCAGGAAATCTTGGCCGTGATTCTCGGAGGCATGATGAGCTCCCGTCTTTTTATGGAAGTGAGGGAAAAACTGGGCTTGGCATACTATATCAAGACTTCCTGCGATTCCAATCCGGACACCGGTTATTTGATGACCCAGGCCGGAGTGGATAACAAAAACGCGGAAAAAGCGGTTTCTGTCATTTTAAGAGAATACCGTAAATTGGCTAAAACCGAAATTTCTTCCAAGGAGCTGAAAAAAGCCAAAGAATACATGAAAGGGAAAATGGCCCTGCTTTTGGAGTCTTCCGACGCTTTGGCTTCTTTTTACGGCAGCCAGGAGATTCTGGAAAAAAGGATTTTGACTCCCGAAGAGGTCTACAAAAAAATAGACAAAGTTTCTTCGGAAGACGTTATTGAAGCTTCTCGGGAAATTTTCAAGCCCGCCAAACTAAACCTGGCCTTGCTGGGCCCTTTCAAGGATAAAAATAAATTCATTAATATTTTAAAAAAATGAGCGAAAACAAATTATTGGACATTTCCTGGGCGACCATTTTGAAGATCGCCATTACCGGTCTGGCCTTTTATTTCTTCTATCTGATAAAAGATATTTTAATCTGGATAATCTTCGCTTTGATAATTTCCGTGCTTTTCAATCCGGCCATCGAGTTTTTAAAAAAGTTTATGCCCCGTTCTTTGGCCGTAGTTTTGATATACACCTTGATTTTCGGAATACTGGGAGGATCCGTATATCTGGTAGCTCCTGTCTTTGTGGCAGAAATCCAGCAGTTTTCGCTTTCTTTTTCCGAATACTTCGAAAAAATATCTCCCCCCTTGCAGGGGCTGGGAATAGAAGCTTTTGAGAATTTCGACAAGTTTTCCGAAACGATCGAGCAGGAGCTTAACAAGGCCTCGGCCAACATATTTACTGCCATGGGAGCCATTTTCGGAGGCGTTTTTTCCACCATTACCATTTTTTCCATAGCCCTTTTCCTGTCTTTCGAAGAAAGGGGGGCAGAGCGCGGGATGATGCTTCTTACTCCGAAAAAATATGAAGCCGTGGTCCTGAACATCTGGCAGAAAAGCCAGAAAAAGGTCAGCGGTTGGTTCGGAGCCAAGATCCTGGCCAGCTTGTTCATCGCCTTAACGACTTATCTGACCTGTTACGTATTGAAAATAGATTACGCCGTTTCTTTCGCTTTTTTTGCCGGAATTTTGAATTTCATCCCCTATATCGGGGCCATAATGGCCGGTTTGGTGATTACCGTCATTGCGGCGGCCAGCTTTTGGATGAAAGGGCTCTTTTTCCTGATAGCTTACGTTATCATCCAGCAGATAGAAGGCAATATCTTGACCCCGGTTCTGACCAAAAGATTCATCGGTTTGCCCCCGGCCCTGGTTCTGATTGCCGTCATAGTCGGAGGGAAGCTTTGGGGAATAATGGGAGCGGTTCTGGGAATTCCCATAGCCGGACTGCTGTTCGAATTCGGCAGGGATTTCCTCAAGAAGCGCAAAGAAGAAAAAGCGGTCGTCCTGTAAACCTATGGGAATTCTTTATGTGGTCGCAACACCGATAGGGAATTTGAAGGACATCAGCTTCCGGGCCCTGGAAGCGCTGGAAGAGGCCGATTTTATTTTATGCGAAGATACCAGAATTACTGCCCGCCTTCTGGAAAGCTATGATATAAAAAAAACGACTCTCAGCTACCACCAGCATTCGGAGACGAAAAAAACCGAACATATCCTGAAGCTTTTAAAAGAAGGAAAAAAGCTGGCTTTGGTGTCGGATGCGGGCACTCCGGGAATTTCAGATCCCGGAGGAAAACTGGTGGCCGAAGTCTGCAATTCGGATATCGCCCGGGTGATTCCCATTCCAGGTTCTTCGGCTTTGGCCGCTTTGGCCAGCGTTTCGGGATTCTCGGTCGGCAAGTTCGTTTTTTTGGGATTTCCTCCGGCCAAAAAGAAAAGAAGCAAGTTTTTCGAAGAGCTTTTTTTTCTGGCAGGCAAAGGCTATCCGGTTATTTTCTACGAGTCCCCCCACCGGATTTTAAAAACCCTGAAGCTGCTTCAGGGCTTGGAACTCGTCGTGGGAAGGGAGCTGACCAAAAAATTCGAAACCATTTACCGGGGCGGAGCCTTGGAAGTTCTCGAGCGGATCCAGAAAGACAAAGTGGCCGGAGAATTCGCGATCATAGCAAGAAAAAGATAGCCAGGAAAAGAACGGCTATCTGGCAGAAAACCTTCCAGAAAAAATGGACTTTTCTTCTTTTTAGAAAATGGATTTTTTTATTTAAATCGTCGTTTTCTTTCAAAAATCGGTTGGAAAACAGTATTCCCAGAAAGGTAAAGCCGTCGGGTAGGGAGGCCAAAAGCGCTCCGGCGTAAACCGCCGGGCTTTGGTTTTTTGAAATAAGGAAAATCAAAAAAAGGCCCAGAGCCAAGTCCAGCCCTATTTTCAAAAAATCCGGAAAAGAGCTTTTCCAGTCCTTTGCTCTTATTCTTTCCACCGAATATTCTTTGGTATGAGGAAGAACGTCGAGCAGGTAGTGGCTCAAAAAAGCCAAAGGCAGGGCCAGAGGCAGATAGTGCGTCTTGGAGACTATAGCCGCTCCCGTCAAGAGATGCAGAGACAAAATCATGGAAAAATGCCGAAAATGTGATAATATGAATTAACGTTTTTATTATACCATGTCAGATAAATTCTATCTCACAACCAGCATCGCTTACGTTAATTCCTTTCCTCATTTGGGCTACGCTTTGGAAACCGTCCAAGCCGACGTTATAGCCAGATCAGCGAGGCTTTCGGGAAAAGACGTTTTTTTTCTTACCGGGACCGACGAGCACGGAAAAAAAGTGATCGCCGCCGCCGAAGAATCGGGCCAGACCCCCGAAGATTTTACCGATAAGGTCTCTTTCAAATTCAGAGAGCTCACGAAAATTTTAAATCTTTCCAACGACGATTTTATCAGAACCAGCGACAAAAAAAAGCATTGGCCCGCCGTTCAGGAAGTTTGGCGGAAGCTGGAAAGAAACGGGGATATATACAAAAAAAAATACAAAGGCTTTTATTGTTCGGGCTGCGAAGCATTCATAACCAAAAAGGATTTGTTCGAGGGAAGATGCGCCGTACACAAAAAAGAGCCGGAAGTCATTGAGGAAGAAAATTATTTTTTCAGACTTTCCCGCTATTCCGAAAAAATAGAAAAGGCCGTCGAAAAAGGGCAAATCGAGATAATGCCCGAAAGCCGGAAAAAGGAAATGCTCAATTTTGCCGGGCAGGGCCTGGAGGATATAAGCTTTTCTCGGCCTTCCGAAGATTTAAAATGGGGGATTCCCGTTCCCGGAGATCCGAGCCAAACCATTTACGTCTGGGGCGACGCTTTGGTCAATTACATTTCCGCTTTGGGATATCCGAACTCTCCCCAGTTCAAGAAATACTGGCCTGCCGACTTGCACTGCATAGGCAAGGATATCCAGAAATTTCATTGTCTCATCTGGCCCGGCATGCTTCTTTCTCTGGGGATTGAATTGCCCAAGGCGGTTTTCATCCATGGATTCATTACGGTCGGAGGCCAGAAAATGTCAAAATCCCTCGGGAATATTATAGATCCTTTCGAGCTGGTGGAAAAATACGGAGCGGATCCGGTCAGATATTTTCTCCTGAGCGAAATTCCCCCGACCCAGGACGGGGATTTTACCGTCGAAAAATTCGAAAAGCGGTATAATTCCGATTTGGCCAAAGGCCTGGGCAATCTCACGGCCAGAATAGTGACTTTGGCCAAGGATTCTGAAATTTCCAATTTCAAAAAAATCCCGGTGGAGAAATTCAAAAAAAGGGCGGAAGAAAGCCTGGAAGATTTCAGATTTAGCGAGGCCTTGGCTGCCCTTTGGGAATTGATGGGATGGTGCGACAGGTATATCGAAAAGGAAAAGCCCTGGGAAACCAAAGACCCCGAGGTTTTGGGAAGTTTACTTTTTGCTTTAAGAGAAATCGCTTTAACATTAAGGGCTTTTTTGCCGGAAACCGCAGAAAAAATACTGGAGCAGATTGAAAAAAGGGAGAGCCGGCCTTTGTTTCCGAGAATATGAAGATCATAGACACCCACGCCCATCTGAATTTCAACGCTTACAGGGAAGATTCCGACCGGGTCGTTGAACGCTCCCTTGAAGGAGGAGTTTCCGTTATAAACGTGGGTTCCCAGTACTCCACCAGCTTCAGGGCCGTGGAACTGGCCGAGCGCCACCGAGAGGGCGTCTGGGCGGCGGTCGGGCTCCATCCTATTCATTTGGAGACCGGTTTGGTCAAGATAAAAATAGATCCGGAAGAAATCCAGATTCAGTCGCGCCAAGAGCAATTCGACCGCGAAAAATACAGAGAGCTGGCAAAAAGCAGCGATAAAGTGGTGGCAATAGGGGAAATCGGCTTGGATTATTACTACAAGCCCAAGACCAGAAGAAAGTTAGAGCTTTTCAAGGAAAAGCAGAAAAAAGCCTTTCTCGAGCAGCAGGGCTTGGCCAAAGACCTGAATCTGCCCATGATTTTTCACTGCCGATTCGCCCACGACGACTTTTTGGAGCTTGTCGATCCTTCGCTTCCGGGAGTGGTCCATTGTTTTACCGGAAATTGGGAGCAGGCCAAACTCTATCTGGAAAAAGGTTTTTATCTGGGATTCAACGGCTTGATTTTCAAGCTTGACTGCGACGAGATAATAAAAAGGGTTCCTTTGGAAAGGATTCTCATAGAGACAGACTGCCCCTATCTGACCCCTCCCCCTGAAACCGGGCGCAACGAGCCTTTGTTCGTAAAAAGAGTGGCAGAGAAAATTGCTAAATTAAAGGATATGAGCTATAAGGAAATAGCCGAAATCACCTCTGAAAACGCCCAAAAACTTTTTAAATTATGAAAGAATACATTAAAAAAATAAAGAAAGCGGATCCTGAGCTGGCCGCCTTAATAGAAAAAGAGGAAGCTCACCACAGAGATACTCTGAACCTCATAGCTTCTGAAAATTATCCCTCGCTTGCCGTCAGGGCGGCTTTGAGCTCCATTTTCATAGTCAAATATTCGGAAGGCCGGCCCGGAAAAAGATATTACGGCGGCATGGAGAACATAGACGCTCTGGAAAAATTGGCAGAAAAAAGAGCTCTGAATCTTTTTTTGGGAAAAGAATCCGAAAAATGGGCGGTAAATTTGCAGCCGCTTTCGGGGAGCCCCGCCAACTACGAGGTTTACCGCGGCCTTTTAAAGCCCGGAGCTAAGATAATGAGTCTTTCTTTGGATTCGGGAGGGCATTTGAGCCACGGAGCGCCGGTTTCTCTGACGGAAAAAGACTTCAAAATATCCAGATATTTTTTGGACAGAAAGACCGAAACTTTGGATTATCGGCAGATAGAAGCTTTGGCCAAAAAAGAAAAGCCCGACTTGATAATCTGCGGCTACAGCGCTTATCCCCGGAAAGTGGATTTCAAAAAGTTCGGGCAGATTGCCAGAAAGTCGGGAGCCTATCTTTTGGCCGACATTTCCCATATCGCCGGGCTGGTGGTTGCAAATCAGCATCTTTCCCCTTTCCCTTGGGCAGACATTGTCACCACTACCACTCATAAAACACTGAGAGGCCCCAGGGGAGCCATGATAATTTGCCGTCAGAATCTGAAAGACAAGATCTTCCCCTCCGTTTTCCCCGGGCTTCAGGGAGGGCCGCACAATCACACCATCGCCGGAACCGCCTTGGCTTTTGAGGAAGCTTCAAAGCCGGCTTTCAAGAAATATGCCCGGCAAGTGGTGGAAAACGGCCGGGTTCTGGCAATGGAGCTGAAAAAATACGGATTTCGTTTGGTTTCCGGGGGCACCGACAACCATCTGCTTTTGATAGACTTGTCTTCCAAAAGAGTTTCGGGCAGTGAAGCCCAGGAAGTTCTGGAAAAGGGAGGGATAATCGTCAACAAAAACATGATTCCCTACGATAAAAAATCTCCCAAAGACCCATCGGGAATCCGTTTGGGAACGCCGGCCGTTACCAGCAGGGGGATGGAAGAAAAGGAAATGAAAGCCATCGCCGGCTGGATAAACGTTTTGATCGATTCTCCTCGACAGGCGGCGGGCGTTAAAAAAGAAATCCGAAAATTATGCCGGAAATTCTGGACGGAAAAAAACTAGCCGAAAAGCTTTTGTCAGAGATAAAGACCGCTTTGGCAGATTCCCAGAGAAAGCTGAGATTGGCCTGCGTTCTCGTCGGGAAAGATTCCGATTCCCTCATTTTTGTAGCCCAGAAAGAGAAAGCCGGTCTGAAAGCCGGAATAGATTTCAAGCTTTATTCTTTTCCGAAAGAAACGGGTTTTCCGGAGCTGGCAGACAAAGTCGGCAAAATCTGCGACGATCCTCAAAACGACGGAGTGATAATACAGTTGCCTCTCCCCGAGCATATCGACGCCGATAAAATCTTAAACCTTATTCCGGCAGAAAAAGACGTGGATTCCCTTTCAGGGAAAAATCCCGATATTTTATCTCCGGTGGCCGCAGGCATAAAGGAGTTTTTCAAGGAATACGGAATATCGGCAAAAAAGAAGAAAGCTGCAGTAGTGGGCCGGGGCCGGTTGGTCGGCAGGCCGGCCGCTGAATGGCTTGAAAAGCAGGGGGCCGAAGTTTCAATAATAGACAAATCCACCCCGAATCCTTCTTCCATTACCAGAGAAGCGGACATCGTGGTTTCTGCCACCGGAGTTCCCGGTTTGATAACCGGCGATATGATCAAAGAAGGTGCCGTCGTTTTGGATGCGGGTCGGGACGTGGACTTTCAAAGCGTTTCTTTAAAAGCCGGGTTCGTGTCCCCGGTTCCCGGAGGATTGGGACCCTTGACCGTGGCCTTGGTCTTGAGGAACCTGTTGATTTTGAACGGAATAAAAATATGAAATACAGGCACAAAAACATAGAAAAAAAATGGCAGAAAAAATGGGAAGAAACGGGCATTTACAAGGCTGCAGACAAGGCCAGGGGCAAGGACAATTTTTATCATTTGGTTATGTTCCCTTATCCTTCCGGGGACATACACATAGGCCATTGGTATAATTTCGCTCCGGCGGACGTTTACGCCCGCTTCAAAAGAATGCAGGGCTTGAACGTTATGTCTCCCATAGGCTTTGATGCTTTCGGGCTTCCGGCGGAAAACGCCGCCATCAAGAATAAAATACATCCCAAAACCTGGACCCAGAAAAACGTCAAGAAAATGAGAAAGCAGCTGAAGTCCATAGGAAACGTTTACGACTGGTCGAGGGAAGTTGTTACTTGCGATCCCGAATACTACAAATGGACCCAGTGGATGTTTCTTCAGCTTTACAAGGCCGGTCTGGCGTATAAAGGAAGGGTGCCTGCCAATTTTTGTCCTTCCTGCAAGACGGTTCTGGCTAATGAACAGGTGGTGGACGGCAAATGCGAAAGATGCGGAACGGAAGTGATTCAAAAGGAAATCGAACAGTGGCTTTTCAAAATTTCCGATTACGCCCAAGATCTGCTGGAGGGCCTGGATGAAGTGGATTGGCCGGAGACCACCAAAATCATGCAGAAAAACTGGATAGGCAAATCCCAGGGATGGGAATTGAAATTCCAAATCAAGGATTCCGACCGGAAGATTCCCGTTTATACCACTCGGGCCGATACTCTTTTCGGCTGCACTTATCTGGTGTTGGCTCCCGAAAATGAAATAATAAGGGAACTGAAAGAAAAAATCGAAAATTTCAAATCGGTCGGAAAATATATCGAAGAATCCAAGAAAAAAACCGAAAGGGAAAGGATCTCCGAAATCAAGGATAAAAGCGGAGTGGAGCTCAAAGGATTAAAAGCCGTAAATCCGGTCAACGGCAGGGAAGTTCCCGTTTTTGTTGCCGATTACGTTTTGATGCATTACGGCACGGGCGCCATAATGGCGGTTCCCGGCCACGACCAGAGGGATTGGGATTTTGCCAAAAAATACAACCTTCCGATAATAAAAGTGATTGATTCCGGAGACAAAAACCAGCCCGATCCCTACGAGGGAGAAGGGACCTTGGTCAATTCCGGCAGGTTCGATGGAATGCTTTCCCGGCAAGCAGAAGAAAGAATCGGGCAATGGCTGGAAAAAAAAGGCCTGGCTCGGAAGAAAACCCATTATAAAATAAGGGACTGGCTGATTTCCCGCCAGAGATACTGGGGAGTCCCTATTCCCATGATTTTCTGCTCAAAATGCGGCTGGCAGCCCCTTGCCGAAAAAGACCTGCCTTTACCGCTTCCCGTCGTCAGAGATTTCCGGCCCGGCGGAGAGGGAAAATCCCCTCTGGCAAAGAGCAGAAAGTTCGTGGAAACCGAATGTCCCAAATGCGGAGGAAAGGCAGAAAGAGAGACCGATACCATGGACACTTTCGTCTGTTCTTCCTGGTATTACCTGCGTTACGCCGACCCTTCGAATCCTTCAAGATTCGCTTCTCCCGAAAAAATAAAAACCTGGCTACCCGTAGATATGTACATAGGAGGAGCGGAACACATAGTTTTGCATCTGCTTTACTCGCGCTTTTTCACCAAGGTTTTGAACAAGCTCGGACATTTGCATTTTAACGAGCCCTTTTCCGCCCTCAGGCATCAGGGGATAATTCTCGGGCCCGACGGCCAGAAAATGTCCAAATCCCGGGGAAACGTGGTCGATCCCAAAATCCAGATAAGCAAATACGGCGCGGATTCGGTGAGAATCTACCTCTGCTTTATGGGTCCCTATTCTCGGGGAGGCTCGTGGAATCCCAACGGAATAGTCGGAATTTACAGGTTCTTGAACCGGGCCTGGGACGTCTGTCAGAATACGTTGCCAGGCAAAATTGAAGATTCGGATTTGGAAAAGCTGATGCACAAGACCATAAAGAAAGTGACCCAAGACATTGAAAAATTCAGGTTCAATACGGCGGTTTCTTCTTTGATGGTTTTCATCAACGAGCTCCAGAAAAAGAAAAACCCTCCCTTGGATTGCGTCAAAAACTTTCTTTTGCTTTTGGCTCCCTTCGCCCCACATTTTGCGGAGGAGCTCTGGGAAAAGAAGGGCTTTGAATACAGCATTCACGACGAACTTTGGCCGGAATACGACAGAAAACTGGTTAAAGAGGAAAAAGTCCAGATAATAATTCAGATCAACGGCCGGTTTAGAGACAGAATGGAAGCCGATCCCGGACTATCTGAAAAAGACGCCGGAGAGTTGACATTAAGCCGAGAAAAGGTTAAAAAGTGGTTGGCTGGGAAGAAAATAAGAAAGATTGTTTTCGTTCCGGATAAACTCGTTAACATAGTGACTGATTAATGTGCGGAATAGTCGGCTATTTCGGCCGACCCAAAAAAATAAAAACCGGGCTTGCGGCCTTAAAAAGGCTGGAGTACAGAGGATATGACTCTGCCGGATTCGCTTTTTACAACCCCCAGAAAAAAGAGGTTTTTTGTTTTAAAAAAGCCGGAAGGATAGACGCCTTGGAGAAAGAATATTTTAACAACGGCAGCGATTCGGAGCTGGAGGTCAATCCTTCCATCCTTCATACCAGGTGGGCCACTCACGGAGGGGTTACCGATGCCAACGCCCATCCTCATTGCGACTGCAAGAAAAATATCTGGCTGGCCCATAACGGCATAGTGGAAAACTACAAAGAGCTCAAAGAGTCCCTTCAAAAAGAGGGGCATGTTTTTTCAACCGAAACCGATACGGAGGTAATCGCCCATTTGGTGGAAAATCATTTCGAGGGCAATCTTGAGGAAGCCGTCAGGAAAGCTTTAAGGGAAATTCGCGGAGCTTATGCCTTGGTGGTGATAGCCAGGGACGATCCGGACAAGATGGTGGCCGCCCGCTTTTCCAGTCCTTTGCTGTTGGGAATTTCTTCCGAAGGCGATTATATCGTAGCATCGGACGCCACCGCTCTTCTTCCTCACACCAACAAGGTTATAAATCTCGACGACAACGAGATCGCGGTCATGACCAAAAAAGACTTTTTCATACTGAAAGAAAGACAGCCCGAAGTTCTGGAAATGCAGGTTTCCGACATCCAGAAAGGAGGCTATCCTCATTTTATGCTAAAAGAAATAATGGAAGGCCCGGAAGCCGTTGAAAATTCCCTGAAGGGCAGGCTCGTACCCCAAGAGGGAATGGCCAGGCTCGGGGGCTTGCAGAACGTTGAAAAAGATTTGAGAAAAACAGACAGATTGAACATCGTCGCCTGCGGAACCGCCTACCATTCGGGAATGGTCGGTGAATATATGATAGAAGAATACGTGGGCATACCCGTAGAAGTGGACGTGGCTTCGGAATTCCGCTACAGAAAGCCGGTTCTGGGGGGGAACACCGCCTTGCTGGCAATATCCCAGTCCGGAGAGACTGCGGACACCTTGGCCGCGGTCAAGGAAGCCAAAAGAAAAGATCTCTTGACCCTGGGAATAGTCAATTCCATAGGCAGCAGTTTGGTCAGGGAAACGGCAGCCGGCGTCTACAACCATATAGGTCCCGAAATCGGGGTGGCCGCCACCAAATCTTTCATCTCCCAGCTGACCATACTTTCTTTGATGACCCTTTACCTGGGCAGGCAGAGAAATTTGAGCCTGATAAAAGGCCAGAGGCTGATTCAGGACCTCCAGAAGTTGCCCTTGCAAATAAAAGAGATTTTGGACAAGGAAGGCAAGCATATAAAGAAGCTGGCCGACAAATATTCAAAATACAACAATTTCATATACCTGGGCAGAAAATATAACTATCCCATTGCCATGGAAGGGGCATTGAAACTCAAAGAGATAGCTTATCCCATTCATGCAGAAGGTTTGGCCGGCGGAGAGATGAAGCACGGTCCTCTGGCTCTGGCGGACGAAAACTTTCCCTTCGTGTTTATCGCTCCTTCGGACAGCATTTTCGAAAAAACCATTTCCAATATGCAGGAGGTCAAAGCTAGAAAGGCGCCGATAATAGCCGTGGTCAATGAAGACGGAAAAGACAAGCTCAAGGGATTGGCGGACGATGTAATCTGCATTCCCAAGACTTCGGAAATGCTTACTCCCATTTTAAGCGTGGTTCCCCTGCAGCTTTTTGCCTACCACATGGGAATAGCCCGGGGATGCGATGTTGACAAGCCCAGGAATTTGGCAAAATCGGTAACCGTAGAGTAATTTTAAATGAATCCTTTAACTCAAAACATTTCCGGCAAAAAAATGATTTTACTGGGCAATGAAGCCGTCGTCCGGGGAGCTTTGGAATCGGGCGTGCAGTTCGTTTCCACTTATCCCGGCACTCCGGCTTCGGAAGTGGGCAACACTTTTTTCAAGCTTTCTGGAAGCGGGGATTTCAAGGGGCATTTTGAATTTTCTTCCAATGAAAAAGTGGCCCTGGAGGCCGGAGTGGGGGCTTCCTTTTCCGGCCTAAAAACCCTGGTAGCCATGAAAAACTTCGGGGTTAACGTCTGTTCTGACGCTTTGCTGCCTTTTGTCTACACCGGAACCAAGGGCCCTACCGTTCTCTTGGTGGCCGACGACCCTTCCTGCCACAGTTCGGCCCAGTCTGAAGAAAACAGCCGGGGCTTTTCATATCTCGCCCACATCCCCACCTTGGAGCCTTCCGATCCCCAGGAATGTAAAGAATTCGTCAAACTTGCTTTCCAAATTTCAGAAAAATTCTCGATACCGGTAATGGTGAGGACCACTACCAGGGTTTCCCATCAAAAAATGCCCGTTACCTTTTCCAAAGTTGTCTCTTCAACTGCCAAGGGAAAGTTCGTCAAGGACAACAAAAAGTTCGTGACCATGCCTCCGCGGGTTCTGGAAATGAAAAGAGAGCTTCTGGGAAAAGAAGAAAAGATAAGGGAATTTTTCGAAAAATCCGGCATCAACAAGATTGAAAATCCGGCAAAAGGGAAAACAGGGATAATCGCTTCCGGTGTTTCCTATCTTTACGTCAAGGAAGCTTTAAAAGAACTTAACCTTAAACTGCCCGTTTTGAAACTGGGTTCTTTTTATCCTTTGCCCGAAAAAAAGATAGAAAAGTTCGTCGGAAATTTCAAGAAGGTTCTGGTGGTCGAAGAGCTCGAGCCTTATCTGGAAAGGGAATTGGAAAGGACAGCAAAAAAATCCAACTGCGGCTTGCAGGTTCTGGGTAAAAATCTTTTGCCTCAGGTCGGAGAGCTCACCCCGGGCCAAGTAGCGGGAGCGGTGGCTTCCTTTGCCGGTAAAAAATTCACCCCTGAGAAAAAAGATTTAAAGCCGGTTTTGAGGCGCCCTCAGCTTTGTCCCGGATGCCCTTATTGGCTGGTTTTCGGAGGCGTGAAAAAGGCGGTTGATCCCGAAAAAGTGGTTTTCGGAGGAGATATCGGCTGCTATATGCTGGCCGGCGGCCCTCCTCATTTTCTGCAGGATTACCTTTCCTGCATGGGGTCTTCTGTGGGCATCGCCCACGGGATAAAGAAAGCCACCGGGCAAAAACTCATCACTTTTATCGGAGACGGCACTTTTTTCCATTCCGGAATTCCAGCTTTGATAAACACCGTATTCAATAAATCCAACCCCTTGATCATAATATTGAGCAATCAGACCACGGCCATGACCGGGCACCAGCCCCATCCGGGAGCCCAGGTGCCTTCGGGTGACGATTTGAATATAGAGAAAATAGTCAGGGCCTGCGGAGTGGAGAACGTAAAGACGGTGGATCCTGCCGATCAGGAGCTGTTCGTGGGCACGGTCAAGGAATTTTTGGAAAAAGAAAAGGTTTCGGTAATTATAGCCGATCACCCCTGCGTTTTCATGCAAAAAAAGAAATAACATGAAAGACCAATTCAACATAGTAATAGTGGGTACGGGAGGACAGGGATTGATAACCCTTTTGCAGGTGCTGGCTGAAGCCGCCCTTTTGGAGGGAAAAGATTTAAAGACCTCCGAGCTCCACGGTTTGAGCCAGAGAGGGGGTTCGGTGCAGGTGCACGTGAGATTCGGCAGGAAGATCTATTCGCCCATGGTTATGGAGGGGCGGGCCGATGTGGTTCTTTCTTTGGAGCTTCAAGAAACCTTAAGAGGAGCCTTTTTTGCCGGCTCCCGGACCAGTTTTTTGGTGAACAATCAGACGGTTCCGATTCCCATGCAAAAGTCGCTTTCTGAAAAAGAAGTTTTAGCCTCCCTGAAGAAGATTAGCGAAAAAATTTTTCTGGTTCCGGCTTCGGAAATCTGCAAAAAAGAGCTCGGAGTTTCGGTGACCGCCGGAATCTATCTTTTGAGCTTGGCTTCTTTCAAGGGAATTATTCCCTTGAAATCTTCTTCAATTTTGAAAGCTGTTGAAAAAGTCCTTCCTCCCCAGCATTTGGAGTTGAACAGGAAAACTTTTCATTTGGCAGAAAAAGCCTGACCGCCAGAAGACAATTTTTCGAGGCATTATGGGGGTTGTACCCCTCTTTTTTTACCTTGAAATCTTTCAGAAAACGTGTTAAACATTAATTATGAAAGAAACTTGCCCGAAAATAGTCTGTTTGGGCGGAGGAAATGCCATGCCCGAGGCCGTTTTGCAAGGCCTTAAAAAGTATCCTGTAAAGCTTTCGGTGGTTTCGGCCATGCTCGACAGCGGAGGATCGGCGGGCAGAGAAAGAAGACAATTCGGCACCAAAGTGGCTTTCGGCGATTTCAGGAGAGCGGTTTTGGCTTTGGCTCGAATTTCTCCCTCGAAAAAGAATCTTTTCGCTTACCGCTATCAAAGCGAAAACAGTCCCATGAAGGGGCACGTTCTGGCAAACATTTACTGCACCAACGCCGTCCTGGCTTCTTCCGGAAGCACGGAGCGGGCCTTAAAAGAATTGAAAGATGATTTGAAAGATGATTTGAGAATTCCTTCTTACTGCGATATTTTTCCTTCTACTTTGGAAGATGCCACTCTCTGTGCCGAGCTGGAAAACGGGCAAATCGTCAGGGGAGAGGGAGAAATAGACATTCCCAAGCACGACGGGAATTTGAAAATAAAGAGGGTTTTCTTGGAGCCGGAAGCCAAAGCTTATCCCGGCGCTTTGAAAGCCATCAAGGAAGCCGATCTTATAGTCATGGGTCCGGGCGACCTTTATTCTTCTTTGTCTCAGATTTTGCTGGTAAAAGGGATTTCCGAAGCCGTCAGAAAAAGCCGGGCCAAAAAAGTTTACATCTGCAATTTAATGACAAAGTACGGGGAAACCAACGGATACACCGTTGTGAAATTCGCCAACGAAATCGAAAAATATTTGGGAGGACTGCTGGATAAAGTGATCTACAACAATAGAAAGCCCTCCCCAAAGAGAGTGAGCGGGCACAAAAAAAATTATCCCGAATGCTTGGAGCCCATAGCTTTGGGCAGCATTCTGCCCGGGAAAAAATATCTGGGGGCCGATCTCATTTCGGACTCCGGATCTATTTGCCACGATCCGGAAAAATTATCAAAAGCAATATTCCAATTATGCAGGCCGTGATTCTGGCCGCCGGCCGTTCGAGCCGTTTTTGGCCTTTAAACTACAAACACAAGTCCCTTTTCAGAATAATGGGGCGTCCTTTGATTTCCCATACCATAGACGGGCTAAAAAAAGCTGGAGTGAAAGAAATTATAGTCGTTCAGGATTCGACAAGGGAAATAGAAAAAGAGCTGAAGGATAAAAAAATAAAGTACGCGGTCCAAAAAAACCCTTCGGGCATGGGCAATGCCCTTTGGCAGGCAAAGGATTTCATTAAAGGCCCCTTTCTGGTTCTGAACGCCGGAAAGATAGACGCCGGAGAAATACTCCAGGGCTGCAGAGGGTCTTTTAAAAAAGTGCTTTTTGCCCAGAAAACCAAGACTCCGGAGCTTTTCGGAATGCTGAAGTTCAAAGGAAACAGGATTGAAGGCATAATAGAGAAACCCAAAAACAGAGCCCCTTCGGATTTGAAGGTTGTGGGCGTCTATCCTTTGGATAAGGATTTCTTCGGCTTTTACAAAAAAGTCGGCAGACACGATTACGACTTCGAAGAGGCTTTGTCCCTTTACGCCAGGGAAAAGAATTACAAAGCCGTTGTTTTAAAGAAAAAAGAAGAGGAAACTCCTTCTTTGAAATATCCCTGGAATCTTTTTTCCGCAGCCAGATATTTAATGGAAAAGAATCTGGGTAAAAACAAAGTTTACGTCGGAAAGAACGTCAAGATTTTCAAGGGGGCTGTAATCAATCCCCCCTGCTATATCGGCGACAACTGCCTGATAGGGAACAACGCCGTGGTCAGGGATTACACCGATTTGGAGGAAGGTGCCATGGTTGGGTCGCAAGCTGAAGTGGCCAGGTGCATTTTCCAGAAAGGAGTCCACGTCCATTCGGGGTATTTCGGAGATTCGATTTTCGGCAAAGACTGCCGCACGGGAGCGGGCACGGTTACTGCCAATATCAGGTTCGATAAGGGAGAGATCAAAAAAACGGGGATGAATTCTTTGGGGGCCATTGTCGGGGAAAATACTCGTTTTGGCATAAACGTTTCCTTGATGCCGGGAGTAAAAATAGGTTCCGGCTGCCTGGTGGGGCCGGCCTCCGTGGTTTTCCAAGACCTTAAAGACAACTCTAGTTTTTACACCAAATTCGTCAATGAAAAAAGTTAAAGCTCTGGTTCTCTTTTCCGGAGGACTCGATTCCATTTTGGCAGCTGAAATCTTGAAAAGGCAGGGGATAAAAATTACCGCTCTATCTTTCAAGAGCTGTTTTTTTAATGAAAAACAGCCAAAAGAAGCCGCCAAAAAGCTAAAGATTCCCTTCAAGGCAAAAGACATATCGGAAAAGTACTTGGAAACGGTAAAGCGCCCCTTGCATGGAATGGGGAAGGGAATGAATCCCTGCACGGACTGCCGGATTTTAATGCTCAAGGAAGCCAAAAAGACAATGGAAAAAGAAGGGTTTGATTTCATAGCTACCGGGGAAGTTTTGGGCCAGAGGCCCATGTCCCAGAATATTCAAGCTCTTTTTTTGGCAGAGAAGGAATCTTCCTTGGCCGGGCTTTTGCTGAGGCCGCTTTCTGCGAAACTGCTTCCCTTGACTCTGCCGGAAAAAAAGGGCTGGGTGGACAGGAAAAAGCTTTTTTCCATTTCCGGGCGCTCCCGGAAAAAACAGATGGAGCTTGCCAAAAAATGGAAGATAAAAAAATATCCCACGCCGGCGGGAGGCTGCCTTTTGACGGATTTGCAGTTCAGCTTGCGCTTAAAAGAGCTTTTTGGAAAATACCCCGAATGCGGAAAAGACGACATCGAGCTTTTGAAGCTTGGCAGGCACTTTTGGAGCGGAAAGACAAAAATCGTGGTGGGCAGGAACGAAAAGGAAAACGGGGGGATAAGAAAGCTTGCCGGGAAAGAAGATCTTCTGCTGGAATTGAAAGACTATTCCGGTCCCCTGACCCTGGTCAGGAATTATCAAAGAGGCCGGATTCCAGAATCTGCCCGAAAGAAAGCCGAAAGGCTGACAAAGTATTATTCCACCAAAGCCAGGAAGGAAAAAAAGGTTGAATTTGAGAGAGAATAAGGTAGATTGGAATATGGAAATAATAAAGCCGGATATCAAAAAAGCGGCCAAGGCCTTGAAAGAAGGGAAAGTTTTGATCTGCCCCACCGACACCGTTTACGGTTTGGTATGCGATTACGGAAACAAAAAAGCTTTAGAAAGGCTTTTTAAGATAAAGAAAAGAGAGAAAGAAAAACAGGTCCCCGTTTTCGTAAAGGACGTGGAGTATGCCAAAAAGCTGGTCAAGGTGGACAAAAGACAGGAAGAGCTTTTAAAAAAGGTTTGGCCCGGGCAGGTGACCGCCGTCTTGAAAGGGAAAAAAGGAGGAACCTTAGGCCTGAGAATACCAAAATACGAATTTATAAACGAGCTCTTGAAAGAAACCAGCCTTCCTTTGACCGGAACTTCGGCCAACGTTTCAGGAAACGCGCCCTCGACCAGATTCAAAGAAGTAGTTTCCCAGTTCGAAGACTTGAAGCCCGACATGGCCTTTGATGCAGGGAATTTAAAAGAGTCCGAGCCTTCAACAGTAATAGATTTAACGATATGTCCCCCAAAAATCTTAAGATTATAGGGATAGATACTTCCTGCGACGACACTTCCTGTGCCTTGCTGGAGTTCAAAGGAAAAAAACTTCAGGTTCTTTCCAATGTGATTTCCTCTCAGGTGAAGCTCCACGCTCCCTACGGAGGAGTTTTCCCTTCCTTGGCAAAAAGGGAACACCAAAAGAATCTTTCCTTGGTCTTTAAAAAAGCTCTCAAGGGCTTTAATCTTTCTGATATCGATTTGATAGGGGCCACTTCCGGCCCCGGATTGGAACCTTGCCTTTGGGAGGGAATAAATTTCGCTCTGGAAAAAGCCAAAAGACATAAAAAGCCCCTGGTTTTCGTAAACCACATGGAAGCCCATATTCTTGCGAACTATATAAACAAGGATATAGATTCAATAAAACTGCCTGCCGTTTGCCTTATTGTCAGCGGAGGGCATACCCAGCTGGTCTTGATGAAAAAAATAGGCTCTTATTCCCTGATAGGGGAAACGGTGGACGACGCTGCCGGAGAATGCCTGGACAAGGTTGCCAGGATACTCGGTTTGGGATATCCTGGCGGTCCTGTCATTTCCAGAGAAGCTGAAAAGTTTTCGGGGAAAAGAACCATTTTTTTGCCCAGGCCCATGATTCATCAGAAAAACTACGATTTCAGCTTTTCGGGATTAAAGACCGCCGTGCTCTATCATTACAAAAAACAGCCTCCGCGCAAAAGGAAATCTTTGACTTATATCCGGGAGATGTGTTCCGAAGTACAGCAGGCCGTAATCGACGTTTTGCTTGCCAAAACTTACAGGGCGGTAAAGGAGTTCAAGGTGGGCTCTGTCATTCTCGGTGGAGGGGTGGCCGCCAACAAAGAGCTTAGAAGGCAGCTGGAAGAAAAAGTTTCAAAAGAATCGGAATACTACAAGCCCGATCTGGCTTTCTGCACGGATAACGGCGCCATGGTGGCCGCTGCCGCCTATTTCAACCGGCAAAAAAAGCCTTTACAAGCAAAGGCCGATTCCAACTTGGGGATATAGTAAAAGAAAAAGGAGAGGTTCTTGTTCTGCTTTTTGCTTTGCGAGGTTCGCAAAGTTATTGAGAGTTTCTTTTGCGGATAGGTTGACAAAAATTTGTTAAAAAGGAGGGATAACAGGTATAATAAAAAGTGTAGACAGCCGTGTGGTATAATAAAAAAGGTCGAGCCACATAATAAATAACTAAACATAAAATGATGTATATGAGTAAAAAAATTATTGCGATTGCCATGCTTGGAGTATTTTCATTTTTCGGCGTGGTAAGCGCACAGACAAACGATCTGCCGCAAGCAGGAACGACACCTGGAAGCCCGCTATTCTTCCTTGATCGTTTCTTTGAGGATGTTGGCACATTTTTTACCTTTGGCGAAGCCAACAAAGCGCGTCGCTATCTCGCGCTTGCTGAAGAACGATTAGCGGAAGCGCAAGTGCTTGCCGAGCGACAAGATGACGAAAATACAACAGAGGCAGCGAGGCTCTATGAAGAACAGTTTGCCGAAGCAAAAGAACGCGCCGAACGCACGGGTGAGCTTGATCTTGAAGCGGAAGTGACGGACGCAACAACGAAACATCTTTCCGCACTTGATCAAGTAATTGAACGTGTGCCAGAGCAAGCCCGCGAGCGTGTGCGTGCGGCCAAAGAACGCACAATGACCGGCCAACTTGAAGCACTGCGAG